>NZ_CP015455.1:2900000-3192352 GCF_001888165.1 Syntrophotalea acetylenica
ATCACGACCGCACCAGCCCCTATCAGGCCGGCGACGGCTATTCCCACCTGGCGGTAGGGGTCAAGGACCTGCTGGCATCTCACAGGCAGCATGAGGCGCTGGGCTTTACCCCCGGGCCCCTCAAAGGACTGGCAGGTGGCGAACCCAAATTCTACTTTCTAAAGGATCCGGACGGTTACATGGTGGAGGTCGTCAGAATCTGATGCCCATCGACCACCCTTTCCGACTGTGCATTTGAACAGTCAAAAAGGGGTAAACGTCCCGCCATTTTTACGGAAAGCCACGTGGTGGATTCGAGGCCGGGCAGGTATAGTCCAACCATAGACAAAACGCTCCGCAGAGCGATACAACACACGGTTTAAAACCTCCATCTTTTGCGCGTTGCCTCCACCTCCAGGACAACGCGCTTTTTTTTGTCCATTACCCCTGTGCACCCGCACCATCCCACCCCGCGCGAAAAAAAACAGGCAAGCGCCATATCCGGCCGCAGAGGCACGCAACATGCAATGTTGCCGGGATCTGGATCAACACTTTTCAGCTGGGTTTCACCCGGAAACAACTCTTTTCCCATACAAAACCTGCGCTGTATCCATCCGCGGTTACCGGATGAACACGAGCTGCCCTGACGAAACAGGGCCACTGGGGACAAAATCATGGCAAAAATCGATTCTCTGTTCAAAATTTTGAAAGACAAGGGAGGCTCCGACCTGCATCTTTCAGCAGGAAATCCGCCGCTCATACGCCGATCGGGTGATTTGGAGCCGATCATGAGCCAGGCCCTCGGTCACGAGCAGAACAAGGCCCTGCTGTACGAGATCATGAGCGAAACACAACGCAAAACCTATGAGAATACCCGCGATCTTGACTTCGCCTATGAGGTCGCGGAGCTGAAATCGCGTTTTCGCGCCAATATCTTCATGGGGCGGCTCGGCATCAGCGCAGTGTTCCGCCTCATCCCTGCGGAAATCCTCAGCGCCGAACAACTCGGTTTGCCGCCGACCGTGCTCAATCTGACCCGCTTCAAAAAAGGTTTGGTGCTGGTCACCGGGCCGACCGGCAGCGGCAAGTCAACCACGCTGGCAGCCATGATCGACCACGTCAACAAAACCCGCAAGGATCACATCCTGACTGTGGAGGACCCCATCGAGTTCGTGCATCTCAGCCAGCAGAGCCTGATCAATCAGCGCGAAGTGGGCCGGCACACCCGCTCCTTCGCAGCAGCCCTCAAGGCGGCACTGAGGGAAGATCCCGATTTGATTCTGGTCGGGGAGATGCGCGATCTGGAAACCATCGAGCTGGCCATCACCGCCGCCGAGACCGGGCATCTGGTGTTCGGCACCCTGCATACCAGCAGCGCCGCCAAAACCGTGGATCGCATCATCAACGTGTTCCCCACCAACCAGCAGGAACAGGTCCGCACCATGCTCGGCGAGTCTCTCAAGGGGGTCATCGCCCAGCAACTGCTGCGGACGGTGGACGGCAAACGCTGCGCCGCCCTCGAAATCCTTTCGGTGACCCCTGCGGTCTCCAACCTGATTCGCGAAGGCAAGACCTTCCAGATACCCTCGGTGATCCAGACCGGCAAAAATCAGGGCATGCAGCTCATGGATCAGGCCATCCAGGACCTGCTGAACGCGGGAAAAATCACCCGGGAAGAGGCGCAGAAGTTCGCGGCCAACAAGGCTTTGTTTCAGTAGCAAACCCAACAGGAGCAGGCATGGACGATCAAAAAATCGCCAAGAACCGCAGGCCGGTGTTCTTTACCCTGGCCAACGGTTCCGGATTGGAGGGAGAGGTTTTTCTCAGTCTTTACGAAGCCCGCCGGCCTGGCCCGCAGCGCGTCGGCGAACTGCTGAACGGAAGAGAAACTTTTCTGCCGGTAAAAACCGCCGCCGGGACTCTCCACCTGAATGTCGCCAACATTGTCCGGGCCACGACACCTTCAGCGGAAGAACTGCACGAACTGATGACTTTGGGGAAAAGGTACCACGTCGGGATCACCACCCTTTGCGGACAGGAAATCACCGGCGACATTTTCGTCGATCTCCCGCAGCACCGCAGCCGGGTAAGCGATTACCTCAACAGGCCGAACCGGTTCATTCCGGTTGTCATGCCGGGCAGCGTTGTCTATGTGGCGCGCAAATTTATTCTCTCGGTGCGGGATTAGCAGCAAGGCCCCGTCGGTAGACGGGGCCTTTTGTCAAACGGGCAATTGATCGTGTTATGCGCTACTGTTTGTCCCAGATCACACGGTTGACCTTGAGATCCGCGTCACGCTGCACGGTACGATGGTAGGTCACCGCCGGCTTGCCGAACAACATGACATACACAATCTGGTGAGATTCGGGAATGCCGAGCCGGATGCCGAGATCCGGAAGCATATCGACCATGGCCCACTTGGCCAGGCCGTCCCAAAGGGTGCCCAGACCCATGGTCGCTGCCATCATTTCGAAGGTGGTCATGGCGATGAAACCATCCGCCATCGGTGTCGGCGCCTTGGCGTCGACGGACACGATCAACAGGTGGGGAGCCTTGCGGAAAAGGATATCCGCGCCTTTGTCCCAGGCCCGCAGAATGCCACCGTAGAATTCCTTGCCCTTGGGCAGCCGCTCTTCCGCGACCAGTGTCCGGATGCCTTCCATGGTCGCGTGCTTGACCTGCTCCATGGTCTGCTGGTCCTCGATCACCGTAAACAGAACCTTGCGGGAATTGACGCCGGTGGGTGCGTGGGTGGCGATTCGGAGCAGCTCGTCGACAGTTTGTGCATCGACCGGCTCATGTTTGAAGCGCCGGATGGAGCGCCGCCCCTTGATAAGGGTTTCCATCTGCGCTGCCGAGGGGAAATTCCCGGCCAGCGGCAGGCTGGCTTCCGGCTTCAGGCCCAATATCCCCAGAGCGCCGGTCGGACAGACCGCCAGACAGTGCTGACATTCGATGCATTTCTCCTCTTTGTCTTCACCAACGCAGGGTACCCCCTCCCCCATGGCCAAAACATTCAACGGGCAATCGCGAACACACTGTTCGCAGCGGGTGCACTTGTCGCTGTCTATCCTCAAGTCGAGCATACCGTCCTCCATGCCGGAAAGATGCCGCGGTGCGGCGTTGTCCTTTGCTGTTTTTTTAACATGGCAACGGAGCAAGGACAAGGACGGAAAAAGCATTCATGAAGCAACGATGCCAGCCGCCCCCCCTTTGACATCCCGCAAACTTGAATGATCTTTTGGCGGGGTTAGGCGGCGGACCAGGCAGGCGGGGCGCGGGGGCTAAATCGTCGTCCTTTGACGACACGATTGGCAGGGAAATCCTCGGGATTTTCGCGGTGGAATGAAGTGCGCCGGGATAGCAACGTGCCGAAGCCGTCGGGCGGATCATGTCGCCGGAAGGAAACAGGAAAAGATCACTGGTTCTTGAAAAGACTCGGCACGACATGATGTCGTCCCAGCAATTTATAAAATTCGGTGCGATTGCGGCCGGCCAACCGTGCCGCGTGAGCGACATTGCCACGGGTGAATTGCATGAGCCTGACCAGGTAGTCCTGCTCGAACTGGCGGCGGGCTTCACTGAAGGCAGGAATTTTTTCGATATTTTCATGGATGGCATCAGCCACCAGCGAAGCCGAAATCAGCGAAGTGGTACTCAGAGCCAACCCCTGCTCGACCACGTTGATCAATTGCCGCACATTGCCCGGCCAGGACGCCGAAATCAGCGCCTCCATCGCCTCCGGCGCGAAACCGGTAACTTTTTTTCCACTGCGAACAGCGAATTTTTGCAGAAAATGATTGGCCAGAAGCGGTATGTCCTCACGCCGTTCGGCAAGGTTGGGCAATTCGAGGGAAACCACATTGAGACGGTAGTAAAGGTCCTCGCGAAAACGCTCGCTGGCTATTTCTTCTTCGAGATTGCGGTGGGTCGCACTGATGATCCGGACGTCGACGGAGGTGGTGGCCACCGAACCGACCGGCCGCATCTGTTTTTCCTGCAGCACCCGCAGCAGCTTGACCTGCAATGACAGGGGCATGTCCCCGATCTCATCGAGGAACAGGGTGCCACCTTCCGCCGAGCGGAACAGCCCCGGATAATCCTTCATGGCGCCAGTAAAGGCTCCTTTGGTGTGACCGAACAGTTCCGATTCGAGCAGGGTATCGGGAATGGCCCCGCAATTGACGGCGACAAAAGGCTTTGCGGCCCGGACGCTGGCCTTGTGAATGGCGCGGGCGATCAACTCCTTGCCGGTACCGCTCTCGCCTCGGACCAGCACAGCCGCTTCGCTTTGCGCGGCCAGTCTCGCCTTGCTCAGAAGGTCTTCCATGAGCGGACTTTTGGTAATGATTTCGCTACGCCAGGACTCTCCGTGTGCCCCTTGCGCTTCCGGAGGGGCTCCCGAAATGCGCAGGGCGCGCCGGATTTCCTCCAGCAGCACCTTGCTGTCCAAAGGCTTGGTAAGAAAGCTGAACACGCCGCGTCGGGTCGCATCGACCGCATCGGGAATGGAGCCGTGCGCGGTCAGGATGATCACCGGCAAGGACGCCTGGCGGCCGCGAATGGCGTCAAACAGGGACATGCCGTCCATCCCCGCCATGCGCAAATCGGTAATCACCAGATCGGGACGCAATACCGGTATTTTGGCCAGAGCCTCCTCGCCGCTTTCTGCAATGTGCACCTCGTAATCGGCGCCTCGCAGGCGAATCGACAACAGGCGCAGCAAATCGGTGTCGTCATCCACCAACAACAGACGTTGCTTGTCTTCTTTCATTGGTATCCTCGAAGGTCGCCGGCGAAAAGCTAACGCTCGGATTCGCGCTGGCGCAGAATTTTTTCGATATTTTCCAGAGCCCGGAGTTTTTCCTGGAGTTCGCGATTTTTGATCTCCAGCTCCCGACCGCGGGTTTCCAGATCCTGGGCCTGCTGGCGGGCCCTGTCGCGCTCTGAGGTCAGCTGCAGCTGTTCCGCAAGCCGGCCTTCCAGCATCGAGGCTAGAACCAGCAGCCGCTGATCGCCCGGCTCCCGCCGGCGATAATCCCTCAGCAATTCAAGTGCCAGCTGGCGATCCGCCTGAGAACGCCCCGGCTGCACCGCCAGGGCCACCAGCTGGAAAAGGGTTTCGTCATCGGGGTGGCGGCGGTAGGTCTGGCGCAACCGCGTCATCTCCCTGGCGGCCTTTGCGGGGCTCAGGGTTTGGGCTTTTTGGTAGTCGTCCAGCGCGGTCTCGACGGTCATGCTCCCGTTCGGCAACTGTGGCCAGGTCACGCGGGGAAAGACGCCGCAGCCGGCCGTCGACGCCAGCAGCAGCAGTGCGACAATGCTTCGCACACAGCCGGTCGTACCCGTTGGCTTCATGATTCTCCCTCTTGTTCCGCAAGTGGCAGTTTCACCCTGAAACAGGCGCCCCCCAAAGGGCTGTCCAGAACCTCGATACTGGCCCCGTGATCGCGCGCGTATTCCTGCACGATGGACAGGCCAATACCGGTACCCTGAACAGGCCCGAGCACGGGGGAGCTCCCCTGGTAAAACGGCTTGAAAATGTTCTTCCGCTCCTCCGCGGGAATGCCCGGCCCCGAATCGGACACCTCCAGCAAGGCCTTGTCACCTTCCCTGCAAAGCATGATCCGGACAACCCCGTCGACGGGAGTATACTTGACGGCATTGGTCAACAGATTATCCACCAGGTTGCGCAGGCGTTCCCGATCCCCGAACAGCGTCAAATCCTCCATATCCAGTTTCAGATCGAGATTTTTCTTGAGTATCGCCGGCCTCTGGGATGCGGCAATGCCTTTGATAAGCGGCACCATTGGGACGGCGCCGCCACGAAACGGCGATATCCTGGCCTGCATGCGGCTGAAACCAAGCAGATCGTCGATCAGCTTGTGCAGCTGGCGACCGTTTTTCCGCAGAATCAAGGCAATCTCCCGTTGCTGGTCGTTGAGAGGGCCGACCTCTTCTTCGGCCAGCAATTCCGTCCCTTCGCGAATCGAAGCCAACGGCGTTTTCAGTTCGTGGGAAACATGGGAAATAAATTTTCTCTTATCTTTTTCCACCGCATCGAGGCGCTGCCGCAGCCAATCCAGACGGGTGCCCAGAAACCGCAGGTCGTCCGGTCCGCCGACTTCGACGGGCGAGGCAAAATCGCCCTCGCCGAGACGGGAAATGCCCCGGTTTATCTGGCGGATGGGACCGGTAATGCGCCGCGCAAAAAAAGCCGTGAACAGCCCGGTAACCGGTACCAGCAGTACGGCCAGCCAAAGCAGCATGCGCCGTGCACGGGTGGTCGAGGACCGCAGCGCGTCGACTTCACGGACAACCAGCTGCTGACTTTCATCGTGCAGACCCCGGGCCAGACGATTGAGTTCGTCAAACCCCTCCAGAAAGGCCTGATCGTGAGTGAGAGCCTGACCGTTTCCCTGCAACGCGAGATACAGCTGCCGTTCAGCGTCTGCCAGTTGCCGCAGGCGCTGCTGTTGATCGGGCTGCAACGGCAGCGCCCTGAGGTTCTCGATGGAAACCGCAAATTCCTTGTGCTTTTCCTCGATGCCGGCCAGCAGCTCGGCGGCACGCAACACCTGATACTGGCGCACACGCCGTTCCAGGGCCAGCAACTGTTCAACCAGATTGCGGCTCTCCTGCACCACCGACACCGAACGGTATACGGCCTGCGATCCGCGTCGCGCCAGGCGATCCAGAAAAAATTCGGCATTGATCATGGCCAGGTTAAAGGGCAGGGCCACCATGGCGAAACCGATCAATACCAGAGATAGAAACGATTTGGGACGCAGCGGGTGCATGATTCGCCGTTCACATTCTCCTGTCGCCGCAATCAGGCCGGCAGCGGCCAGTCGGTCTCATATCCTTCGGGAAAGAACTGCTCCCGCGTGCGATTGAAATAGCCGTATTGCAAACGCGGAATGCGCTGTTTGAGAAGACGCAGCATCTCGACCATTCCCAGACCCTCTCCCGCCAGCCCCATGGCCCGGCAATAAAAGTCCGGGTCGATGCTCAGGTTGCGCATCTGGATCAGATCGACGCCGGCGTCCTCCACCAGATCCCCGAGAGCCGCGACCTCCTCGGAGAGATCGTTAAGACCGGGGAAAACCAGATAGTTGATCATGGTGAACAGGCCATGACTTTTGGCCCTCCGCAATGATTCGCAAACCTGGGCGAGGGAATAACCACAGGGGCGGTGATAGGCCGTGTAAAAATGTTCCTGCACCGAATTCATCGACACCCGGATGGAGTCGATGCCGGCTTCCGCCAGTCGTTCGACGGCATCGGGGTCGGAAGCGTTGGAGTTGAAATGGATGGTGCCGCGCGCGGTGCGCCGCCGCATCTCGCGCACCGCCTCGCAGATGGTATCCGCCTGCAGAATAGGATCGCCCTCGCAGCCCTGGCCGAAAGAAACGATGGCATTTTCCGCCTGTTCCAGATGCGGCACGGCTATTTGGCAAAGTTCTTCAACCGTCGGCACGAAGGTGATGCGTTCCTGGCTGGAGGGGCAGCAATCGGCTTCCTGCAGGGAAATGCACCCCAGGCAGCGGGCGTTGCACACCGGCGAGGTCGGCAATGGCGCCTCCCAGCGCCGGAAAAACAGGTTCTTGGCAGCGAAACAGTGATAATCCAGAGCACAGCGGGCCAGTTGTTCGAGCAGGCGGTTTTCGGGATGGGCGCGCAGCATTTTTTGGACCAGCGGATCGAGCTTGCGATCGTCGAAATGCTCCGGCTCCCACTGGGTATTGCGGTCAACCCGCACCGCGGCGGCGTAGAACCGCTGTTCCTCGACACACCAGCCGACAGCCGTGTAGGACCACAGGGGCAACTGCACCTGCTTGTCGCCATAGGCGGCGGCCGGCAGCAGGGTGCGGGTATAGCCCGGGGTCAGAAAGGCCGATACCGCCTGAGCTTTGCCACCGCCGTAATGACGCGGCAGTTTGCGCAGAGTGACGGCGCGCCCGTTGCGCCCGTCGCATCCGACCGGCGGGGTACCGGGAATCGTAAAAAGGCGGCTGCCGGCAGGCAGCGGAACAAGCTCCCCGGGGCGGGGCAGCCGGGTGTTTCCGCCGTTCATACCGGCCATAAGCAGATCAGGATATTCAAATACTTCGCCGTTGGCGTCGGCCACCACGGCAAGGATGGTCTTGTTGCTTTTCATGCGGCAGAATCCTCTTTTTTTCGATACGATAACCACTTAGACCGCACAGCATAGCACAGGCAATTGCGCGAGGGAATAGCGTGCCGGCACAATCCCGGCCCGTCGTACATCGATTTTCCCCTTTTCTCGGCCATGATCCTCGGCTATGCTGGCCGCCATGCGCATTGTCCTGACCACTCTTCACAGCAAATTCATCCATGCCAGCCTGGCCCTGCCGCTGCTGGCCGCCTATTGCCGCCATGCACAGCGGACCCTGCTGATCCGTGAATACACGGTGCACGAGCCTAAGGAAACGGTGCTGGCCGCGCTGCTGGCGGAACAGCCGGACGTGGTGGCCTTTTCCGTATATCTCTGGAACCGCACCGCCACCCTGGACCTGGCCGACGCCCTGGTTACGGCACGCCCCGGGCTGCGGGTGGTGCTCGGCGGCCCCGAGGTCTCTTTCGACGGACCGGAGCTGTTTACGCGCCATCCCGGCATCAGCGCCGTGGTACGCGGCGAGGGCGAGCTGCCGCTGCGGGCCCTGCTCGACGCCTGGCAGCACAACGCCTCTCCGGAAGGAATTGCGCGTCTGAACTGGCGCGACGGCGCGAATGTTCAGACAGGACCGGACGGGCCGCTGCTCGATAATCTGGACGCCATCCCTTCGCCCTACCCCCTGGGGCTGGTCGATCTGTCGCGGGGTCTGGTCTATCTCGAAACCAGCCGCGGCTGCCCTTACCGCTGTGCTTTTTGCATGAGCGCCCTCGACGAGCGGGTACGCTCCTATTCGATGCCCCGCATCCGTGCCGACCTGCAATGGCTGATGGAACGCAACGTCCCCTGCATCAAGCTGGTCGACCGCACCTTCAATTACGATATCGAAAGAGCCCGCGAGATCTTCCGCTTCATTTTGGAAAACAACCGTGACAGCCGGTTCCATTTCGAAATCGGCGCGCACCTGCTGGACGAAGCGACGCTGACCCTGCTGGAGCAGGTTCCCGCCGACACCTTTCAATTCGAGATCGGGGTACAATCGACCCTGCCGCGAACCCTGGCCGCCATCCGCCGTGAAACCTCGCTGGAGCGGCTGGAAACCAACGTCCGCAGGCTGCGCCGCGCCGGCAACATCCATCTGCACCTTGACCTGATCGCCGGCCTTCCGGAAGAAGGCAGCGCCTCCTTTCTGCAATCCGTCGACCGCATCATGGCATTGCGCCCCCATCACCTGCAGCTTGAACCGGTCAAGCTGCTGCCCGGCGCACCCCTGCGCCGGGACGCCCGGGCCCTGGGTTTGCGTTTCGATCCGCACCCACCCTACACCGTGCTGGGCACGCCCCAGCTGTCCTTCGAGGAACTGGAGCGGCTGCGGGGCATCAGCCGGCTGCTCGATCTGACCTGGAACGCCGGGCGGCTGCAGCTGTTCCTGGAGCAGCTTGCCGTGCTTTACGGCAGCCTTTCCGCCGGGCTGGGCGCACTGGAGGCCTTCTGGCGACGACGCAATCTGTTCCGCCATCCCCTGTCCCAGCGGGGTCTGTTCGAGGCCTGCTGGGAGTTTCTGCAAAGCGGCGCCGGGGCCACCGCAGGCACCGAACCGCGGGAAGCTTTGGCCCGGGACTTTTTGCGCGTCGAGCGGGTTGCGCCCGCCCAGGCTCCAGCTTTTCTGGATCTGGACCTGACCAGCGAAGAGCAGGAACAGGTAAAGGAACAGGTTCGCCTGCAATCCGAAGCCATCAGAGGACAGGGGATCAAGCTGCAGCACCTGGCCTGCGTCTTCCGCTGCCTGCCCGGCCGCCCCTTGCGCCGCACGGTGCTGCTGGCTCTTTATCTGACCTGCCCCGGAAAACCCATGCAGACCCGGGAAATATATCTTCAACAACCAACCTGACGCCTTCCACCAGCCCGGTTTTTGCATTATTTCCCGTTTTTTCCACCTGTTACCGGCACACCATCCTTGCAAGACAGCGACTCTGTGTTACTTTTTGAACTGTAGAGAAACTGCCGGCCAGCCCCCGCCGTTCGGGGGAGGCCGGTGTTTGCGCCTGACATGTTCCCGACGGCGCACACCAAAAATCGCAGGGGAGGACATGGCATCGTCCAGACCCCGGCGGTTTCCATTTCATGTTTTGACGATAGCACCGACGACCTGTCGGCAAAAGGGAGGGGACCCTGTTTCCAGACGGTTGCGCGGCTACCGGGAAGGTGCCCGGGCAGTCGGCAACCTTTCATGCTGAACATGGAGGTAAAAAACATGAAAAGACGGAGCGTGTTGTTTCTCGCAATGTTCGTGCTGTGCGCCGGGCTGACCACCACCGCCCAGGCCAAGATCGAGGTTGAAGGCGATGTCTACGCAGGCATCTGGGACAAGTACATGTGGCGTGGTTTCAATCTCAGCGACTCCCGCCCCACCATCCAGGCCGGTATCGACCTGACCCTCGGCAGCGGCTGGACCCTCAGCACCTGGCACAACTGGCAGCTCACCAGCGGCCCCAACTGGAATGCCGGCGAACTTAACGAAACCGACGTCATCCTCACCTATGCCTTCGACCTGGGCGACATGATTTCCATGTCGGTGGGCGACATCTGGTACATGATCGAGGGCGAAGACACCAACGAACTGTTCGTCACCTTCACCCTCAACACCCTGCTCTCCCCGAACCTGAAAATCTCCTACGACTGGGACCGCGCCGAGGAAGACGGGCTGTTCTACAGCTTCGACATCAGCCACACCTTCGACCTCGGGCAATGGGTTCCCAACACGGCCCTGAACCTTGGGGCCCTGGTCTCCTACAACCAGCATGCCGACGGCACCGTGGCCGACTATGCCGGCTGGCATAACTACGAGCTGAGCGCCAGCATCGACTATGCCCTGAACGACCAGATGACCATCAGCCCGATCTTCATTTTCTCGTCGCCGATCAGCTCGGCCGCCAAGGACCTCATCGACACCGAGACGGCCGCGGCCCTCAACCTGACCTTCGCTTTCTAGGCAGGCGACAAAGGATCCACAAAACCGGAAACCGGCGGGGGACCAAGTTCCCCGCCGGCACCGTTTGACCGGCTTGTTTCCATTCCGGCCAGGCAGCAACTCAAGGCAACCCACCAACCCCGCACACCAAAACAGCAGGAGGACCACGATGAGAAAGGCATTCTGGAGCGTACCGTTTGTCGGCATCCTGGGCCTGGTCGCCATCGGCCTGGCACTGGCCCCGGGCTGCAGCAAAACCAAAAAGGAGACCTTGCGCATCACCTGCTGGGCCGGCTACGCCAAACCCTATGTGGCCGAGTTCCAGAAACTGGTCAAGGAAAAGCACGGCATCGACGTGGAGGTGCAGATTTCCAACCCCACCGATCAGGACGAATTTTTTCAGGCGGTAAAGGACAACACCGCTGATCTGATCTCACCGCCCATCGAGCTGCCCAAAACCCCGCGTTTCTATTGTTACACCGCGGGCAGTGAATACCTGCAGCCGGTGGATGTCAACAACATCCCCAACCTGAAAAACATGATGGCCGTGTTTCGCGACGACATTACGCCCATAAATGCAGGCAACCGCTACGGCGTCCCCTACAACTGCGGTCCCTATGGACTGGCTTATAACGCGGGCGTCATCGACACCGCGCCGGACACCTGGAACGTTCTGTGGGAACCGCGTTTCGCCGGCAAGTACACCATCAACAACAACTTCCCCAAGGTTAACGTCTGGATCACCGCGCTGGCCCTTGGCTACGGCTATGCGGATATCTTCGACATCGAGCGACTTGACCGTGAAAAGATCCAGCAACAGCTCAATATTCTGGCCCAAAACGCCAAAAGTCTGTGGGACGGCGCCGCCAATCCGGATGAGTTCCCCGAGCTTTCGCTGGCCACCACCTGGGGCTTCGCAGCCCAGCAGGCCAACCTCAAAGGCGGCAACTGGCGGATCGCGGCTCCCAAAGAAGGCGGAACCGCCTGGATCGATGCCTGGTATCTTGGCGCCGGCGCCAAAGGCGTGACCAAAACCCTGGCCGAGGAATGGATCAACTTCATGCTTGACCCGGCCCGGCAGGCCGATGTGGTGAAATCCCAGGGCGTCTCACCCGTCGTGGCCGATACCGGCGACCTCCTCAATGCCGAGGAAAAAGCCATGTTCCACGTCGGCGATGAAAATTACTTCAAAACCGTCGCCCTGTGGCGGGTCATGACCGAGGAAACCGAAAAAGCATTCAACGACATGTGGGAGGAGGCGAAAAAACACCGGAAATAGAAAACCGCAACATCTCCACTTTGGTATGCGTGTAAACGAACCTGATACATGGGACCCCGCCAGCAAGGGCGGGAAAATTCCCGTGGCTCACCCGAGAAACGGAGGTGTCACATGCAACGCAGCAGAAAACTTTTGTACGGCATCACTTTTGGCCTGGCGCTGTGCTTCGTGGCCAGCCTGACCGGAGCCGTCACCGTCAGCGACGTCAAGCCAGGTGAAGATGTCTTCGCCTACGTGACACGCGTCAAGGGTCAGTTCGATCAGACCCTTTACCAGCAGGTGGTCGGCGCCGCCAACTCCTTCAAGGAAGGGGACGAGGCAATAGGCGTGGCGGCCGATAACGACGTCAGCCGCGAAAACGCCCGAAAACTGCTGGCCAACACCAAGATCAAGGATCTGCTGGCCAAGCCCCTGTTCGTGGACGCCCAGTACGACCTGATCACCGACACCACCGACAAGGCCCAGTACAACAAGGTCAAAAACTGGACCCTTGGCGAACTCAAGAATTTCATCCTGACCAAGTCCGAAAAAGAAATCAAGGGCATCATGTACGGGTTGCACAGCGACATCATCGGCAACGTGGTGAAGCTGATGTCCAACCAGGAACTGACCAAGGTCGGGCAGACGGTCTTCAATCCCCTGCCCGGTTCCAAAATCGGAGCCAAGGGTTATTTCAGCGCCCGCATTCAGCCCAACTCACCGACCGACAACCCCGAAGACATCGTCTGGCAGGTCTTCGATGCCTATTCCTTCGCCGTCGGCGACCTGGTAGTGGGCACCAACCCGGTCGACAGCCAGGAGAGCAGCGTGGAGGCTATCGAACTGGCGCTGCGTGACGTCATGCAGACCTTTGACGTGGACAAATACAACCCCTGGTGCGTTCTGGCGCATATCGACGTGCAGGCCGCGGTGGAAAAAAACAACCCCGGCAGCACCGCCATCTGGTTCCAGAGCCTGGCCGGCGTGGTCGATGCCAACAAGACCTTCGACCTGACTCTGGAAAAAATGATGGATTACGCCAAAATGCGCACCGGCAAGTACGGTCTCTATCATGAAACCGGACAGGGCGCCGACTTCACCAACGGTCATGGCAAGGGGTTCGACATGGTGGTGCATGAATCGCGCAAATATGGCTTTGCGCGCGCCCTCAAGCAGCAGGTGGCCGCCGCCCAGACCACCGGCCAGGGTGCCTGGTGCCATGTCAACGATGTGGCCGGATTCATCGGACCGGAAATTTTCAAAACCCGCGAGCAGCTGGTGCGCTGCTGCCTGGAAGACATCGCCATGGGCAAGCTGCATGGTCTGATCATTGGCCTTGACATCTGTTCGACGCTGCACATGCCCGTCACCCTCAACGATCTCGACTGGTGCCAGGACCAGATCGCACCGGCCAACCCCGGGTACATGATGGCCCTGCCGACCAAGAACGACCCGATGCTCAGCTACCTGACCACCGCCTATCAGGACCATGTCCGCATGCGTGAAAAGTTCGGTTACAAAATCAACGACGACATGTGGAACTTCTTCAAGAAAATCAAAGTCATCGACGCCAACGGCAGGCCCACGGAACATTTTGGCGATCCGATCTGGGTCTACTATCAGTACCGCCTGGCCAAGGGCGACAAGCGCGCCATGAAGGAAATCTACGCCGAAGGCCAAAAAGCCGTCGACCGGGTGCAGGGCCGCGGCGTGCCTCTGGCCATCGGCTACGGCAAGAACATCTGGGACCTCGAACCGGAACTCGACAAGAAAATTCGTGCCCTTTATGACGACGCCAAGGTCAGCCTGTGGGCCGAATTCACGCCCGAGTTCATCGCCTCCATCCCCAATGCCGTAACGGTGCAGACCAAATCGGCCGACCGGGAAGACTATGTGGCGCACCCGAGCACCGGCGAGGAATTCAACGACGCCGCCGTGGCAACCCTCAACAAACTGCGGGCGGCCTGGGGTGGCAAAGCGCCGGACGTACAGGTGATCATTTCCGATGGCCTGAACGCCAAAGCCCTCATGGATGAGAATCACCTCATGCCCTTCCTTGAAGAACTGCAGGCGCAACTGGCCAAAATGGGCTGGACCCTCGCCAAAGAAAACATCGTGGTCACCAGCGGCCGCGTACGCGCCGGTTATCGCGCCGGTGAAATCCTGTACACCGACCCCGGCGCCAAACCGAAGGCCATCATCCACATCATCGGCGAACGCCCGGGCAGCGGGCATCACGCCTATTCGGCCTATCTGACCCGTCTGGCTCCGGCGACCTGGGTGGCAAAAGGCGCCGACCATGACAAAACCAAGGTTATCTCCGGCATCTCCGATACCGGCCTCGAACCGAAAAAAGCTGCGGGACAGGTTGTAAAACTCCTGCAGGAAATGTAGCACCTGCCGGGTCACCGGCGCTGCTGCCGGTGACCTGACAGTTCCTGTTGTTTCGATCAGCAAAGGCGTAACGGTCATCTTTTCGCCGTTACGCCTTTATTTGATTGTGCATGCCGGCCTTCCGGCCTGTGCTGGCAACCCCGAGGTATAAAGACACCATTGCATGGACCCTGACATCCCACCCATACCGCCGCAGGACGAACCGCCCCTTGTGGACCACCGGCGCCCGGGCCTGGTGCGCGAAGTTTTGCATAAAACGCAACTTTGGGGTCACGCCCTGGCAATCAGCCCATTTTACCGCTTCGGCGAAGCGGGAAATCTCATGTACACGGTCGGTAAAGGCATCCTGGAAGGAGCGGTGCTTTACACCATGTTCAGCATGGCGCAGACCGAATACCAGGTCGCCGCGATCCTGGGGGTGTTGACCAAATACATCTACCCGGCCATCACCTTCGTCAGCAGCGTCAAGGTTTCCTCCTTCGTCGATCACCTGGAACGTCATGACAACAAACAATACCAGATGCAAAAGCTCATCGACGGGCTGATGATTATCGGCGTTGGACAGACTCTCGGCGCTTTGATGCTGGTATTGTGTTATCCGCCGTTTTTCAGCGCCTGCTTCGACGGTTGGGGCATCAGCCGCTATCTGCTCATCGCCCTGTATCTGCTGCATCACATCTTCGACGGTTCGGCCCAGGTTGCCGAAGGACGCATCTGGTTCAAACTCATCGAAATCAAGCTGCGCCACGGTAAACTGGCCCGCATCTCCGGAAATTTCTGGGGCATCCATGCCATGAGTCAGAACATCCAGCTGATACTCGGCCTGATCCTGCTATGGGGAGCCACTTTAATTACGGGGCTGCATCGCCAGCGTCTCGATGCCGCAATCATGTGGGGCGTCGTTCTGAGCGGCACCCTGCTGACCGGCTTTGCCAAATTCTGCCTGCCCCTGGCCTGGTTTCTGCGCCTGCGCCATCAGCCGCAATCCGACTCCCCCGACTGAGCCATAAGCAAATCCCCCCTTTTGGGGGATGGCCTTTTACGCGCCTATCGGCTAAAAACAGAAGCAGGCGGGAAGGTCAGCGCGGCAACCTTATGATGGCGGCCTTCCCGCCGTACAATTCGACCAGGGACAGGTGCCATACAAGCCTGACAGGGAAGACGGTGTAAATCCGTCGCGGTCCCGCCGCTGTAACCGGTGACGATGGCCACACAATGCCACTTTTCGCGCGTGAAAGGGAAGGCGTGGCCGGCAGGATGATCCGGAAGCCAGAAGACCTGCCTGTCCCGCACAGGTGCTGTCGCGGCCTTCGCGGATTGAAGCCTGACAATTCAGGGCCGTGTGCATGGATTTTTCTGGCGGATAAAAACGGTATCCCCGGAGCTTCTGGCTCCGGGATTTTTGCTTTTGGGGGCAAAGCATGAACGACACGCAAAGCTTTCGGGTGCACCACGCGACCCACCTTCGGCAGCTGGCCATGACTGCCGGAGTGGACCCCGATAAGCTGCTCGACTTTTCGGCCAGCACCAACCCCCTGGGTCCGCCCGAATGGCTGCGGGCGCGTATCAGCGCCAGCATCAGCGCCCTGCCACACTACCCCGAGCCCGGCAACCAGGCGCTGATCGAAGCCGCCTGCCAGCGCTACGGCGTTACCGCCTACCAAATCATCGCCGGCAACGGATCCACCGAACTGATTTACCTGCTCCCCCGTGCCCTCCGGGCGCGGCACGCGCTGATTCCCGTACCGAGCCATCCTGTTTACGCCACCGCGGCGAAAGTCGCGGGGCTGGCGGTGCATCTTATGCCCCTTGCCGCCGAAGACGGTTTCGCCCTGGATTTCGACCGCCTCGAAACCGCCCTGCAGCAATCCGGCGAGGGGCCACGAGTGGTGTTTCTGGGGCAACCGAACAATCCCGCCGGCACCATCTTCGACGCCCTGCGAATACGGTATCTGGCCGGCCGGTTTCCGGCAACCACCTTCGTCGTCGACGAAGCCTTTGGCGATTTTGTGGAGGATTTCGACAGCCTTACCGCCAGCCGGCCCGCCAATGTGGTGGTCATGCTGTCCCTGACCAGGGTTTTTGCCATCCCCGGCCTGCGTCTCGGACTCGCCGTCGCTTCCCCTTCCATAGTGCAGAAGATCGAAGCGCTGCAACCGCCCTGGTCGGTCAACACCCTTGCCCAGAAAGTCGGCGTCGACGCCCTGCGCGACACCGCATACCTGCAAACATCCCGCACTGCCGTGGCCTCCCTGCGCAGCACCCTGCGCCGGCAGCTCGAACAGATCCCCTACCTCACCGTATATCCGGGTGAAGCGACGTTCCTGCTGATCCGCTGCGATCATCGATCGATGGATGCCCGCGCCCTGGCCTCGCGCCTCATCAAACGGGGTTTGGCTATCCGTGTCTGCGACAACTTCGAGGGGCTCGACGGGCGCTATTTCCGGGTTGCGGTGCGCAACGAAGCGGAAAATCGCCAACTGGTGGGGGCCTTGCGCCAGGAGCTGTTCATGGCGCCGCTGGTCACGGCCCGGCGGCGTACCCCGGCCATCATGTTCCAGGGCACCGGCTCCAGCGTCGGCAAAAGTGTCCTGACCGCCGCCCTGTGCCGCATCATGCTGCAGGACGGCTACCGGGTAGCACCCTTCAAAGCCCAGAACATGGCCATCAATTCCTTCAGCACGCCCGATGGCGGGCAGATGGGGCACACCCAGGCGGTGCAGGCCCAGGCCGCCCGTCTCGATCCGGATGTGCGCATGAATCCGATCCTGCTCAAACCGGACAGCGATCAGGGCAGTCAGGTCGTGTTGTGCGGCAAGCCGGTCGGCACTATGCGGCTGATGGATTTTTTCCGTTACAGGACCGAGGCGTTCGAGCAGGCCAGGGAGTGCTATGATGCGCTGGCCGGCGAATACGATGCCATGCTACTGGAGGGTGCCGGCAGTCCCGCCGAAGTCAATCTCAAGGCGCATGACATCGTCAACATGAAAATGGCCCTGCATGCCAGCGCACCGGTGCTGATGGTCGGTGATATCGACCTCGGCGGCGTATTCGCCTCCTTCGTCGGCTCCATGGAAGTTTTGTCGGAACGCGAGCGGAGCCAGGTAGCCGGTTTTGTCATCAACCGCTTCCGCGGCCGCACCGACCTGCTCAAGGATGCCCTCGACTACACGCTGCGACACACCGGCCGTCCGGTGCTCGGCGTGGTTCCTTACCTGGAAAACCTTGGGCTTTTCGGGGAGGATTCCGTCGGGATCAAAGGCGGCCTGTTCCATGACGGCGAATGCGCCGGGGATAGCGTCGATATCGCCGTGCTCGATCTGCCGCACATTTCCGGTTTCACCGACCTCGAGCCGCTGCGTATCGAACCGGATGTGCGCCTGCGGACGGTGCGACGCGGACAGGACCTGGGCCGGCCCGATGCCATCATCCTGCCGGGGAGCAGAAATGTCATCGGCGACCTCACCTTTTTACGCGCCGTCGGCCTCGACCGGATTCTGCAGCAAAGGGCACAGGAAGGCGGTTGCGAAATTATCGGCCTCTGCGGCGGATATCAGATCCTCGGCCGCTCCATCTGCGACGTTCATGGCCTCGAATCGCCGGGAACCAATCTGGTCGGCCTCGACCTGCTGCCCATCGACACGGTCCTGCACCCGGAAAAGGCCCTTGTGCGGACCGAAGCACGCCACCGCATTTCGGGCCTGAAGGTTGGCGGTTATGCCATCCATCATGACCAGAACCGCAGCGGCCCGGCACCGCCTGCACTGATCGACAACAACGGCCAGGCGCTGGGCGCCTGCCGTGGCGACGGCCTGGTGTGGGGCAGTTACCTCCACGGCCTGTTCGATTCGGACGGTTTCCGCCGCTGGTTCATCGATCGGTTGCGCCAACGCAAGGGGCTCAGACCCCTCGGCACCGTACAGGCCTGTTACGACCTGGAACCGGCTTTCGAGCGACTCGCCGACGCGGTAAGGCAGAGCCTCGATATTTCCGCCATCTATCGACTCATGGGGCTGCGCTGACCCTCGAATCACCGCACCGGAACGGGCCGGCAGCGGCAGCATCCGACTAGTGGCACGGAACCTTTGGCAGGCCATTCGCGTAAAAGTGGCATGCCGGCGGCGTCCTGGACAAACGGCATTTGCAAACTCCCGTGCGGGCGTCTCGCCCCGGCAATCCCGAAACGCACCTCCCTTCAAGATTTCCTGTACCCCACCGTGCTTCATCCCCCGATTGGGGAGTAAAATTCCCCTCCGTTGGGGGATACTCCCGCCTGCCTTTCCTGAGGTATTTTATTTCTCGGATATCGGCAGGTTTTATCCTGCCCCCTGTAAAACCGCGTTTTTCCAATCACCGCGTTCGCGGGCGGTTTGTTTTCCGGATTTCCCGGAAAATTCATTGCCCCTTTTTCATCCCCATGGAGGTGTATCGTATGAAAAAGTGGAGTGTGTTACTGGTTTCCGTCTTCATGCTGGCCGTTGGCTTCGCCAGCCAGGCCCAGGCCAAGATCGAGGTTGAAGGCGATGTCTACGCAGGCATCTGGGACAAGTACATGTGGCGTGGTTTCAATCTCAGCGACTCCCGCCCCACCATCCAGGCCGGTATCGACCTGACCCTCGGCAGCGGCTGGACCCTCAGCACCTGGCACAACTGGCAGCTCACCAGCGGCCCCAACTGGAATGCCGGCGAACTTAACGAAACCGACGTCATCCTCACCTATGCCTTCGACCTGGGCGACATGATTTCCATGTCGGTGGGCGACATCTGGTACATGATCGAGGGCGAAGACACCAACGAACTGTTCGTCACCTTCACCCTCAACACCCTGCTCTCCCCGAACCTGAAAATCTCCTACGACTGGGACCGCGCCGAGGAAGACGGGCTGTTCTACAGCTTCGACATCAGCCACACCTTCGACCTCGGGCAATGGGTTCCCAACACGGCCCTGAACCTTGGGGCCCTGGTCTCCTACAACCAGCATGCCGACGGCACCGTGGCCGACTATGCCGGCTGGCATAACTACGAGCTGAGCGCCAGCATCGACTATGCCCTGAACGACCAGATGACCATCAGCCCGATCTTCATTTTCTCGTCGCCGATCAGCTCGGCCGCCAAGGACCTCATCGACACCGAGACGGCCGCGGCCCTCAACCTGACCTTCGCTTTCTAGGCAGGCGACAGCCGGACGGAAGTCCCCGTAACAAATCATGGGCGGGGCCGCGATGCGGCCCCCGCCATGATGCCGGCGCCATGCCCGAAGCCCGGGAACTCTGCGACGGGTAAATATCAACGCCGTTTTTCTGAAACCCGCACGCGTCAGGAGGAACGTCATGAAAAGAACCTTGTGGGGAGCCGTCTCCGCCACGGCGGCCATGGTGGCCGCCGGCAGTCTGCTGCTGACCCCCGCCTGCACCAAACAGGAAAACACCCGGCCCGCCAAGGAAACCCTGCGCATTACCTGCTGGGCCGGCTATGCCAAACCCTATGTGGAAGATTTTCAGAAACTGGTCAGGGAAAAGTACAATGTCGATGTCGACGTGCAGATCCATAATCCCACAGATCAGGACGAATTTTTCCAGGCGGTGAAAAACAACACGGCGGACCTGATCTCACCGCCCATCGAGCTGCCCAAAATCCCACGTTTCTTTTCCTACCAGGAAGGCAGCCAGTACCTGCAGCCGGTGGACGTGAACAACATCCCGAACCTGGCCAGAATGATGCCGGTGTTCCGCGACGATCAGACCCCCTTCCACAATGGCGTGCGCTACGGCGTGCCCTATAACTGCGGCCCCTACGGTCTGGCCTACAACCGCGACAAGGTCGTCGAAGCACCCGCCAGCTGGAACGTGCTGTGGGATCCTCAGTACGCCGGGCAGTACACCATCAACAACAACTTCCCCAAGGTCAACGTCTGGATCGCGGCCCTGGCCCTCGGCTACGGCTATGAGGACATCTTCGATATCAACAAACTCGACCGTGCGAAAGTTCAGGAAAAGCTCAACGCCTTGGCCAAAAACGCCAGAAGCCTGTGGGACGGCGCCGCCAACCCGGACGAATTCCCGGAACTGGCCCTGGCCACCACCTGGGGATTTGCCGCCCAGGCCGCCAACCTTAAAGGCGGCAACTGGCGCCTGGCGACCCCGGCTGAGGGCGGCACCGCCTGGATCGATTGCTGGTATCTCGGCGCCGGCGCCAGGGACATGACCAAAACCCTGGCCGAAGAGTGGATCAATTTCTCCCTGGATCCCGAAAGGCAGGCCGATGTGGTCAAGTCCCAGGGCGTCTCACCTGTCATGGCCGATACCGGCGACCTCCTCAATGCCGAGGAAAAAGCCATGTTCCATGTGGGAGACGAAGCCTATTTCAAAACCGTGGCCCTGTGGCGGGTTCTCAGCGAAGAAACGGAACAGGCTTTCAACGCCATGTGGGAAGAAGCCAGGCAGCAGCGTCAATAACCGGTCGCGGGCGACGCACGCCGCCGTCCGCATAACCCGATTTTGCCCGCGCCCGCGTTATGCGGCGGGCGGGATCGCCCCATCAGACAAGACGGAGGTAACCGAATGTTAAAAAAGGGAAAACTCGCAGCAGGCATTACCGGCGCCCTGGTAATGACCTTCCTGGCCGGGATGGCCGGGGCCGTCACCATCGGCAGCATCAAGCCCGGTGAGGATGTGTTTCAGTATGTCAATCGCAGCAAGGGCAAGTTCGATCTGAGCCTTTATCAACAGGTCATCGGCGCCGCCAACGCTTTCAAGGAAGGCGACGAGGGGCTCGGTGTTGCCGCGGATAGCGAAATGTCCCGTCAAAACGCCCGCAAGCTGCTGGCGAACACCAGAATCAAGGACATTTATGACAACCCGCTGTTTGTGGACGGGCAGGAAAAACTGATCCGCAAAACCACCGACAAGGCCAAATACAACAAGATCAAGAGTATGACCATGGGCGAGCTGAAGCACTTTTTGCTCACCAGACCGGAAGCCGACATCAAGTCCATCATGGGCGGCCTGCACAGCGATGTGATCGGCTCGGTGGTCAAACTCATGTCCAACGACGAACTGATTCGCGTCGGCCAGAAAATCTTCAATACCCTGCCCGGTTCCAAAATCGGCGCCAAGGGCTATCTGAGCGCCCGCATCCAGCCCAACTCGCCGACCGACAACAAGGAAGACATTCAGCTGCAGGTTCTGAACGGCTTCGCCTACGCGGTGGGCGATATCGTTATCGGCACCAACCCGGTCGACAGCCAGCTTGAAGCCACCTTGCGGGTCGAAAACGCCCTGAAGGAAATCGTCACGGCCTTCAAACTCGAAAAGACGGTACCCTGGTGCGTTCTGGCCCACATCGACGGCCAGGCCGCCGCCGAAAAGGAAGTGCCCGGCTCCACCGCCATCTGGTTCCAGAGCCTGGCCGGTACCGAGAGCGCCAACAAGACCTTCGATCTGACCATCCAGAAGATGATCGACTACGCGAAAATGCGTAAAGGTCCGTACGGTCTCTATTTCGAAACCGGCCAGGGGGCCGACTACACCAACGGCCACGGCCACGGCTTCGACATGGTGGTGCATGAATCCCGCAAATACGGCTTCGCCCGCGCCCTGCAGCAGGAAATCGCCAGAACCAAGGGCGTGCCCGCCGACCAGGTCTGGCTGCACCTCAATGACGTTGCCGGTTTCATCGGTCCCGAGGTGTTCAAAACCCGCGAACAGCTGGTGCGCTGCTGTCTGGAAGATATCGTCATGGGCAAACTGCACGGCCTGGTGCTGGGTCTTGACATCTGCTCGACCCTGCACATGCCCGTCACCCTCGACGACCTGGAGTGGTGCCAGGACCAGATCGCTCCGGCCAACCCGGCCTATCTGATGGCCCTTCCTACCCGCAATGACCCGATGCTCAGCTACCTGACCACCGGCTTCCAGGACCATGTCCGCCTGCGCGAAAAGTTCGGCTTCAAGGTCAACGACGCCATGTGGAAATTTTTCCAGAAAATCGAAGTCATCGACGCCAAGGGCAAACCGACCAAACACTTCGGCGACCCGGCCTGGGTCTACTACAAATTCCGCCAGGCCAAGGGCGACAAGCGGTCCTTCAAAGAGATCTACGCTGAAGGTCAAAAGTCGATTGCCAATGTTCGCGGCCGCGGCGTCGACATGGCCGTGGGTTACGGGAAAAACATCTGGGACCTGGAACCGGTCACCAACAAGCGTATCCACGACCTGTATGACGACGCCAAAGTCAGCCTGTGGGCCGAATTCACCCCCGAATTCATCAACTCCATCCCCAACGCAGTGAGCATCAAGAGCCAGTCCCACGACCGCGAAAACTACATCGCCGCGCCTTCCACCGGCGAAGAGTTGTCCAAAGCCGCCGTGGCCACCCTGCAGAAGCTGTCAGCCACCTGGGGCGGCAAAGCTCCCGACGTGCAGGTAGTGATTTCCGATGGTCTGAACGCCAGGGCCATCATGGATGACGGGCATCTGATGCCTTACCTCAATGAGCTGAAGAAACAGTGTAAAAAAGCCGGCATGTCCCTGTCGGACAAAAACATCGTCGTGACCGGCGGCCGGGTGCGCGCTGGATACAAGGCCGGCGAAGTCCTGTACGGCAAGGCCGGCAGCAAGCCCAAAGCCATCGTTCACATCATCGGCGAACGCCCCGGCAGCGGCCATCATGCCTTCTCCGCCTATCTGGTCAAGGTGCAGCCTGGCACCTGGGCCAAGGCCGGCGCGGTCGACCACGACCAGTCCAAGGTTCTGTCCGGCATTTCCGACACGGGTCTGCTTCCCGCCGAAGCCGCCCGCCAGACGGTCAAGCTGCTGATGGAAATGTAACAGGCCTCCTATCCCTGAAATCGGCCCGGGCGGTGTTGCCCGGGCCAGCTTTTCCTCCCTCTGCCCGACGTTCCGCCCCCTGCTTCCGGCCGGAATGCGGATTCTGTAACGTAAATCACCGGGCCGCATCCCCGCGGCCCGGCTTTCCGGTGACCGCCGTCAGGATATGTCTATGCCCGAAACAGCTCTGAACACTTCCATGCCGGCGCCCCATCCCCGATCCCGCTCCCTGTGGCGGGAAGTCATGCACAAAACCGCTCTCTGGATGCAGGCCCTGGCATCAAGTCCCTATTATCGCTATGGCGAGATCGGCAACCTGTTGTACACTTTCGGTAAAAGCATTCTGGAAGGGGCGGTGCTCTACACCATGTTTTCCATGGCCCAGACCGAATTCAAGGTCGCGGCGATTCTCGGCGTGTTGACGAAATACTTTTATCCGGGCATCACTTTTATCAGCAACGTCAAGGTTTCCGCCTTCGTCGACTGTCTGGAGCGTTTTGCCGACCTCCGCCTCCAGGTGCGGCGGCTGATCGGCGCCATGGCGCTGGTGGGCGGCGGGCAGGCGCTGGGTGCGATACTCCTGCTGCTGTGCTACCCGCCTCTGTTCAACACCCTGTTCGGATCCATGGCGGGCGGGCGCTACGTGCTTATCGTTTTGTACCTGCTGCACCATATCTGCGACGGTTCGGCCCAGGTCGCCGAGGGACGCATCTGGTTCAAGCTGATCGAGATCAAGCTGCGCCACGGGCGTCTGAGCCGCATTTCGGAAAATTTCTGGGGCATTCACGCCATGAGTCAGAACATCCAGTTGATCGCCGGACTTGTCCTGCTGTGGGGAACGACCCTGACCACCGGCCTGTTTCAGGATTGCCTCGGCCATGCCGTGATGTGGGGCATCGTGCTGAGCGGAACCCTGCTTACCGCCCTGTCCAAATTCAGCCTGCCGCTGGCCTGGCAACTCACCCTGCGCCACCGGATGCAAGAGGAAGAATGACGGCACAACCGATTTTGCAAGTCGAAAACCTCGGATTCGCCATTGGAGACCATCAAATCCTGGCGGACATCAGCTGCGGTTTCGAAACCGGCGCCATCCACGGCCTGATCGGGCCCAACGGTTCCGGTAAAAGCACCCTGCTGCGCAATCTCTGCCGCATCTGGGAGCCGCAACAGGGACAGGTACTTATCGAAGGGCGCGACTACCGACGCCTGTCCCGCAAAACCCTGAGTCAGATGGTGACGCTGGTGCAGCAGGATACACGCCTCGATTTTTCCATCCTGGTTTCCGATTTTGTCGCCATG
This sequence comes from Syntrophotalea acetylenica, assembly GCF_001888165.1. Taxonomy (NCBI): domain Bacteria; kingdom Pseudomonadati; phylum Thermodesulfobacteriota; class Desulfuromonadia; order Desulfuromonadales; family Syntrophotaleaceae; genus Syntrophotalea; species Syntrophotalea acetylenica. The sequence continues at coordinate 2,924,867 of NZ_CP015455.1, forward strand.
GGCCGCCACCCGCACCTGAAACGCCTGCAGTGGCTGCGGCAGCGGGACATGGACATCATCGAACAGGCTCTCCAGGTCACCGGCACCACGGTATTCCGCAACAGGCCGATCAACGAACTGTCCGGCGGCGAAGCGCAACTGGTCAGCCTGGCCCGGGCGCTGGCCACCGAAGCACCGATCATTCTGCTGGATGAGCCCACCAGCGCCCTGGACATTCGGCACAAGCTCGAGATCATGGATCTGCTGACCGGCCTGCGCGATGCCGGCAAAACCATCCTCATCAGCATCCATGATCTCGATCTTGCGCGACGTTACTGTGACACCGTAACCCTGCTGCAGCAGGGCCGGATCCACTATCACGGCCTGGCCGCGAAAGGCTTCGCCAAGCAACGCATCAAGGAGGTTTTCCATGTCGGCGTCGAGGAAATCGCAACCGAGCATGGCGTTTCGCTGCTGTTCTACCGTTAGACGCATCCTGGGCTCGGTGATGGTGTTAGCCATGGCCTGCCTTGCAACACTGCCGGCCGGCGCCGCCGCCGCGGAGACCGCCCGCAGCGCACGCAGGTTCCCTCTGGAGATGGATGCCCTGATGGGAGCGTTGAGCGATACCCGTGTGCCGGCGCTTGCGACCGGAAAAGGTTTCCCACGCAACGTCAGCTACCGCTTCACCCGTTACGATTTCGCAACGGATAAAATACATGAAGAACGGCGTTCCGTGATCCTGAAGCATCAGCCGAAGCGCATCATCCCTCACGCCACGGGGCTGACCGAAATTCTCTGGGCTATTCTGCCCCATGAACGCCTGGTGGCGGTGCATGAAAGCTGCAAGGACCGGCAGTTTTCCTTTCTGGCGACATTGCTGCCCGAAAACCTGCCGACTTACGGCACCGACGACGCCGAAATCGTCATCGGCTACCGCCCCGACCTGGTCATGACCTCCTTTTTTTCCAACGAGAACTTTCTCCATCAACTGCGCACCGCCCGCATTCCCATGGCGCAGTTCGGTTTCTTCGACGATCTCGATGCCATCGAAGAGCAGATCCTGCTGGCGGGGCGGCTGACCGGCGAGGAAGCTTCCGCCCGCAGGCTGGTCGCCGTCATGCACGAAAAACTGCGCGACATCCAGCTGGCGGTTAACAGGCGGCGCAGCGGCACCGTCAGGCCGCCTTCGGTACTGTATTATGACAACATGGCCTACGTGGCGGGGGCGGGTACCACCTTCGACAGCATGTGCAAGGCCCTTGGTGTAACCAACATCGCCGCCGCCAAAGGGATTCGCAACTTCAAACAGGTGGACTACGAAACCCTTCTGCAGTGGAACCCGGATGTGATCATCGTGCCGGAGGAAAGCAGTTTCGACCGGCAGCTCTACAGCCAGGAAATCCTGGCTGGCGCCAACGCCATACGCCGCGGGAACATCCGCAAGATGCCAACCGTCTACCTGCTGAGTTCCTCCCAATATCTGGTGGCCAGCATCAACTACCTGGCGGGACTGCTTTATGAATCGTCCTTCTGAGCACCGCCGTTTTTCCCTGACAGGCTTCGCCGCCTCGATCGCCGCGATGGGACTGCTGCTGACGGGCATGTTCCTGTCGATCCGTATCGGGCCCTGGGCCATCAGCCTGCAGGATACCGCCCGCATCCTGGCGTCCAGGATGCTGCATATGAACCTGCCGACCGATCCCGCGCTGGAAGCCATTGTCTGGCTCGGCAGGGTGCCCCGCACCCTGACCGGGGTCATGGTCGGCTTTGCCCTGGGCGCCGCCGGCACCATCATGCAGGGCATCTTTAAAAACCCCATGGCCAGCCCCGGGGTTATCGGCACCAGTTCAGGCGCGGCCCTCGGAGCGGTAACCGCCATTTATATCGGTCTGGCGGCCACCAGCATCTACGCGGTACCATCCTTCGCCATCCTGTTCGCCTTCGTGTCGATGCTGGTGGTACTGGGCATTGCCACCAGCGGCGGCTTGACCTCCCGTTATACCCTGCTGCTGGGCGGCATCGCCTTCAACGCCATTTTCGGCGCGCTTACCTCGCTGGTGATCGTCCTGTCGACGGATCAGTTCGAAATGGCCCGCCAGATCGTCGGCTGGCTGATGGGAGACCTGACCAACCGCAGCTGGCAGCACGTCTACATCGTGCTGATCATCACCCTTGTGGGCACCCTGTGGTCGCTGCTGTACGCGCGGGATCTGAACATCATCATGCTCAGCGAAGAGATGGCCGCCAACCTCGGCGTCAACGTGACCCTGTCGCGCAACATGCTGCTGTTTGTCGCCGCGCTGCTGACCGGCGGCGCCATCGCCGTCTCCGGCGCCATCGGGTTCGTCGGCCTGATCGCGCCGCATATCATGCGCAGCTTCGTCGGTTCCGACAATCGCCTGCTGATCCCGGCCGCCGGGATACTGGGCGGTGCGCTGGTCGTCTACTCGGACTGCGCGGTGCGGGTGTGGGGCGGCGGGGGGCTGCGTATCGGGGTGCTGACGGCCCTGCTCGGCGGACCGTTTTTTCTTTACCTGATCATTCGCGACCGGCGCAAGTTCGTGTTTTTCTGACCCCTTTCACCGGGCATGTGCCGAATGAAATTCTTTTTTTACCGGAGGCCGCAACGCCATGAACCAGACAGTCAGGGATCCCCGCCATGCCGACCCGTCCGTCGCGGAGGAATTCCGTCACAGGATCCAGCAGGTCGAGACCGAAATCGGCAAAGTCATCATTGGCCAGGACCGCATGATCGAGTCCATCATCTGCACCCTGCTGGCACAAGGGCACATTCTGCTGGAAGGCGTTCCGGGCCTGGCCAAAAGCCTCGCTGTCGCCACCTTCGCCCGCACCATCGGCGGCGAGTTCAAACGTATCCAGTTCACGCCGGACAAACTGCCCAGCGATATCACCGGCACCACCATCTTCAACCAGGCTACTGGCACTTTCACCTTCCACCAGGGTCCGGTATTCTGCAACATTCTGCTGGCCGATGAAATCAACCGCGCCGCGCCCAAGGTCCAGTCGGCACTGCTCGAAGCGATGCAGGAAAAACGTGTCAGCATCGACCGCGACCAGTACCGGCTGCCGGAGCTGTTCATGGTGCTGGCGACCATGAACCCGGTGGAACAGCTCGGCACCTACCCCCTGTCGGAAGCCCAGCTGGACCGGTTTATTGCCAAGGTCACGCTGAGCTACCCCCCCGGGAATTCGAGGAACAGCTGCTCAGGAAAAAAAGCACTGACTTCGACGAACTGCAAAAAGCCGTTCCGTGCCTGTTGCAACCGGATGAAGTAGTAGCCATGCAACACCACGTTGCCAAACGCGTCATGGTCTCGCCGTTAGTGATCTCCTACATCCTGGAGCTCTGCCTGCGTACCCGCCCCGAGTCGCAACAGGCGCCCGAGGCGATCCGCGACTTTGTTGCCGTGGGGGTGTCGCCCCGTGCCGGCGAACATCTTATCGCCTACTGCAAAGGCTTCGCCTTTTTACGGGGCCGGGATTACGTATCCTTCGAGGATGTCGATGCCTGTGTCATGCAGGTGCTGGCACACCGCATGATTCTCAGCGACGCCGCCATTCTGGAAGGCATCCGCGCGCAGGATCTGCTGCAGAACATCGTTGCCTCGGTTGCGCCTTACGCGCTGGTGAAACCATAAGGAACGGTTCACACCATGAAACCACGCTTCCACTTTACCATCCAGCTCAAGCATCCGCCGCGCAGCGAGATGGCCGGAGACTGGGCAGGATACGACAAGGGCACCGGCTATGAATTCTGGGGCCTGCGCAAATATATGCCCGGCGACAGCTGGAGCCGCATCGACTGGAAGGCGCGCGCCCGCAGCGGCGAACTTTACGTTCGGGAGTTCCTCAGGGACAGCGCCTATAACCTGCTGCTGATCTGCGACGTGAGTCCCTCCATGCACTTCGGCGGCAAATACGCCCTGGCCTGCGATCTGGCCATATCCCTGGCTCACGCCGCCCTGCGCGGCAACAATCCCTGCGGGCTGCTGTTGTTTGCCGATCAGGTGGTGGCCTGGCATCCGCCGAGCGCCGCGCCGCGGCAGTTTCATCGCCTGGTTACCGCACTGCGGCAGACGCCGCAACCCAAAAGCCGCCAGACGCGCCTGGCACCTGCTCTGGAATTCGTCATGAAGCGACTGAGCTCCTGCCTGGGGGTCATCATTTCCGATTTCCATACCGATCTGGGTGGCCTCGGGGGGCTGCTGGATGCCGCCGACAGTCGCCTTCCGGCGCATGAAATGGTGGCGCTGCACGTGCTTGAAGAAGCCGAGTATCGGCTGAGGGGCATCGGGGACGGGTTGCTGACCCTGCAGGACATGGAGTCCGGACGCCAGATGCCTCTGGACCTGAGCCATAAGCGCCAGTTCAATACCCTGCTCCGCCAGAACCGGGAACGCATCGTGCGGGCCCTGGCCAGGGCCCGCATCGATTCGGCATTGCTGCCGGTGGGGGCCAACGACCTCCAGGCCCGTGTCAACACCCTGTTTGCCAGGCGGCTTGCTGCCAGACTCTGATACGCACTGCTTAAGTCGAGGAAACACGATGATGAATGATCCCTGCGCCTGTCGCCAAACCTGCTTACGCACGATCTTTTCAAGATCCGCCAAACACCTCGTCCTGCTGAGCCTTTTGCTGCTGGCGGGAACCTTGCCCCTGGCCGCGGCGCAACCGTTGCCCGTCACGGAAGACGCACAACGCCAACCTGCCGCCGAGGCATCACCCGAAACCGGCGTCATGCCGGAAAGCGCGGCGGATCCTGCCGAGACAGCACGGCGTGCCTGTTTTGAACGTGTCTGGTCCGATTACCAGAACGATGTGTGGTTCTATGGCGAAGATGGCCGGCGCGTGCTACCCCGACCGGACCTGAAATGGCTGGTGGTGCGGCTCGCCGATGGCGGCCCGGCCCCGGCCGGAAGCGCGGTCGAATCTCCGGCCCCTGTCCCCGCCGATACAAGCATCACACCTGCCGCACCGGAAAACACGGCACCGGAAACCACGGACAGCGGTCCCGACATCGCCGGCGAGGCTCAGGCCATCGATAGCCCGACCGTCGAGCCCCCTTCGTTTGACACCCTCAATGAACGGTACGGCGAATATTTCAGCCATATCCTGTACGATCCCTTGCGGGCTCCGTCCACGGCCGCCTACCGATTAAGGCGCGACCTGTCCCAGGAAGCCTATCAGAGTCTGCTGACCCGCCTGCAACAGGACCGGATGGTACGTTACGCGCATCCGGCCTGGAACATCGGCGACCGCCTCTTCGCCCCTCTGGAACAGATCGAAATCATCTGGAAAACCGCCAGCGACGCGCGCCGTCGACAGGCACTGCTACAAGCTGTCGCCGCAACGGCCGACGGTGACGGCCCGGTTTCCAGCCGGCAGCAGGTCACCATCGATCCCTGTCGGCAAAGCGTCTGGGAAAGCGCCAACCTGCTTGCCGAAGACATTCTGGTGGAGCAGGCCCGGCCGCTGCTGATGCCGTTGGTTCCGCCGGTAGGCGTCCGTTTTTCCCTCGGCATGAACGGCGCCACTCCAGGCACCCCGATTCCGTTCGTCCTGGAAATCCGCTTCACCGAACGCATTAAAATCGAATCGAGCACCATCGCCAACCTCAATCTCAAGCCATCGGGGATCTTCCACAATCTGTACGACATCAGCTATGACGCGCCGTTAAGCGCCATAGACCTGAATCACAGCCCCATCCGCATCACCGGAAAACTCAGAATCTACGCCACCGGCGAATACAGCATCCCCGGCATCCCCGTCTATTACATCGACAGCCGCGCGCCTCAAAGCCAGGTGCAGCTGATCAAAACCGTCGAAGAACCGGTGCGCATCGCCGCCATGATCCCGGAAAGCACCGAAGGGTTCGATCTGCAGGTCGCTGCCGCGGGCCCCCTGACAGTGCCCGGACCCCGCCGGGCAACAAGCTCCCTCACTCTCCAGATAACGCTGCTGGCCGTTGGCCTTCTTTTGTCCGGGCTGGCCGCCGTTGCAACATGGTGGTGGCGTAAAAATATGAAAGAAGCGGACATACAGCCCGAAAACCATGTTTTAAATCAGCTGCAAACCGATGTGGACAACGCGATTGCCGCCGTTCGTCAACATGGAAGCCGGGATGCGCTGGCCGGGCTCGGCGTGGCCCTCAAGGCATACCTGGCTGAATTTTCCGGAATCGCCATGGACCGCCAGGGGGGCAGTCACGTGTCATTCCTGCGCCGCATCGAAGCCACCCTTCCAGCATCTGCCCGGCAAGCCGCCTCCGAGGTGCTTGCCTGTATCGACCATAGCTTGGCTCAGGAAACCGCTGGTATCCCGGAAGATCTGACGGCACGGGCGGGATGGCTTATCGAGACCCTGCAGGGATTGGCCAGCCCTGCTCAGCCATCGGACGAGCCGGAGCCAGAACACCATGGCTGATTTGCAACTCCAGTACCCTCTGGCGCTGCTGCTGCTTTTTCTGGCGCCCGGATTCCTGTGGCTGCGCCGGCGCACGCGACGCAAGCTGCCATTTCCCGCGGTGCCCCCGGAAATGGCGCAACTGCGGCCCGGATTCTGGAAACGCAACTACAACGGCATCCTGTTCGCCCTGGTGTATACATGCCTGGTCGCAAGCCTGGCCAATCCCGGCTACTCTCGCGAAACGATGGAAGAATTCATCGAATCGAAATGGATATTCCTGGCCCTTGACCTGTCCGGCTCCATGAAACGTCCGGTCAGCCGCTACTCCGACCAGACCCTGGGAGACCTTGCCCTGGATGGCATCGCTTCGTTTGTCGATATGCGCCGCGACGACGACTACATCGGTTTGATCGCCTTTTCCAGCTATGCCAAACTGCTGGCGCCGCTGACCTTCGACAAGCAACTGCTCAAGGCCAAACTCGATCTGGTGCGCAGCAGAAACCATTCGCGGATTTACCGTGAACTCGGTGCGGGGGGCGGCACCAACGCCTCGGAAGCGGTATGGCTGTCTTTGTCCGCGTTTTTTTCCATGCTGCCCGAGGAAAACCGCTTGACCGTCGAGCAGATTGCCGGCATGCGGGAATTCCTGCTCGGAAAACCGGGATCCTTGCTCGATATCCCGCGGAAAATCCGCGACGCCGCGCTCGGCAGGGGCATGGCCGTCATCCTTTTCACCGACGGGCGCATCGAGCCGACCCAGCGTGCCCATGTGCGCCACGGCGGCCTGCCGAACCTGGTCAACCTCATCACGTTGATGAAAGCGGTCGGCGTGCGGTTTTACATTATTTCCGTTGGCGGCGAAGTCGATCAGGCGGTGGAGGAAGCCATGCAACCGGCGGCGGGCGAAGCCACCGTCGGGCGCATTTTCGTCACCTCCAGGGGACTGGACCAGACACAGATCGAGGAGGTCTACCGGGAAATCGATATTCTGGAGACCAACCGCAACCTGACGCGAATTACCCTGCAACCCCGCTGGCTGCGGCAGCCACTGACCCTTCTGGGGCTTGGACTTGCCATCCTGCATCTGCTGCTGCGCAGCGTACCGGGGTTGCGCAAACTGTAAATGGCACTTTGGACCCATGACACGCCGACCGTTGCCGGCGCGTCTCCCAGGGAAAATTTTCCGCCGACCACTGCGAGGAATGCATCATGGCTCTTTTTTCGAATATTCTTCGGCGTTATCAACCCGCGATCCCCTTCATCCTGGCCACCATCGGCCTCACCGGTTTGCTGCTGGTGACCATTGGCGGCGTCGGCCTGTGGCGCAAGGTCCAGCATCACACGGCTCTGGAAAGGCTCAACACGCGCCTGGCAAGCGTGTCCGGCATCAAAGAACACGCCGCCGCCGCGGCCGAACTTGAAAAAATCACTGCCGATGCCGAAAAATCCGGACTGTCCCTGCCGCAAGCCGAGTATGCCCTGCTGGCGCGCACATGGCGAGCCCGTGTCGACGACTTCAAACAGATCACCGCCGCCCTCAACAATCGTTATCTGGCCGTCTCCCAGCAGCAGGATCTGAAAACTTTTCACGAACAGCTGCTCGCTTTACGCGACAGCTGCACAGCAGCTCTGGAAAACCCCGAAGCCCTTTTTGCCCCCATGCAATGGAAGTTGCACAATCTCAAGGGGAACGTTTCGGTCATGCTGGCCTACAGCGTACTGGCCTTCGAACAGGATGGGCGCAAGGCGGCAAAATTTCTGTCCGACGCCGTTGACGATTACAAAACCGCCATCGATCTCGTCGACGGTCTTCGCAGCACGTCACTGCAAAGGGCAATACCACGCTGGAACCTGGAACTTATCGTCGGGCTCGGTGAATACAGGCGCATCGGCCTGAGTGAAATCCCCCAGGAAAACATGTCCGAGGTGCAGGAACAACTCGAGGCGTTCATCCCGGATGTGGCCGGCTTCGCGCCCGGCGTGCCCCTGGACACCAGGGTGGAGAAATAGGCCAACGCCATGCGCTTTAGTCATCCGCACTGTTTCTGGCTGTTACTGCTGCTTGTCCCCGTTGCGTGGCGCATCTGGTCCACGGAGCGGTTTCTGGAGCGGTTGCGGCATCGGTTTCGATTCGATCGTAACGGCAGGGGAGCCTGGAGGCTTTATGGTCGCTGCCTGCTGCCTCTGCTCGGGCTGGCTGGAATGGTAGCCGCACTGGCCGGCCCCGCCATCACCGTCCTGCGGCAGGGAAACATCAGCGACAATCTGGTGCTGGCGATCGGCATCGATGTCAGCAAATCGATGCTCGCCGAAGACATGGCTGTCGGACGGCTATCGGGCCAACCGGCGGTGACCTCCGTATCCAACCGCCTGAATGCCGCCCGGCAACTGGTTCTGACGCTGCTGAGCCGACTGGAGGGAGAAAAGGTCGGTCTGTTCTTTTTTGCGCGCAACGGCATCGAAGTCGTCTCACCGACCCGCGATCACGGATTTCTGCGCTATATGGCGACGCATACCGATCTCGGCGATCTGACCGAATCGGGCAGCAACCTGATAGCCGCACTCGACAGCGGCATACTGATGGCTGCCAGCCAGACCGGCACCCCCGCCCGTGCAGTGATTCTGCTGACAGATGGCGAAGATACCGAAAACAACCAGGCAGAAATCCTGCAAAGCATCACCTCGCGTGACGCGCCCCCGCCCCCCGTGTTTACGATCGGCATCGGCCGCGAACGGGATGTCTTCATCCCCATACGACGCAAAGGCGCCGCCGATATCGACGGTTTTTTCACGGACAGCGAGGATATCCCCCTCAAAACCCGACTCGATGCCCGGACCCTGCGGGCCATCGCCGAAACCACCGGAGGCTCCTATATCCAGCTGACCGGCGAATCGCTCGATGACGTCGCTTCGCAACTGTTGCGCAATATCGGCACCACGGCGGCAACCCCCGCCGATCTGCCCCCGCGCCCCGCGCCTTTCGACCTTGCGCCTCTGTTTCTGGCAACGGGCCTGCTATGCTACATCCTGTTTTTGCTGCTCTAGTCAAAAACCCTGTCAACCCTTGGAAACAAGCCAAAAAACCACGCCGTTTCAATTCCTCCCAAAAACTTTTTTCAATAATGTTTTCAATGTGTTTTGAAATTCTGGAGAGAATTTATGACCATTTTGGAAATGTATACAGCATACCTTATTGAACTTTCGTTCTATTTTGTGTTATAAGTCAACAAATTGGAAAAAGTCTTTGACAACAGCATCAGCACCTGACGCAAAATTCCGATCTCCGAGCCTCGCTGCCTACTGGGAAGGTCCTTATGGCGACAGGCCGAAGGGTTCCGCTGGAAACAGTGGCGCCTCCCTCTCTGGAAAGGAGATTTCACCCGGAACCATTCCAAGAAAAGCAAAATTGGGAGGAAGCAAGACAATGAACAAAATTTTGCGCGTAAACATGAACGACCTTACCTGCAAGGTCGAGGAAGTCCCCGCCGAATACGCCACCCTGGGTGGCCGTGCGCTGACTTCCACCATCGTGGCCAAGGAAGTTCCCCCGCAGTGCCATCCCCTCGGCCCCAACAACAAACTGATTTTTGCTCCCGGCATGCTGTCCGGCACCCCGGCCGCCAACTCCGGCCGCATGTCTGCCGGCGCCAAGAGCCCGCTGACCGGCACCATCAAGGAATCGAACTCCGGCGGCACCAGCGCTCAGCAGTTCGCCAAAATGGGCATCAAGGCCATGATCATCGAAGGCCAGCCCAAGGATGACAAATGGTACCGCCTGCATGTCACCATGGACGGCGTGACCTTCGAGGACGCCTCCGAGCTGGTCGGCAAGCAGAACTTCGACGTCATTGACGCCATGAACGCCAAATACGATACCAAAATCGGCGTCATGACCATCGGCATCCCCGGCGAAAACCGCCTGGCCGCCGCCAACATCTCGGTGAAGGACCCCGACCAGAAGATCCGCTCCCATGGCCGCGGCGGTCTCGGCGCCGTTATGGGCTCCAAGAAAATCAAGTGTATCACCATTGACGCCACCGGCGCCGGCAAGGTTGAAATTGCGAATCCCGAAAAATTCCGCGCCGCCGCCAAGGTTTTCGCCAAAGGCATGCTCGATCACCCCGTAAGCGGCGAGGGTCTGCCCACCTACGGCACCAACGTTCTGATCAACATCCTGAACGAAGCCGGCGGCCTGCCGACCAAGAACTTCAGGTACGGTACCTGTGAACACCATGACCTGGTGTCCGGTGAAACCATGTACGACACCATCGTCAAGCGCGGTGGCCACCACAAGCATGGCTGCCACGCCGGTTGCATCATCCAGTGCTCCCAGGTTTATGTTGACGAAGCCGGCGCGTACATCACCTCCGGTTTCGAATACGAGACCGTCTGGGGTCTGGGCATCAACTGCCTGATCCAGAGCCTCGACGACTGCGCCCGCATCGATAACGCCATGGACAACATCGGCATCGACTCCATCGAAGGCGCCGTATTGCTCGCCGTCGCCATGGACGCCGGCGTATTGCCCTGGGGCGATGGCAAGGAAGCCCTGCGCATCATGAACGAGGAAATCGGCAAATGCACCCCGCTGGGCCGCATCCTCGGCAACGGCACCGCCTCCGTCGGCCAGGCCTATGGCCTGACCCGCGTTCCGGTCGTCAAGGGCCAGGGTATCCCGGCTTACGATCCCGCTCGGTCAAGGGTATCGGTATCACTTATGCAACCACGACCATGGGTGCCGACCATACCGCCGGTTACTCCATCGCCACCAACATCCTCAAGGTCGGCGGTTTTGTCGATCCCCTGAAGAAGGACGGCCAGGTTGAGTTGTCCCGCAACCTGCAGATCGCCACCACCTCCATTGACAGCACCGGTATGTGCATCTTCGTGGCCTTCCCCGCTCTGGACATCCCCGAAGTTCTGCCCGCACTGGTCGATATGTGCGCCGCCCGCTTCGGCGTCGAAATGAGCGTTGACGACTTCGTCGGCATGGGCGCCAGGATCCTGAAAATGGAGAAGGAGTTCAATACCAAGGCCGGTTTCACCAAAGAAGACGACCGCCTGCCCGAGTTTTTCGAATACGAGCCGATCCCGCCCCACAACGCGGTTTGGGATTTCACCCCGGCTGAAATCGACGAGCTCTGGAACTTCTAACATTCGCCTTTTTATGCAATGCCAGTGGGCACCTCGATGGGGTGCCCACTTTTTTTAACCGCCTTTTTCTGAAGACAAACCCTTTATTTCGACCATGAAAAGGTGCACCATGAAAATTACCGTCAAACTCTTCGCCGGCTTTCGCAACGACCGCTTCAAGGTAGCCGACCAGGATTATCCCGACGGCGCGACGGTCGGCGATATTCTCGGGGCCTTGAACATCGCCCTTCCCGAACTGGGCGTTGCCCTCATCAACGGCCGCCACGTTCTTCCCGAACATGTCATGGAAGACGGCCAGACCCTGTCGCTGTTCCCGAAAGTCGGAGGAGGTTAATTTTTTCTATAACCGCCTGATCTTCCTTTACAATTCGGTTCAATCACGCTATCTTTCATGAGTATACGTCTGACGGCGCCTTCGGGCCTAACAGGGAAGAGGGGTGCAAATCCCCCGCGGACCCGCCACTGTAAGCGAGGACGAAAGACCAATAAGCCACTGGCAACCTTTGCTGGGAAGGCGGTCTTGAGAACGATTCGCGAGCCAGTATACCTGCCGTTTCGGACACCCACATCATCTTCCCCGGGCCCTGGGAAGGTGGGCTGAAGCGGCCGTCGCTGATAGGCACATTCCATCTGTTCCGTGCTGATTTCAGAGGCCATGCTCCTCTTCGTGCTCACTCCAGCCTGGGCACAAAGAGGAGTTTTCTTATGCGCAAAATCCTGTCTTTGGCCCTGGTCGGTGTACTGATGCAACCCGTAATTGCATCCGCCTCCGACCTGACCACCCTCGAACCGGTTGTAGTCACCGCCACCAAGCTCGAAACACCACTGCGTGAAGTCGCCAGCTCCGTCACCGTTATCTCTGCCGAGGAAATCGAAAACAAACAGCCCAACACTGTCCTCGATGTCCTGCGCAGTGTTCCCGGCCTCGATGTCATACGTCAGGGCGGGCTGGGACAGCAGACCTCAATCTTCCTCAGGGGAAGCAACTCCATGCATACCCTGGTGCTGGTCGACGGCATAGAAATGAACGACCCTGCCAATCCCGGCCGGTCCTTCGATTTTTCAACCCTCGGCACCGATAATATCGAACGTATAGAAATCGTGCGCGGGCCAGGAAGCACCCTGTACGGATCGGATGCCCTTGGCGGTGTCATCAACATCATCACCCGCAAAGGCTCCGGGAAACCCAAAGTCAACCTGTTTGCCGAGTACGGCAGTTTTGAAACCCACGAGGAGAAGCTCTCGGTTTCCGGCGGCAACGAACTCGTCAACTACTCGCTGGTGGCCTCCTTCCTCGAATCCAACGGCATTTCCGCGGCCGCCAAACGTTACGGAAACCAGGAAAGAGACGGGTACGATCGAACTTCGGTTTCATCCCGGATCGGCCTTACTCCGACCGATAATTTCGATGTGGACTTTTTTCTGAGATACATCGACGCGGAAGCAGACCTCGACACCTTTGCCGGCCCCTTTGGAGATGACCCCAACAATACCTTTGATTCTGAATCGCTTTTTCTGCGACTGCAGGGGCGCTTGATGCTGCTGAACGACCGATGGGAGCAAAAACTCGGCTTTTCCTTGAGCGATTACGATCGTGAAAACCGCGATGACACCGACCCGGCTCACCCCTTCGACAGCAGCATGACGACCTATGACAGCCGACTCTACAAAGGTGACTGGCAGCACAACCTTTATCTGCACCCGACCAACACCTTGACCGTTGGACTCGAGTATGAAAAGGAAGAGGCCAGCGGCACATCCGTTTACATCTATGCCGATCCTCTCTGGAATACCAACGACAGATTCGACAAAGCCACCGCCGAAACCTACGGCTACTATATCCAGGATGAAATCAGGCTCTGGCGGGATTTCATCACCACCGCAGGACTGCGTGTCGATGATCACGAAGAATTCGGCGCACGCATGACCTACCGAATCACCAGCAGCTACCTGTTTCGTCCGACCGGAACCCGCATCAAAGGCACTTTCGGTACCGCCTTCAAGGCTCCGACTCTTGCCCAGCTTTATGAAAACTCCACCTACGTTCTGGGCAACCCCGATCTGGCCCCGGAAAAGAGTCGGGGCTGGGATATTGGCCTTGAGCAGCAACTGTGGAACGACAGGGTCCTTTTGAGCGCAACCTATTTTGAAAACCACTTCGAGGACCTCATCAACACCTTTTACAGCATGACGAGTTTCAAATATGAATATGAAAACATCGATGAAGCCCAAACCAAGGGGCTCGAATTGACGGCATCGGTGCGTCCCGTCGACGACCTGACGCTTTCCGCCAGCTACACCTACACCGATACGGAAAACCGCAACACAGGCGAGCAACTTCTCCGTCGCCCAAGGCATAAATACAACCTCAACGTCAACTATCGTTTCCTTGATCGCGGCAATGCCAATCTCGATATATTCTATTTCGGTGAGCGGGACGATCTTGACCTGTACAACTGGAGTCAGACCAAAACACTTGCCGGGTACACGGTGGTCAACCTCGCTCTTTCCTATGAGGTCAACCCGCACCTGCGCATTCATGGCCGGGTGGAAAATCTCTTTGACGAGGATTATGAGGAAACAAACGGATTCGGATCACCCGGCATAGCCGGCTATGCCGGTGCCAGCATTACGTTTTAAACTGTAAGCGAGAGAATTAAGGCCTTGGAACCACGAAAACAGGCCGGGTTTGAAGCAACGGCCTTCCGGCAAAACCACCTGCCGGGAGGCCGTGATAAAGCCCGGAAACATCGAAAAGGGAGGAGCCGGACAATCATGCCTGCATCGCATGAATCCTTCATACTGTGGCTCATCCTGTCCATGGGCATTCACGCCGCGACCTTGACTCTCTGGCCCATGCCGCCATCCTGGAAAGTTGGTCACAACACCCATCTGGTCGTTGATCTTCGCTCGTCGGGATCCGGCACCTTGCACGGGCAGGCAGGGAGCAGTGAATTGCCCGCCGCCGATAAGCCTTCGCCCAGAATGTCGCCTGCCGCGCCGAAAGCTCCCATCCAAAGCGAAAAAACACGAGTCATCAAACCAGTCGCCGCTCCCGCCAAAAAGGCTGTATCCCGCCGACAAGCTCCAGCGCCTTCGGCTGTTACCACCCCATCCTCCTCATCCATGGCTTCCGCAATCCCGGCAGCATCCGCAGCCGGTGCAAACGCGGATACCGGCAGCAATGCATCAAGCGAACAGGACGCAGGTGCCGCCGGATCGTCTTTAGTGGGGGGAGAGCCGGGCCAGGCAGGCGGCTTTGGTGTTGGCAGCAACGGTCATGGCGAAGCCGGCGTCAAGGCAAAAAAAGGTGTCACCCGCGCCACGCCGCTGGGCTACGGCGACAACCCCGCCATGCCCTACCCGCGCACCGCTCGCCGCCGGGGCTGGCAGGGTGAGGTGCTGCTGCGCGTCTCCGTATCGGAAAACGGGCAGGTACTGTCGGCGAGGGTCGAAAAATCCTCGGGATACGGAATCCTCGACGACACGGCCCTGCAGCAGGTATCCAACTGGCGGTTTCGCCCCGCCCAGCGCAATGGCATACCACGGCAGGATACAGTGATCGTCCCCGTCCACTTCCAGCTGCACGCTCCCTGATAGCGGACGCAAAAAAGCCGGACCTCAGGCCCGGCTTTTTTGCAAAAAGACTCACGAACTCAAAAGATGGAGGCCAGACGTTCATAGGATTTTTTCAGGCGACTGGCGAGGGCCAGCAGGATGACGCGGTATAGTTTCATCCCCAGGCCGGGGCACTCGGCAAGGAGTCTTTCGAAGGCATCGTTGGCAATCTGCGCCAGACGGACATCTTCAAGAGCGACAACACTGACGGCCCTCGGGCTCTGATTCATGAAAGACAATTCCCCGACAACCGCCTCCGGTCCAAATACGGCGACAACCACCTGCTTGCCCGGAAACTCGGTATCTTTCTTGGCTTCGAGATGACCGGAAAGAACCAGCACCAGGTAATTTCCCGGCTGTCCCTCCACCCATAAAGTCTCACCTGCGGAGAGCCTGCGCTCCTTGACAAAAGGAAGCAGGCAGCCTATCTCCTCTTCGGAAAAAATATGCAGGTCCTTCAGGCTCCCACGCACGTCTTCCGACAAGCCTTCCGCCATGCTGGCGTCCGCATCAACGTTCACGCCGGTTACGCTCCCTGTTTCGGGGAAGGGACCTTTTGGGCAGTATTGCCCGCCTGCAATTCACGGACTTTATTTTCAAGCCGTTTGAGCAGGGCGTCAAACCCTTCCTGGCGGATAATTTCGTTATAGCTGCTGCGATAGTTGCTGACCAGGCTCACTTCCTCGACGATCACATCGTATACCAGCCATTGGCCGCCTTTGAGTCGCACGCGATAGCTGACCGGTATCTCCTTGCTGGATATAACGAGGGTATCCACCTGCCCCCGCGTCCCGCGCACCTGCTCACCGACGTATTCGACCCGCTCGTCCTGATAGGTGTAATTGCGGATCCGTCCGCGATAGGTATCTTCAAGCAACTGGGAAAACAGCTCGATAAAACGCGCCCGCTGCCTGGGGCTCGCGTTTCTCCAGTG
This sequence comes from Syntrophotalea acetylenica, assembly GCF_001888165.1. Lineage (NCBI taxonomy): Bacteria > Pseudomonadati > Thermodesulfobacteriota > Desulfuromonadia > Desulfuromonadales > Syntrophotaleaceae > Syntrophotalea > Syntrophotalea acetylenica. The sequence continues at coordinate 2,940,981 of NZ_CP015455.1, forward strand.
GATACCCAGGGTCCGCTGGGACATGGCTTCGAAATCGAACTTGGAGCGCACCAGAACTTCCACCCGGTCGAGAATGGCCTCCTGGGACAGTTCCTTGTTGCGCAGCACTGAAATAATCTGGTCGAGGGTGGCCCGTAGCTGTTCCGTCGGCCCGGGGACAGCCAGGATCGGCGTCACCCACACACACATTGCAAGCATCAGCGCACACAGCGTGCCAAGCCTGGTTTTCATAACCGTTCTCCTTGTTTCATTGCGCTTTATTTTTTGATTTTGCCGTCACGGTACTGCTCGTAAGCGTTGCGGACGTACAGATAGGTATCCAAAGCCTCCTGCTTGACGCTCTCGTAGGTATCCTTGTCGAGCGAAAGATCTGTTTCTTTCTCAAGCCCTGTCAAACCGAGGCGTTCGGCAGGTTTCATTTCGACATAATGCAAAGGATCCATGAAAAAGTCTCCGACCATGCCTACCGTATCCCGGGCATTGGAAGGCCCCAGAACCGGCCAGACGATGTAGAATCCGGAACCGACACCATAACGGCCGAACGTCTGCCCCAGATCCTCGTCCTTGCGATCCAGATCGAACCACGCCTTGGCCGGATCGAACAGCCCGCCGATGCCCAGGGTTGAATTGATCACCAGGCGTCCCAGTTCGGAACCGGCATCGGCCAACTTGAACTGCAACAGCGCATTGGCGAAACGCACCGGCGTGCCGAGATTGGAAAAAAAATTGGAGACCGACTTGCGCGCCGGTTCGGGAACCACGCGGTAGCCGCGGGCGATCGGCTTGAACAGGTAGAAATACAGCTTGTCGTTCAGCCAGAACATGCCGCGGTTGAAAGGCTCGATAGGATCGGCAATGTGCAGTGTTTCGATATCGCCGTTGGTGAAGTCCTCTTCATCCACAAAATCCTCATCGGCTGCCTCTCCCTGCGGTTCCCCCGCAGTCTGACCGGGAACAGTCTCCGCTGCACCGGCATCGGCTGCAGACACAACAGCCTCTGCCACGGCAGGGGATTCGACAACCGCGGCGGCCCGATCTTCGGCGGCTCCAACCTTACCGGCAGGAAATACACCCACGAGCGTGGCGAACAGCACCAGAATCACATAGTGTCGCATGATATTGCCTCCCCGCGCTATTTTTTCTCGAAAATATACTTACTTACCAGTTTTTCGATACTGACGGCGGACTCGGTTTCGACAATCTCCCCGCCGGGCTGAATATAATCATCGAGCCCTCCCGGCGACACCTCGACATACTTGTCCCCGATGATGCCGGTGGTGCGAATGGAGGCAATGGCGTCCTCCTGAAGCTTTACATCGGCATCGATAGCCAGGCTGATCAGCGCCTCGTAACTTTCAGGATCAAGGGCAATATCGGTGACGGTGCCGATCTTGACGCCGGCCAACTCGACAATCGCGCCCTCCTTGAGTCCGGAAACCGATCCGAACCGGGCACTGACCGGGTAGGTCTTTTCACTGAAAAGCGCGACATCGCCCAGCTTTACGGAAAGATAGGCAAAACAGATGAACCCGGCCACCAGGAAAACGCCGACAGCCATCTCAACGTTAAACCTCTTCATAAAAAAACCTTTCCTCCCTTTCACTGGAATAAATCGGCCCCATGGTTTCCTCGACAAAGGCCTTGATGACGGGGTGGTCGGAAAGCTGAAACTGCTCCGGCGACATGTTGCCGAGAATCTGGCCTTCGTGAATCAGGGCGACATAATCAGCCAACTTGAAAATTTTCGGAACATCATGGCTGACGATTACGGCCGTATATTTCAGCTTTGCCTGGGTTTTGTGGAACAGCCTGTAGATTTCGTTGCTTTTGCTGACATCCAGACCAGTGGTGGGTTCGTCAAAAAACACGATGCGCGGCTGCATGACCAGGGCCCGCGCCAGACCAACGCGTTTTTTCATGCCCCCGCTGAGCTGGGCGGGAAACTTGGGACCCATATCCGCCAGATCCATAAGCGCAAGCTTTTCTTCAACGTTGTCTCGAATCGCGTCTTCGGACAAGTCGGTGCGTTCCCGCAACGGCAGCGCCACATTGTCGTACACCGTCATGGAATCGAACAGCGCCACGTTCTGAAACAGGACGCCGAAATCCTTGCGAACCACTTTCATCTGCCTCTTGGACATGTCCGCGAGGTTCTGGCCGTACACCAGAACCTTGCCCCTGTCCGGCCGGAGCAGCCCCAGCATGTGCTTAAGAATGACGCTTTTGCCCTGCCCGCTGGGACCGACGATGACCGTTGTGGTCCCTTCGCGCACCGTCAGATTTACTTTTCTGAGAACCTGCTGGCGGCCAAAGGCGCGTTCCACATCGATCAGTTCGATGGCGATTCTGGTTTTTTCCTGAGTCATGAAGCCGTCCCTGCTATTTATGGACAAACCGGCACGCTGAACAAGCTCGCATCTGGTCTTTGACGGAAATCCGTGCCGGAAGGATTACAGCATGATGGCGCTGAGAAGATAATCCCAGACCAGGATAGCGACCGAAGACAGGACAACCGCATCGGTCGTAACCCGGCTTACCCCTTCGGCACCGAAGCCGCCGGAACGCTCCAGATGGAGGAAATATCCCTTGGCGGCCCCGATCCATATAATCAGCAGTCCGAAAACCAGGGACTTGACCAGCCCCATTTCGACATCGTTCCAGACCACGCTGGCATACATCTGCTGAAAATACGCGCCCTTGTTGACCCCCAACATGGTGACGCCGACCAGATAGCCACCGACGATGCCGGCCATGTCGAAAATAGCCGTGAGCAGCGGCATGGACAGAATGCCCGCGATAAACTTGGGCGCCATCAGGTACTTGTAGGGATCGATGGCCATGCATTCGAGAGCATCGATCTGCTCCGAATTGCGCATGATCCCGACCTCGGCGCAGATTGCCGACCCGGCGCGGCCGACCACCATGAGCGCCGCGACAACCGGACCGAGCTCACGAATCAGGCTCAGAGCCACCGCGGCGCCGAGCAGTCCTTCGGAACCGAACTTGCGCAGCGTGTAATAGCCCTGCAAAGCCAGCACCATGCCGGTAAAAGCCCCGGTAAAAAGAATGACGAAGGTGGACCGGGAGCCGATAAAATGCATTTGCCGAACGACGGGGTTGAGCTTGTATGGAGGCCGCACCGCGCTTGCCAGGCAGGCGCCGAGGAAAATCCCCATGCGACCGGCCTGCTCAAGACAGGAAAGAAAGTCGCCGCCCAGTTTTTGAAAAAATCGTCCAGCAATATGGACTATCCACATCATACCGGCAACATCTCCTTAAAACAACGGTCCGGACACCCAAACCGAAAAACGGCGCCTGGCCTGCGCAAGGGCGCTCCTCCGAACCAGTTTTTTTTCATTATATCTGGTTATTTTTTCTTTAAGCTCGACATGGTAGCATAACTTTCTCAAAAAATACATGATCTTTAGAAAACCGCCGCCTGGTGACGGCGTGCGGATCGATCAGCCGGCAGCAGGTCCGGCAACCCGCACACGGATATTTTTTTTGCAATTTCCCCCCACGCTGAGTAGTATACACGCTGCCTTAGCTGTGCCGCGTCGCATCCGGGGAATGTGATCGAGGCGGTCAGACAAGACCATCCGAACCCGAAACCAGAACCCTTAAACCGCTGAATCACTCCATTGAACCAGCATCCAGAGGAATATCCGCACCATGCCTTTGAACGACATGATTCGTAGTGCCGTAGGGCGCAAATTGTTCATGGCCGCCACCGGCGTAGCCCTGCTTGGCTTCGTGGCGGCCCACCTGCTTGGCAACCTTACCATCTATCTCGGCCCGGAAGGAATCAATACATACGCCGAGCACCTTCACGCGGTCGGCATGCTTTTATGGGTATTCCGCGCCGGTCTGCTGATCGCTTTCGGCCTGCATGTCGCTTTCGGAATCGTTCTCACCCTGGAGAACCGGCGAGCCAGGCCGATCACCTACAAGCGGAAAAATCATCAGCGCAGCAGCATGGCAGGACGGACCATGATTTACAGCGGCGCGCTGCTGGGGATCTTTGTCGGCTTCCACCTGCTGCATTTCACCTTTCACGCCATCGGTCCACCCATTGAAGTGCTCAACAGCGGCCTGCCGAACGTATTTCTCATGATCGTGGAAAACTTCCGCCATTTCGGCTTCGCCCTTGCCTATATCATCGCCATGGCAGCCCTTTTCTTCCATCTCAGTCATGGCTTCGCCAGTCTGTTTCAGACCGCCGGCCTCAACAACGACGCGACCCTGCCCTGGCTGCAGCGACTGAGCTATGTCGTGGCGGCCTTGATTGCAGCCGGCTTCGCGTCCATTCCGGTCCTGATTTATTCAGGCCTCGTCATAAAGTAGGGAGTTTACTGTGATACTCGACGGCAAATGTCCAACCGGGCCCCTGGCGAACAAATGGGACAAGCACCGCCAGGACCTTAAACTGGTCAATCCGGCCAACAAACGCAAATACAGGGTTATCGTCGTCGGCACCGGCCTCGCCGGGGCCTCCGCCGCCGCCACCCTCGGTGAACTCGGCTACCGCGTCGACGCGTTCTGCTATCAGGACAGCCCCCGCCGCGCCCACTCCATCGCTGCCCAGGGCGGCATCAACGCGGCTAAAAACTATCAGAACGATGGCGACAGCATTTTTCGCCTGTTTTTCGATACCATCAAGGGGGGCGACTTCCGCGCCCGCGAAGCGAACGTCTACCGCCTGGCCCAGATCAGCAACGCCATCATCGACCAATGTGTGGCCCAGGGCGTGCCCTTCGCCCGCGATTATGCCGGCTATCTGGAGAACCGCTCCTTCGGCGGCGCGCAGGTATCCCGCACCTTCTTCGCCCGCGGCCAGACCGGCCAGCAGTTGCTGCTCGGCGCCTATCAGGCCCTGTCACGGCAAGTGGCCGCCGGCACGGTCAGGATCTTTCCACGCACGGAAATGCTCGACCTGGTGCTGGTGGACGGCCAGGCCAAAGGCATCACGGTACGGGACCTGGTCTCCGGTGAAATCCGTTGCCATGCCGCCGATGCCGTCATTCTCGCCACCGGCGGCTATGTGAATGTCTTCAATTTGTCGACCAACGCTATGGGATGCAGCGTCACCGCCACCTGGCGCGCCTACAAAAAGGGAGCGTTTTTCGCCAACCCCTGTTTTACCCAGATCCATCCGACCTGCATACCGGTCACCGGCGACCACCAGTCCAAACTGACCCTGATGTCCGAATCACTGCGCAACGACGGGCGTATCTGGGTACCGAAAAAGGCCGGGGACGAGCGCCAGCCCCGGGACATCCCCGAAAGCGAGCGCGATTACTATCTGGAACGCAAGTATCCAAGCTTCGGCAACCTTGCGCCGCGCGACATCGCGTCGCGGGCCGCCAAGGAAGTCTGTGACGCCGGCTTCGGGGTCGGTCCGGGCAGGCGCGGCGTCTATCTTGATTTTGGCGACGCCATCGCACGCCTTGACGAGGACACCATTCGTGCACGCTACGGGAACCTGTTCGACATGTATGAGCGCATCACCGACGAGAATGCCTACCAGCAACCGATGCGCATCTATCCCGCGCCGCACTACAGCATGGGAGGACTGTGGGTCGACTACAACCTGCAGAGCAATATCGAGGGACTGTTCGTCCTCGGCGAGGCCAACTTCTCCGACCATGGCGCCAACCGCCTTGGCGCCAGCGCCCTGATGCAGGGTCTGGCCGATGGCTACTTCATTGTCCCCTATACCATCGCCGACTATCTGGCGCGTACGGATCCCAACCAGGCCGACACGTCCCATAAAGCGTTCCGACAGTCCCACGAGGAAACGACCCAACTGACCGAAAAGCTGCTTGCCATCGGCGGCAGCCGAACGGTCGGCGCATTCCACCGCGAACTTGGTCATATCATGTGGGAGAACGTCGGCATGGCACGCAGCGCCGCCAGCCTGAAGGACGCCCTGCAGGCCATTCCCGAACTGCGCGAGGAATTCTGGCAGGATGTCCGCATCCCCGGCAGCGGTCAGCAACTCAACCAGGAACTCGAAAAAGCGGGCCGCGTCGCGGACTTCCTCGAATTCGGCGAACTGCTGGCCCGGGACGCCCTGCATCGGGAAGAGTCCTGTGGCGGTCATTTCCGCGTCGAGCACCAGACCAGTGACGGCGAAGCACTGCGCAACGATACCGATTTCGCCTATGTGGCCGCCTGGCAGTACCAGGGAGAAGGCCGCATCCCCGAACTGCACAAGGAAACGCTGACGTTTGAAAACGTGGAACTGGCTGTAAGGAGTTATAAATAATGGACCTGACACTGCACGTATGGCGGCAGAAAGGCCCCGAGGACAAAGGATATCTGGCCACCTACAAGGCCACCGACGTCAGCGCGGACATGTCCTTTCTGGAGATGCTGGATGTGGTCAACGAAGGGCTGATCAAACAGGGCATCGAACCGATCGCTTTTGACCACGATTGCCGGGAAGGCATCTGTGGCACCTGTTCCCAGGTCATCAATGGCGACGCCCATGGCCCCCAGGCCAGAACCACCGTCTGCCAGCTGCACATGCGCCAATTCAAGGATGGTGACGAAATCTACATCGAGCCCTGGCGGTCACGGGCCTTTCCGATCATCAGAGACCTGGTTGTCGACCGCAGCGCCATGGACCGCCTGATGCAGGCCGGAGGTTACGTTTCGGTAAGCACCGGCGGCGTGCCCGACGCCAACGCCATACTGATCCCCAAACAAGACGCCGATACGGCCATGGATGCCGCCGAATGCATCGGCTGCGGTGCCTGCGTGGCTGCCTGCCCCAACGGTTCGGCGATGCTGTTCGTAGCCGCCAAGGTCGGGCAACTGGCCAGGCTTCCCCAAGGCAGGGCCGAAGCGGCCCACCGCGTATGTGGCATGACCGAGGCCATGCTCAAGGAAGGATTCGGCAACTGCAGCAACCATTACGACTGCGAGGCCGCCTGCCCCAAGGGCATCAGCGTCAAATTCATCGCCCAGCTCAACCGGGAATACGCCCTGGCTCTGCCCCGGCTGCGCAAGGAAGAAAAATAACCGGGGCCTTTCCGCAGATAAGAGACATAACAAAAGCCGCTTTCGATCGAAGCGGCTTTTGTTATGCAAAAAAAACAAAAAATCCCGCCTCGCATGGCAACCGGAGTCGCTGGACAAGGCGGGCATTGCTGCATGTCTGCGGACAGGCCCGGCCGGGCCTGTCCGCTTCGAGCATAGAGCTTTTGAATCAGGCTTCGGGGAGCGCCAGCTGGGAGCGTTCCGCCGCCAGGCGCCGGGAAGTCGACGAGCTGCGGCCCTTGAGGCTGAAGCGGTGCAGCAATTGCTGCAGCTGCATGGCCTGGCCGGAAAGTTCCTCGGCAGCGGCGGCGCTTTCCTCGGCATTTGCGGTATTCTGCTGGGTCACACCATCGATCTGGTTCAGTCCCTGATTGACCTGGGCAAAGCCCTGGGCCTGTTCGTTGGAAGCCATGGCAATTTCACCAACCAGGTCGGACACCTTGGTCGCCCCGCCAACGATCTCCTTGAGAGCGCCGGCGGTCTTGTCCGCGATGTCGGTACCGTTGCGGGTCTTGCCCACCGAGTTCTCGATCAGTTCGGCGGTCTCCTTGGCGGCGGTGGCGCTGCGTGCCGCCAGGGTCCGGACCTCCTCGGCGACCACCGCGAAACCTTTACCGTGCTGTCCGGCGCGGGCGGCCTCGACGGCAGCGTTCAGAGCCAGCAGGTTGGTCTGGAAAGCGATCTCGTCGATAACCTTGATGATCTTGGAGATATCTTCGCTGGACGCGTTGATTTCCCGCATGGCTGCAAGCATTTCCTCCATCAGCCGCGCGCCGTCCGCGGCGCCCTGGCGGGCGTTGTTGGCCAGGCTGTTGGCCTGTTCGGCGTTGTCGGCATTGAGCTTGGTCTGCGACGCCATCTGCGTCATGGAGGCATTGATTTCCTCCATGGAGGCAGCGGCTTCGGTAGCGCTCTGCGACAGGGACTGGCTGGCGTCGGCCACCTGACCGGAACCCGAGGCGATCTGCTCGCCGGCCGCCTGCACCTGTGTCAGAACATCGTTGAGGTTATCGGTCATGGTGCGCAGGGCGCGACCGAGCTGATCCCTGTCGGAAGCCAGCTTGACCTCGACATCGAGATTGCCTGCAGCGATTTCCTCGGCGATCTTGGCCGCCCCTTCGAGACTGTCGGCCATTCCATTCAGCGCAACGGCCAGCTGGCCGACCTCGTCCTGCTGATTGAGGCTGAGACGCTGGGAGAAATCCCCGGCACGGATGGTATCGGCCAGTTCCGCCGCGCGGCGGATGGGACGCGCGATGCCACCGGCAGCCAGCCACAGCAGGAACACCGCCAGGCCCACCACGCCTGCCCCGACGATCACCTGCCAGAAAGCGCTGCTGCGGCCACGATCGCTGAGCTGGTTGTTGAGCGCCATGGCCTCGGCCAGCACGATTTTCTCCGGCACCTGAATCATCACCGACCAGGGCTTGCCGGTGTTGCCCAGGACAATCGGTGAAATCGCCTCGATCATGCCGTTGTCGGCATTGCTGCGCACCATGGCTTCACCGCCCTGAATGGATTTGAAGACAGCTTCCCAGCCCTCGGCCATAACCTGATTGAAGTGGCCGCCGATCATATCGGGGTTTTCGCTCTGCGCAACCAGCAGACCATTATCGGCGATAATGGACACCTGCCCCTCGCCGCCGAACAGTTCCTTGTCCACCTCGGTAGCGATTCTCTGCACAAAATCCAGATTGTAGTCAGCCCCGGCGACGCCGATAAACCTGCCGTCGACCATGATGGGCACCGACATGGTGGCCAGCCACACCTGTTTGCCCTGAACGATGTAGGGCAGAGGACCAAGCACGCTTTCCAGGTTTTTCTCCCGCGGGATGATGTACCAGCCGCCTTTGAGCACACCATTGGGGTGCTTGTCATAGGTATCGTATTCCACCAGGGGCTGCACGGCGATGTTGCCTTTGTCGTCCCGGGTCCAATACGGGGTGAATCGGCCCGTCACCGGATTGTTGCCGTCCCGGTCGACGCGAAAATCGCCGTCGCGCCCATCAATGGCGTTCGGCTCCCAGCAGGAATAGGTGCCATTGAAACCCTTGTTGGCCTTCAGCACGTGCAGCAGTACGGCGTTGAGCTGGTCACGGCCGATCTGCAGATTGCCCGAGCCTTGCTTGCTGACCTCGAAGGTATTGGCCATGGTGCGGGCGGCATCCAGCGCCAGTTCCAGCTGGCCCCGGATCTCACCGGCCTGCTCCCCGGCGAGATTCTGCATGTTCTGCATGCTGGTTTCCTTGAGCAGGCTGGAGACCTGCGTGGAAACCATGTTCTGCGTGTTTCTGGCGGCGAACAGTCCATACACCACCAGCACCACGACAGCCGACAACAGGCAGAGGCCGGCAATCATGGCAATTTTCAACTGTACCGACTTGAATTGCATAAAAACTGTCCCTTTCCTTGTTTCCCAGACTGCGATGCATGATGACCTGCGATAAAAACAGACGGGCGTATTTGGGGCCCACGGTCGGACATACGCAAGCCCGGTGCCGTATACGGTTTATCCGGGACTTTTTCTTTCTGAACCGTGCAAAGATCAGGAATTTCATTAAAAAAAAGGCGACAGCATCCATCCCGCAGGCGCTGGCGCCGTGCCGGAACAGCGGATCTCGCGTCAGGAGTGTGACATTCCCTGACCGGCGCCACACTCTTGTGGCGGGTGGCGGGCCGCACTTTTTTATGAGGTCGACGCAACGCCGGCGGGTCGGGAAATCAGAGGCACATCAGGTGGGAAACAGCCTTCTCCAGGCCGTCCAGGCTCAGGCTGAACATGGGAAAAATCTGTCGGATCAGGCCTATGGTCTGCCCGTAGGGCCACAGGGACGGACTCAAGGGATTCAGCCATACGGCGTGGCGGTAGGTTTTGGCAAGCAACCGCAGTCGCTCGATGCCGGCCTGGCGGCTGATGCGGCGCACCGTCAGGCCAGGACCGGCATGCAACAGTTCCTCGGGGGCCATGCTGGCATCGCCGACAATGATCACACGGCTCTGGGGATCGCGGGCCAGAAGCTGCTCGAAGGGAACCGGCGCGTGCATCCGCCCGGGATCGTTCCAGACCCGTTCGTGGATCGTATTGTGAAAGTAATGGATATCAAGATGCCGGAACTGATCCCGCGCATGGTTAAAAAGAATCTGCACCGTCGGCACGTGGGTTTCCATGGACCAGCCGCCATTGTCGATAAGCAGGATCACCTTCAGGCGGTCGGCAAGCCGCCGATCGAAAACCAGCTCGATTTCGCCGCCGTTGCGCATGGTCTCATAGATGGTTTTGTCGATGCTCAGGGCATCGCGAGGCCCCTCCGGCATCAGGTGCCGCAGGCGCTGCAGCGCTTCGCCAACCTGTGCCCGGGTCAGGGGAGCGCCTCGCGAATAGTCCCGATAGCGGCGTTCCAGAGCCACCTGCATGGCGGATCGATTGCGGGAGATGCCGCCGATACGCATGCCGCCGGGACGTTGCCCCGAATGACCCACTGGCGACACGCCGCCGGTGCCAATCCATTTGCGGCCGCCATGGTGTTCATCTTTCTGATCTTCGAGGCGGTCGCGCAGGTACTGTTCCAACGCCTCGGGGCTGAGACGCTCCGCCTGTTCGGCGCCCGGTTGCGCCACCTGATCAGGCTTTTTGGGGTTCTTCAGCCACTTTTCAATACGCAGGCGGATCTGCTCGTCGATGTCGGCGGGTGACGCGTCACTCTGGTCTGCACCCCCGAAATATGCCGCAAACATCCTGTCGTAAGTATCAAAATCCCGTTCGCTTTTGATTAGCAGGGTTCTGGCCACCACATACAAATCATCCAGCGAAGCGATCAGTCCCATGTTCAGAGCGCGCTGCAGGCGCAGAAATGCGGTCGGAGTCACCGGAATGCCGGCATCGTGCAGGGCATGGAAAAACGGTCTGAACACCAGTCCCCCTGTCAGGCCGAAACCAGCGTCTGCGCCGCACGCAAATCGGCACTCTTTTTAAACAGGATGCCGAGATAGGGCAGCGCCCCCCTGTCCAGGGACGAAGCATCGATGTCAGGATCCGCCAGCATGGCACGCAGCCAGTTCAGCAATTCGCGGGTGGCCGGTTTTTTCTCCACCCCCTCGACATCGCGCAGGCGGTAGAATGCGGCAAGGCAGCTTTCCAGCAGACTCCGGTCGAGATCGGGGAAATGCACCGCGACGATGCGCTTCATCATCTCTGCGTCGGGAAAGGCGATGTGATGAAAATTGCAACGGCCGAGAAACGGGTCCGAAAGATCCTTCTTGGAATTGGAGGTAATGATCACCACCGGCCGGTGACGGGCCGTGACAGTCTTGTCGATCTCCATGATATCGAACTGCATCTGGTCCAGCACATCGAGCATGTCATCCTGGAAATCGGTATCGGCCTTGTCGATTTCGTCGATAAGCAGCACCACCCGCCGCTCGGCGGTGAAGGCCTGGCCGATCTTGCCCATGCGGATGTAATCCTCGATGCAGCTGACATCGCGGCTGGAATCGGAGAAACGGCTGTCGTTAAGGCGCGTCAGGGTATCGTACTGATACAGCGCCTCGACCAACTTCATGCTCGATTTGACGTTGAGCACGATCAGCGGCATATCCAGGCTCTCGGCGATGGCGTGGGCCAGGCGGGTCTTGCCGGTCCCGGGCTCGCCCTTGAGCAACAGCGGCAATTCGAGAGCTATCGACACGTTGACGATTTTGGCCAGTTCATCGTCGAGCACATAATGCGAAGCGCCATTGAAAGCGTTCAGAGAAGGGGTTGTATTCATCTGCAGACTCCTTGGTGAAAACGATCGCGACTCGCTGCTGGCATCGTAACAGGTGGCAGAGCCCTGACTGTCAGCACATGGACAGTGACCCGTAGCGATGACTCAGGGGGTTTCATCCGCGCGCCGGTCAAAACGCAGCCGCGCCAGTTGCCGCCAGTGCCGGATCGCAAACAGGCCGATGGCGGCAACCGCTCCCAGGGTATCAGCCAGCATGTCCTTCTGCGCGTCCCAGATATCCCCCTGGGATCCAAGCACCGCAATGCCGGCGTCCGGGTCGGCATGCACCGCGTATTGCCACTCGAACAGTTCATAGCCGGCTGCCACCGTCACGATAAAAAAAACCGGGAACAGCAGCAGAACCCCGCGCGAGGCCACCAGACGCCGGCGCAACAGCAGTTCGGCGCAGGGATAGGCATAAAATCCGACGGTGAAATGGGCCATGCGGTCGTAATGGTTGCGCTGAAAGCCGAACCATTGCGTCACCCAGTCGAAAGGCACACGCTCAAAGGTGAAATGCCCGCCGATGGTGTGCAGAAAGATAAGGCACGCCATCAGCAGGTATGCGAGATCGGAAAACCGGTATTTCCGGAAGGTCGCCGCCAGCAACACTACAATAGCCACGATCGGGAGGTTCTCGGCCAGCCAGACGCCGCGATCATAAGGCGCAATCCCCAGCACCGCAAACAGCAGCAGGTACAAACCCAGCAAAACCGCAGGCACCATCACTTTCTCCCTTGACAATATCCGGTCACGCCCGTTTCCCCTGCGCGATGCCGTCGGCCTCATTCCGCCAGCGACTCCAACTCTTCCCAGCGGGCAAAACAGGCCGTCAGTTCGGCATCGAGCCGCGTCATGCGTTCTCGCAGCAGCGGCACCGCATCGCCCTGCTCCTTGTAGAAAGCTGGATCGGCGAGTTTCTCATGCAGGCCTGCCTGTTCGGTCTCAAGCGCTTCGATGCGCGCCGGCAAAGCCTCCAACTCGTGCCGCTCCTTGAAACTCAGTTTGCGGGGACGGCAGCGTTCCGGCTTACCTTTGGCCACTTTCGCCGGCACCGGCTCCGGGTCCGGCAGCGGTCTTTGCCGCAACCAGTCCTGGTAGCCGCCGACATAATCGACAAACCGGCCTTCGCCTTCCCAAACCAGGGTGCCGGTCACCACCCTGTCGAGAAACGCCCGGTCATGGCTGACCAGCAGTACCGTACCGGCGAAGTCGGCCAGCAACTCCTCCAGCAGCTCCAGGGTTTCCAGATCGAGATCGTTGGTCGGCTCGTCGAGTACCAGCACATTGGCCTCGCGGGTGAACAGCTTGGCCAGCAGCAGGCGATGGCGCTCGCCGCCGGAGAGAATGCGCACCGGTGTGCGGGCGCGATCCGGGGTAAAAAGAAAATCCTGCAGATAGCCGTAGACATGCCGGGGTTTGCCGCCCACCAGCACCGTATCCTGGTCGCCGGACAGATTCTGCTGCACCGTGGCATCGGGATCGAGCTGCTCGCGCAACTGATCGAAATAGAGAATTTCCAGATTGGTGCCAAGGCGTACCTGCCCCTGCTGGGGCTCCATCTGGCCGAGAATCAGTTTCAGCAGGGTCGACTTGCCGGCGCCGTTGGGACCGATGATGCCGATGCGATCACCCCGCAGGATGGTCGTGGTCAGATCCCGGATCACCGGGTTGTCACCGTAGCCGAAACAGACCCCTTCCAGCTCGGCCACCAGTTTGCCGCTGCGCGCGGCTTCCTGCAGCTGCAACCGCGCCTTGCCGGTACGGTCGCGCCGCTGCCGGCGCTCCTCGCGCATACGCTGCAGATCGCGCACACGCCCCATATTGCGGGTGCGTCGTGCCTTGATTCCCTGGCGGATCCACACCTCTTCCTGTGCCAGCTTGCGGTCGAAACGCTGCCACTGTTGATCTTCGGCATGCAGAGCCTCTTCCCGACGGCGCAAAAAGGTCTCGTAATCGCAGGCGAAATCAAACAGCCTTCCGCGATCGAGCTCGACGGTGCGGGTCGCCAGCGCCTTGAGAAACTCGCGATCATGCGTTACAAACACAAGCGTCAGGGAGGACCGCTTCAAAAAGCTTTCAAGCCAGTCGATGGTATCGATGTCCAGGTGGTTGGTCGGTTCATCCAGCAGCAGCATATCCGGCTCCCCCACCAGCGCGCGCGCCAGCAGCACGCGCCGTTTGACACCGCCGGAAAGTTCGGCAACAGGCACTTCGCCATCGAGATGCAGATGCGACAGAACCTGCCCCACCAGCTGTTCCAGCGGCCAGGCGCCCGATGTCTCCAGAGCCTGCTGGGAATGAAGCAGATCCGCCAGTCGGCTCTCGTCCCCGTCACGCACCTGCCGGGCCAGGCGGTGATAGTTCAGCAGCTCCCGTCCCGCGGCGCCAAGTCCGCACAGCACTTCCTCATAAACGGTTCCGGTCAAATCGGCGGGAACATCCTGCGGCAGTGTGGCAATCCGCACGCCCTGGCGACAGATCACGCCGCCGCTGTCCGGTTGCAGTTCTCCTGCAATCAGCCGCAACAGGGTCGATTTGCCGCAGCCGTTGCGGCCCAGCAGACCGATGCGGTCACCGCTCTCGATGTGTAGATTGACATCCTCGAACAGTGCCGGCCCGCCAAAAGCGAGACACACATTCTGCAAACTCAACAAAGCCATGCAAACACTCTCTTCTATCCGGAACTATTGCGCTCCGCTTATGCATCAATTTTTCAGCCAGGGCGATTATGGCAGATCCGGCGGGTTTAGAAAAGCCCCACAGGCGAGCAGCGGCGCAGCCAGCTTGACAAAATACGCCGTGCACCCGATAAACTTGAGAGAAGACCGTGATGCCGGGCAGGCCGCCCGGGCCGAAGAGGGAGAAAGAGATGCCGCACCGCAACCGCAAAACCCTTGGTACGATCCTTTTACTGACGACGGTACTGTGTATCATGGCAGCAAATACGGCTTGCCGCGACCGGACGCCCCGTCTGCAACCGTTGCCGGCCGATGCGTTGATTCTCGCCTTCGGCGACAGCCTGACAGCCGGCAACGGTGCCCCGAGGCAGGCAAGCTATCCCTCAAGGCTACAGGAACTGACCGGCTGGCGCACGGTCAACGCCGGTGTTCCGGGGGAAATCAGTGCCGAAGGGGCAAAGCGCCTGCCCGGCCTGCTGCGGCGCCACCGTCCCGACCTGGTAGTGCTGTGCCACGGCGGCAACGACCTGTTGCGCCGCATCGCCAAACAGACAACCTCCGGCCATCTTGCCGCCATGATCGACATGATCCGCCGCAGCGGAGCCCAGGTAGTGATGCTCGCCGTGCCGCAACCGGGCATCCGCCTGCGCCCCCCGACTTTTATCGCAATATCGCAGAACGTTACCGGATACCGCTGGAAGAGGAGGCGTTGCCCGCAATTCTGAGCGACAACACCCTTAAAAGCGACCCCATTCACCCCAATGCCGAGGGCTACCGACGGCTTGCCGAAGCGGTCGCCACCCTGCTTGCGACCAGCGGTGCCTGATCACGGCCCCGGAGGCGCAATCGCCCGGGTGGGGCAGACACGCGCGCATTCGCCGCACTTCAGGCAATCGCGGTCACCGATAATGCCACGAGCCTTGTCCCTGACGACGGGCAAGGACAACGGGCAGGACTTTTGGCAGGCCCCGCACCCGACACAGGCCGCCGCATCCAGACGCCACCGTTCGCGGTGACCGCCGACCGCCATCTGCAGGGTTCCGATGGGGCACATGGCACACCAGGCACGCGGCCTGAACACCAGGGCAAGCGGCACGCCGATGAGGGTCGTCAACAGGCACATCTCCCAGAAAACATGTCCCCAGTGCAGCGGGTCGCCGGCCGCGGCACCGATGCGCCAGACCATGTAGCCGATCATGGTGACCGAAACCAGAGGCCGCCATTTGATGCTGCGCAGAAACGGCGGAATCGGACGCCGGCCGCCGATCAGCCGCAGCCAGCTGTCGAAAAAAGCCCCCCGCGGGCAAAGATGACCGCAGAACCAGCGGCCACGGAAAAACCCCGTGACAATGGCGGAAACCATGACTGCCGGCACGATAAATCCCAATAACGGATATTTCCACCCCAAAGCCAGAACCAGGGGCACGACAAGACCCAGAGCCCATTTATAAGGGGCTCGCAGGGCGGATGAAGCGGCGTTACGCATCAGGACACTCCTTTTAATATTTTTAAATCATGATATTCGGATTTAAATATGTCGTCAAGCCCAAAAATTCCTCGGCCAGACAAGGCCCCCGAGCCGCCCTCTGATTTGGAGCTTCGCATTGCCGGTGGCGACCGCTATTTTTCTGGCTCCCAATAGGCAGCGCCGGCTTCGCCGGTAGCGAAAACCTGCAAAAAGTCCCGTTTCATGCTGATGTCCACGATATCGTCTCCTGCCAGATCCCGGCATAGGCCGGCCTCCCCGTTGCCCTGGCATGATATCGTCTTGCCTGCCGCGCCATAGGCGTATTCGCGTTCGGCATCGTCATGATGCAACAGCAGTCGCAAGGTCGCTGGATAGGGTGCGGCATGGGTGGCGGCAAGCATGGCGCAATCGCCGTCGCTGTTGCCGATGGCCAGGATCGGATACTGACCGATGCGGTAGACAATGTTAAGAGCCTTGCCGCGACGCAGGTTGACAGGCTCCAGTTCCCGTGCCAGGCGATAGTAAACCGGCTTGCCGGATGCAAAATCGACATCCAGGGCCACCAGGGTACCGATGAAGCGGACCGGCGGCAGTGCCGCCAGTTCCGGCTGTTCGGCACACAACAGGCGCACCAGGGTCTGATCCGAGCCGGAAAGCACGTAGACAATAAAATCGTGGCGCAAAAGATAGTCGACCAGCTGCAGCATGGGACGGTAGAAAAGCTCGCGATAGGGAAGATCAAACCGGGGATGGCGCTGGTCCCGCACCAGTGTCTGAAGCCTGGCGCGAAATGCCTGTTCCTCGAATCCGGCACCGGACAGACCGAAGAACAGTTCGAAATGATCACGCCGCATGCGCTTCAATCCGTCCTGGCGGGCGGCATCGAAAGGCTGACGGCCCTGCAGCTGCGGCGCGGCGGCAGCCTCCCTGAGCAGGGTCTCAGCAATCAGCATGCCCAGCGGCAGCGGTCGCTCGCACACCAGTGTCCCGTCCAAATCGATGGTGACAATACGGTCCTGCGGCGGCACATACGCAGCATCCTCCGGATCGGTTACCTTGCGCACAAACCCGGTGATGGCCTGCCTGGCCGTACCGTCACGCCACAAAAACAGGCTATCGCAGCTCACGACCTGCCTGGCACAACCCAGGGCGGGCTGCAAAATGATCAGCCCTGCCAGCCATATCCACACAAAAAATTTACCGTTCACCATTCCTCCGCAGAGCATGATCGCAAAGAATTCTCGCCGCTTTGGTGCTGTTTCATCAGGACCAGTGCGGCCGGTCCGCCATCCATTCGGCGACAATTTCCGGCAGCCATGTCGCCAACCCGGGAGCCAGATAAAAAGCAGGACGCAGCAGATCGCTGGCGGCGGTTATGATGCCGTCCCGCAGGGCCATGGCCGCCAGCTGGGTGCCGGGGTAGATACGCAGGCCGACGGTCATCTTGAGCGCATCACAATCCAGGTGGTCGGCAAAGCGCAGGCTTTCCATGACGGTCTCCCGGGTCTCCGCGGGCCCCCCCAGCAACAGAAATCCCAGGCGTCTGATACCATGGCCCCGCAGTCGGCGCGAGACCGTATCGACATCCTCGGGGCAAAAGCGTTTGTGCATGGCCTCCAGAACCGCACGGGAGCCGCTCTCGAAACCGAGACTGACCTCCGTGCAGCCGGCTGCGGCCATGGACCGCACCAGCTTTGTGCTGACACGCCAGGGATAGACGATGGCCTTCCATTCGAAGCGCAGACCGGATGCCTGAAAAGCCTCGCACAACGCCAAAGCGTAACTCTCCGGCAGATTGAAGGTATTGTCGACAAAAAAAATCCGTCGATAGCCGCGATCCAGATACTCATGCAGACTACTGACGACCTGCGCGACCGGACGGCGACGCAAGGCGCGTCCCTCGATGGCAGCGGTGGCGCAGTAGCTGCAGTCCATGGCGCAGCCGCGCCGGGTCTGAAACGGCACCCACAAATCGGCGGACAGGCCTGGCGGAGGCAACAGCAGATCCTTCCCCGGACGCGGTATCTGCCTTGTGGACAAATCCGGGGATGTGTCGGAAATCAAAACCTCACGCGCCGGCAGTCTTCCGCGCAGCCCGGAAGGGCTTTGCCGAGGCTGCAGGCGCTGAAGAAGTTCCACGAAGGAAGCCTCCCCCTCCCCGCAGATACCATAATCGGCACGCAAATAATCGAGGGCGCGCTGACCGAAGACACTGAAACCGGCTCCGCCAACAATGACGGGAGCCCGGCTGTAACGATGGCAGAGCGCGACGGCCTGCCGGGCGCTCTCCAGAAAGAAAACCGGCCGTTCAAGGCTCTGGTTATCGACATTGCGCACCGACAGACCAATGGCGTCGGGTTTCAGGCGGGACAGCAGGGCGGGAAGACGCAATCCCAGCTCGCCGGACCGCAGACTGACCTGCCACACCGCGTAACCGGCGCGACGCACGGCAGCCGCCACACAGGCCATCCCCAACGGCGGCACCAAAGGCCCGGGCGCCGCATCCTGGATGTGCATCAGCAAAATTTTCATTTCGCTTCCCTCGCGCAACTCCGTCCCCCTGCCATTTCGCACGGGCGGAGCGGACAATAAGCGGCTACATCATAAACCAGATGCCATTGGGTTGCCAGCTGTTTACCCTCAGGAAATTAATCCTGGCACATGGCAATAAAAACATTTTTTGACCGTTGACAAAAGGGGCGGCCAGGGGTTATTTATAACCTTTAAAGTAATATTTCAGGAATACGCGCCGTGATCATTACCCGAGCAACCGAATACGCGATCCGTGCCGTGCTTTTCATGGCGGCAAAACCCCGGGAGGAAATCGTCCTGAAAAAGGACATCTGCCGGGAGCAGGACATCACTCCCGCCTTTCTGACCAAAGTCCTGCAGCCCCTGATCAAGGAAGGCATCGTCGGCTCCCATCGCGGCGTCGGCGGCGGGTTTTTCCTGGCGAAGAATCCAACCGACATTACCCTGCTCGACGTCATCAGGGCCGAGGAAGGCCCGATCTATCTCAATCTCTGCCTTGCCGATAAAACCAGTTGCGAGCGCGAATCAACCTGCCCCGTCAACCGCGTCTGGCAGAAAGCGCGGGCCGGCCTGGTCGATGTCCTGGGCAGTTACAGCTTTGCGCAACTGCTCGAAATGGAACCTTCCCGTGAAAACAGCGGAGCTTCGGAGACAGGCAAAACCGGACACTTTTCACACGGGCCCCACGGCTCCGCCACCGGCCTGGACAGCCGCCCCGGGAGAAACGATTGACATTTCCCGGCCAGTCCTTTAGAGTTTGCGCTACATAAAAGCTGTCTTTATCAAGAGTGGTGGAGGGAAGGGCCCTGCGAAACCACAGCAACCGATCCGACAGTACGGATGCCAGGTGCTAATTCCTGCCCCTGATAAAGGGGAACGATGAGGATGGAGCCGTCAGCAACAGCACGCATTCGATCGTTACGGCCCCTTCCCATCACCGGGGAGGGGCCGTTTTGCATTCCGGGAAGGCTTGTTGATCTTGGATAATTCTTCTGTAGGCATCGTCAAAACCCGAACCGTCGATTTCGACGGCGATCTGCGTCTGGAAAGCGGCCGGCTGCTCGCCGCACCCATCACGCTGGCCTACGAAACCTACGGGCAACTCAACGCCGAGCGCTCCAACGCCATCCTCGTCACCCATGCCTGGACCGGCAATGCCCATGCCGCCGGCAGACATGCGGACGATGACCGCAAGGCCGGTTGGTGGGACGATATGATCGGCCCCGGCAAGGTGCTCGACACCAGCCGTTACTATGTGATCTGCAGCAATGTGATCGGGTCCTGCGGCGGATCCACCGGTCCGACCAGCAAAAATCCCCGCACCGGCCGACCCTACAACCTGAGTTTCCCGGTGATCATGGTACGCGACATGGTGCGCGCCCAGAAATGCCTCATCGACCATCTCGGTCTGCGCACCCTGGTCACGGTCATCGGCGGCAGCATGGGCGCCATGCAGGCCCTCGAATGGGGAGTGCTGTATCCCGAGGTGGTGCGTTCCGTCATTCCCATAGCCGGCACCGGGCGCACCTCGCCCATGGCCATCGCCCTGAACGCGCTGGCGCGCCAGGCGATCTTCAACGATCCTCTGTGGAAAAAAGGCAATTACCGCCCCGAACACCCGC
This sequence comes from Syntrophotalea acetylenica, assembly GCF_001888165.1. NCBI lineage: Bacteria > Pseudomonadati > Thermodesulfobacteriota > Desulfuromonadia > Desulfuromonadales > Syntrophotaleaceae > Syntrophotalea > Syntrophotalea acetylenica. Next base: position 2,961,091 of record NZ_CP015455.1, read on the forward strand.
CCGCGGATGGCCTGGCGCTGGGACGCGCCATCGGCCACATCTCGTTTCTTTCCAACGCCTCCATGCACCTGAAATTCGGCCGGCGGTTTTCGGCCCGGGACGGCATGTTCGATTTTTTTGGCCAGTTCGAAGTCGAGCGCTATCTCGAGTACAACGGCCGGGCCTTTATCGACCGCTTCGATACCAACGCTTTTCTGTACCTGGCCAAGGCCCTTGACCTGTACGACGTTGCCTGGAATTTTGAAAGTCGGCAGCAGGCCCTGGAAAGAATCCGGTGCCCCTCCCTGTGGTTCGCCTTTTCCTCCGACTGGCTGTACCCGCCCCATGAAGCGGAAGAGGTGATCGATATCCTGCGAGGACTCGGCAAGCCGGTGGAGTATCACCTGATACAGTCCGACTACGGTCACGATTCCTTCCTGGTGGAACCGGAAAAGTTCACCCATTTCATCACCGGATTCCTCCAGCGCCTCGGCGTCTGAACCGAAACCGCCAGTGCCCCGCTGATTATTTCTTGCGTGGCGGGCTGAAAAGGTCGAGCTGATCGAACCGATAGTCCTTGACTTTGAAGGGTCGCGGCAAAAAACGGGGGCAGCTGATGACGAGGGTGCCTTGCGACTGCCGGCAGTCGCGCAGGCAGCGGGCACACAGAGGATTGGGAGGATTTTGTCGGGAAGATGAATTGCGCACGGATGGTTCCTTTGACGTTGATTCACCGCTCCATTCTACCAGCAGCCCGGCGTGGCGGCAACCAGACAAAATCGATGAAACCAAAAAAGGGGGGAGCGGACCGCATCGGGCCGCCCCCCTTTATCTATCATGCCAACCCGTCAATATTCCGATGGTATTCCTGCAGGCTGTGCAAAACGTCGCGCCCCGCCCGCTTGGCCGCAATCCCCTTGGCAGCGGCGATGGCGGCCGCCGTGGTGGTGATGTACGGCACCTTGTAGCGGATGGCGGTCTTGCGGATGTAGGAATCGTCGTGCGCGCCGAGCTTGCCGACCGGGGTATTCACCACCAGCTGAATTTCGCCGTTCTTGATGGCGTCGGTGATGTTCGGCCGGCCTTCATGCTCTTTGAGAATCGCGCCAGCCGCTACGCCGTTTTCCACCAGGTAACGGCAGGTACCTTCCGTGGCCTTGACGGCGAAGCCCAGTTCGGCGAAACGCCGCGCCGCCTCCAACCCCCCTGCCCGCTCGCGCTCCGACACGCTGATCAATACCGTGCCGATTAGCGGCAGGCGGGCGCTGGCCGCTTCCTGGGCCTTGAAATAAGCCAGCCCGGCGTTTTCCGCCATCCCCAGCACCTCGCCGGTAGAACGCATCTCCGGACCGAGTACCGGATCGACCTCAGGGAACATGCTGAAGGGGAACACCGCCTCCTTGACCCCGAAATGCGGAATCGGACGCCGCTGCAGATCGAGATCCTTCAGCTTCGCACCGAGCATCACCTGGGTGGCCAACCGCGCCATGGGAATATTGCATACCTTGCTCACCAGCGGCACGGTGCGGCTGGCGCGGGGGTTGGCTTCGAGAATATAGACCCGGTCATCGGCAATAGCGTACTGAATGTTCATCAGGCCGACCACGCCCATCTCCACCGCGATCTTGCGCGTATATTCCTCGATGGTATCGATATGTTTCGGCGGGATGCTGACCGGCGGAATCACGCAGGCCGAATCGCCGGAATGAATCCCCGCCAGTTCGATATGCTCCATCACCGCCGGCACAAAGGCGTCCGTGCCGTCGGCAATGGCGTCCGCCTCCGCCTCGATGGCGTTCTCCAGAAACTGGTCGATGAGAATCGGGCGTTCGGGCGAGACATCCACCGCCTTGTCCATGTACTCACACAGCATCGCCTCGTCATGCACCACCTCCATGGCCCTGCCGCCAAGCACGTAGGAGGGCCGCACGATAAGCGGATAGCCGATACGCGCGGCAATCTCCAGTGCCTGCTCGACGGTACTGGCCATCCCCGAGCGCGGCTGGGGGATGTTCAGCTTCTGCATGACGCGGTTGAACTGGTCGCGGTCCTCGGCCAGATCGATGGTGGCGGGCGAGGTGCCGATCACCCTGATGCCGTTGGCCTCGAGCTCCGCCGCGAGGTTCAGGGGCGTCTGGCCGCCGAACTGCACGATCACCCCCTCGGGCTGCTCCTTGCTGTAGATGGACAGTACATCCTCTACCGTCAGCGGCTCGAAATAGAGTTTGTCGGATGTGTCGTAGTCGGTGGAAACCGTCTCCGGGTTGCAGTTGATCATGATCGACGAAAAACCGAGCTCACGCAGGGCAAAGGCCGCATGTACGCAGCAATAGTCGAACTCGATCCCCTGTCCGATGCGATTCGGACCGCCGCCCAGCACCATGATCTTGCGACCGCCGCTCACACCGACCTGATCGGGTGCATTGTAGGTCGAATAATAGTAGGCGGCGTCCTCGACCCCGCTCACCGGCACCGGCTCCCAGGCTTCCGCCAGCCCCAGAGCGATGCGCCGGGTGCGCACCTGCGCCTCGGGAATACCAAGAATTTTCGCCAGGTAACGGTCGGCGAAACCATCCTTTTTGGCGCGGATCAGCAGCGCGTCAGGCAGCAGGCCGCCCTTGCACGCCAGCAGCTGCTGTTCCAGCTCCACCAGCTCCTGCATCTGCTCGATAAACCAGCGCTTGATGCGCGTCAGCCGGTGCAGTTCGTCGATATCGGCCCCCTTGCGCAAAGCCTCGTACATGAGAAACTGCCGCTCGCTGGTCGGCTCGCTCAGCGCATCGAGCAACTCCTGCAATGGGCGCCGGTTGAAATCCCTGGCGAAGCCCAGCCCGTAACGGCCGGTTTCCAGGGAGCGGATGGCCTTCTGCAGGGCTTCCTTGTAGTTCTTGCCGATGCTCATCACCTCGCCCACGGCACGCATCTGGGTGCCGAGCTTGTCCTGTACACCACGAAACTTCTCGAAAGCCCAGCGGGCGAATTTAACCACCACGTAATCGCCGCCCGGCGTGTATTTTTCCAGGGTCCCTTCGCGCCAGTAGGGAATTTCATCAAGCGTCAGCCCGGCCGCCAGCAGCGCCGATACCATGGCGATCGGAAATCCTGTCGCCTTGGAGGCCAGAGCCGAGGAGCGCGAGGTGCGCGGGTTGATTTCGATCACCACCACCCGTCCGGTCGCCGGATCGTGAGCGAACTGCACGTTGGTGCCGCCGATCACCTCGATGGCCTCGACGATATCGTAGGCATACTTCTGCAGGCGCTGCTGCAACTCTTCGGAGATGGTCAGCATCGGCGCGGTGCAGAAGGAATCACCGGTATGCACCCCCATGGGATCGACGTTCTCGATGAAGCACACGGTGATCTTCTGGTTTCTGGCGTCGCGCACCACTTCCAGTTCCAGCTCTTCCCAGCCGAGCACCGACTCTTCGACCAGAACCTGCCCGACCAGGCTGGCCGCCAGGCCGCGGGCCACCATGGCCTGCAGTTCTTCCATGTTGTAGACGATACCGCCGCCGGTGCCCCCCATGGTGTAGGCCGGACGCAACACCACCGGCAGCCCCATGCGGGAAGCGATCTGCTCCGCCTGTTCGACACTGGTGGCGATTTCGCTGCGCGCGACCTCGATTCCCAGGCGAGCCATGGTATCCTTGAACGCCTGGCGATCCTCGCCACGCTCGATGGCATCCACATTGACCCCGATAACCTTGACTCCGTAATTCTCCAGCACCCCCTTGCGGCTCAACTCCAGGGAGAGGTTGAGTGCCGACTGGCCGCCCAGGTTGGGCAACAGGGCGTCGGGACGCTCCTTGGCGATGATCTCGGTGATGGCGTCCACATTGAGCGGCTCGATGTAGGTCACATCCGCCATCACCGGATCGGTCATGATGGTGGCGGGATTGGAATTAACCAGCACGATTTCGTAACCAAGTCCCCTCAGGGCTTTGCAGGCCTGGGTGCCGGAATAATCGAATTCACAGGCCTGACCGATAATGATCGGCCCGGAACCGATGATCAGAATCTTGTGGATGTCCTCGCGTTTGGGCATAGGTGCCTCCCTTCAATACCCTGCAGGTGAAAAGATCGCCTCGGAAAATATTTGCGTCAAAAAACAGCATAAAAAAAGCTAACCACGATCTGGTTAACCTCGTCTTTGCCGGCAGGCAGCCCCCTTGTCCCTGAATCAGCCGGTCAACCCGGCCGGTCCAGTGAATGTATGCACTATTTCAAAACCCGGATGTCACTCAAGTACAAAAGTGAAACAACCTGCCTGAAGAAAAAGCCGCGCTTCTACCGGACACGGTCATGCCCTGTCGGTGGCTTCCCTTTGTAGTCCCTCGCATTTTTCATGTCAAGAAACTTGTTTTAATGGTGCTGTTTCAAATTCCGCACCATGAATCGTCCTGACGAAAAGGCCGCTCTGCGAAATTTTCCCGGCAGAGCGGCCCTGAAAGTTCGAGACTGCAAGATTGATATCCGATTTATCCGGCAGTTATGGCCCGCCGTGCGGACGACTTGTCCTGTTTGAGCTTGAACTGGGCAATAAGCGCCTGCAGACCGGCGGCCTGGCTGGACAGTTCCTCGGCCACGGCCGCGTTTTCCTCGGAGGTTGCCGTGTTCTGCTGGGTCACGGAATCGATTTGCGCCAGCCCCTGGTTGACCTGAATAATGCCCTCGGCCTGCTCCTGTGAAGACATGGCCATATCTCCGATCAGATCGGTTACCCGGGTGATTTCCGCCACGATTTTCTCGAGGGCGGCCGCAGCCGTGCCGGCGATCTCGGTGCCGTGCTCGGTCTTTTTCACCGATCCCTCAATAAGCTCGGCGGTCTCCTTGGCCGCCACCGCGCTGCGCGCTGCCAGATTACGCACCTCTTCGGCAACGACGGCAAACCCCTTGCCGTGCTGGCCGGCACGGGCCGCTTCGACCGCGGCGTTCAGGGCCAGCAGATTGGTCTGAAAGGCTATCTCGTCGATAACCTTGATGATTTTGGAAATATCCATACTGGAGGCGTTGATATCCCGCATCGCGGAGACCATCTCCATCATCTGGACCTTGCCCGTTTCCGCCACACCGCGGGCATTGTCGGCCAGGCTGTTGGCCTGAACGGCATGGTCGGCGTTGCTGCGGGTCTTGGATTCAAGATCGTGCATGGAAGCGGTGATCTGCTCCATGGAGCTGGCCGATTCCGTGGCCCCCTGGGAGAGCGCCTGACTGCTGTCGGCAACCTGGCCGGAGCCCGAAGCGATCTGATTGCTGGCCTGCTGAATCTGCGCCATGAGGGCGTTCAATGCCCGGTTGGTGTTCGCCAGAGGCTCGCGGATCAGACCTGCCGCTTCAAAAGTGAAATCCCCCTCGGACAGACGCTGGAACGCCTCCAGAATCTCATTGCCCAGATTGTCGGCAAACTTGTTCATGGTGGCTGCCAGTTCGCCGATTTCATCCCTGCCGCGGATGGTAAGCCGCCGATCCAGCCGGCCCGATTCCAGATCGCGCAGCATCTCTACCGCCTCCCCCAGAGGCTTGCTGATGGCGCGCCCGCCGCAAACCGCGCCAATCACCGTGCAGCCGCCGGCGACCAGGGCAATCACGACGATCCATCGGGCCATGGTGTTGAGATTGCCGTTGACACCGGCGATCAAAGCCTCGATATCCCTGGCGTCGTATTCAGCCACAATCGCCCAGTCCCAAGGTTTGTAGTAGGATACGACACCTATTTTGGTGGCTGTCTTGCCTGTATCGTCCTTGAGAACGTATTTTTCCACAAAGGTTGGAATGCTGCCGGAAGCGCTGTTCAGTGAAGCTGCCTTTTCAACGATGTTGCGAATGTAGGCAGAACCGTTCGCGTCCTCAGCCGACAACAGGTTCTGGCCTTCGACAGCCTTATCCCTGGCCAGCAGAACACGGCCCTTCTGATCAGCGGCCGCGCCCACCACGTAAACCTGCCCGGAGCGGCCGACGACGATATCGAGAATCCCCTTGCGCAGGCTTTCGACGTTTTCCTGCTTTTCCCCGAAATACAGCATCCCGATCACGCGACTTTTCTGTTTGTCCCAGATCGGCTTGTAGGCGGTAATGTACCAGTCGTTCACCACAAAGGCCCGCCCCACGTAGGTTTTTCCGGCCAGCACGGCCTCCGTTATGGGGTTGGATCTGCCGTCACGCAGCGCCGGGATGAAGGTCCCTATGGCACGACGGCCATCCTCCTTGAGCACGTTCGTGGCGACCCGCAGCATATCGCCTTCCTCGTTCATGCGCTGGAACACGGTGGCGGTGCCGCCGACCAGTTCGAAGACTTTGTCCACCAGCGGCGTTTTCACCTGGGCCTCGGTATTTATGCCGAGCCACTCGCCACCCATATGCATTTTCGGAAGTTCCACGGCAATCTGCTGGCCGGTGAACTGGTTGACGGCATCCCAGGCTACGGTCTCGCCGGCCAGAGCAATGCCGCCGGCACTGTCCAGAACTTCCTGGGCAACGTTCAGGTTCGCATGCACCTGCTTGGTGACGGATTCCGCCATGGCCTGGGACATCAGATAAATGTTCTGGGCGACCTTTTCGCCCTCCTGCGCTGCCAGGGTTTCAATTTCACCGTCGATGCGTTCCTGAAGGACACCCTTCTGGTACAGTGCCACACAGACAATGCTCACGGCGGTCAAAAAAATCAGCAAAACGCCGCCAAAGGTTATTTTCCCCTGAATTTTCACGATGCGTTACCCTCCTGAAAAGAAAACCACATGCAAGTCTGCGAAAAGGTGTCGCCACAACGGTAAAATCGAATATTCAGTTATTTGCCGACGCATGGTATCAAATCCGGCAAACAGGAGCAACTACTTAAAATTATTCACTTCTAGCTGGTTTCCATCCGGAAACGGCCCTTTTCCGCCGTGGCGGCGTCAATCCGCAGGCTTGCTTGTGCGGCGTACCGATGTACGCCTCCGCGCAACCCCTTGATTTCCTTGCCACAACGAAAAATTGCTCGTTTCCCATATGAAAACTACGCTGTATCCATCCGGAGTTTCCGGATGGATACTAGCTGGAACCGCACGGAGGGTTTTGCGATTTTTCTCATGGTCCTGCCATGGCCAGGGTCTTCCATTTGCCACTGCGATAACGCAGATAAAACACCCCGCTGAAAATCAGAAGGAAGGCGATCAGCGCCAGCCACGCCGCCTGGGGCGGCAACGCCAGCACCCGCAGGAACAGCGCCAGCACCGGCACCAGCAGCCAGTGCAGGGCCACCGAGGCGCACATGGCCCAGAAGGTATCGCCCGCGCCGCGCAGGGCGCCGCTGAAAACCAGCATCACCGCATCGGCCAGCACGTAAAACGCGGCCAGGCGCAGCATGCCGGTGGCCAGCGGCGCGGCCTGGCTGAAAATAGCGTCGGCCTGGTGCGGCTCGAACACCGCCACCAGTTCCGCCGGCAGGGATACGAACAGCACCAGGATCACCAGCGAATAACTGCAGGCCATTTTCAGCCCGGAGCGGGTGGCGCGCGCGGCGATATCCGGGCGCCCGGCACCCAGATAGCGGCCAACCAGACTGACCACCCCGATCTGGATACCCAGCAGCGGCACGAAGGAGACCAGGTCCCAGTTGAAGACAATGGTCACTGCCGCCGCGGTCACCAGGCCGTGAGCGTGAAACAGCATGATCATGGAGGTGAAGGCCAGCAGGTTGAGAAACATCTCCACCCCGGCCGGGGAGCCGAAGCGCAGCAGCTTGAGCATCACCGCGCGATCGAAACGCAGCGCCGCCAGCACAGCGTATTCACGGCGGTTCCGGCGCCCCAGATAGGTGGCCAGCAGCACCAGCAAGGCACAGAAGCTGCCCATCAGGGTGCCGTAGGCAGCGCCCCGCAGCCCCAGAGGTGGCACGCCGAGCCTGCCGAAAATCAGCACATAGTTGGCACCGACATTGACCAGCATGGCGGTCATGGCGGAGAACATCACCACCCGCGTATGGCCAATACCGGAAAAAAAGCTGCTCAGGCAGCTGCGCAGCAACACCAGAACAGCCCCGTAGAGCAGGATGTCAAAATATACGCGCTGCTGCAGCGCCTGCTCCACCGGCAGATCGGCGAAACGGAAAAACGCGTGGGCCAGCGGCCGCGCCGCCAGAATCAGGGGGGCGGCCAACAGCGAAATCAGTGCCGCCTGGCTGACCACCAGAGCGCAATGGTCCCTGCGCCCGGCACCAAGGTACTGGGCCGCCAGCGCCGTCACATAGCCGGTCAGACCGATAAAAAAGGTCATCATCATGAAGGCGGTCAGGCCACCGGACATGGCCGCGCTCATCGGCACCGGACCAAGGCGCGACAAAAACACCCGATCGGTAAAAATAAGCGCCGTTTCACAACCATGGGAGATGACCATCGGCAACGCCAGGGTGATCATCTCCCGCAGGCCGCCCTGGCCCGAGGGATCGGTTACGTGGGTCTGCATGTCGTTCTAAATCCTGTTCTGATTCGGGTCCCGGCAGTCTGCGGAACCCGCCAATCCGGCGTCAGCCGCCGGTCAACCAATCCTGGCAGTCCCAGTCCAGAACACGTTCAAGCTGCCGTATCTCAAATTCATATATGGATTGCAGGTATTGCCGCTCCCGCTCCGCCATTCCAGAGGCATATGCCCGCGCATGCACCCTTTTGATTTTGCCTTCTGCTGAAACGCTCACGCCCAGAAATGCGCACACCTTCCGCATCGTCTCCCGCGGGTCGTGTTTCAGATCCTCATTTTTAAGGATCAGAATCTGATCTTTCGGAAAAAACTCCCAGAGCCTGCGCAACTGCTCCAGATAAAAACCCCTGTCAACGTAGGAATAACGGCGGTTCTGGTAAGGCAGGGAGGACCGGCACCGTTCCTGTTCCCTGTGGAGCGCATCCCAAAAGGACAAAGGTTCGAGCTGCTTCTGGCGCTGCATATTCCAGTGGGAATAAGCCCTCTCGATGGGATTGCGCAGAAGCACGATCATTTTCATCTGCGCGTTGTATTCCCAGATCCGCCTGGGCGCATCGCGCCAATACATATAGCTCGGCGTCGCTTCGCCGACAATTTTATGGGGTGCACAGGGATCGAAAGCGGCATGATAACGAGCGTAGTCGGGCCTGTTTTTTCGAAAAAAATCCTCGTTGTCGAAAAAGTGCACCTCTTTTTTCCGGGCCATGCAGATTTCTGGATGTTCCCGCAGGCAGGCATCCAACGCCGTGGTACCACCCTTCTGGGTGCCACATACAATAAAATCCACAAGCCGGACGGTGTTTTTCCCCCAGGGAAACCACCGTCCGGCCTTCAGTCGCTCGATTGAATAGCGCATCCATCAACCCCAAAACCCTGCGATGCATCATTTGCAGCGCAGCGCATCAACAGCAAAGCCCGGCCCGTCAACAACCATCGGGACCGGCGAATTCACGACGAGGGTAACAAACACCTGAAGCCTTTATCATCCTTTGCCACCGGCGGCAATCGAAAACTGGCTGCCCGCTGGCCGGTCCTCAATCATTGCAGACCGGCCCGGGAGCACTGATATTGTTGAGAGATTTGGCGATTCGCTCTCTCTAAAACCGGTATCTGAAACCCGCGCCGACCAGATTGGAGCCGCCGGACACGCCGTCAAACAGACCGAACACCCCGGAACGGTGATGCACCCTCAGAAAATAGTCCCAACGAGGATGTTGCGGCAGGCAAAAAGCCAGCTCGAACAGCAGGTAGTTCAATAATTGCGAGGTCCGGCCATGTTTTTCAACCTCGATGGCCGGGTCGCGCGTGGCATAGGACAGCCCTTCACCGACGGCGAAACTGGTATCCAGGTAGCGGTCCCAGGGGAAAGGCAGCCAGCGAAGCACCACCAGGGCGTTGACTTCGAAATGATTCATCAGGTCGAAGTGTTTGACGAGCTGCCCCTCGGCCTCCAGACGCAGATAGTGTCGGTAGCCGGTCAGTTCCCGGCCGACAAGCAGGGCCGCGGCGTAGGAATCGGCGTATTCGCGGTCGGACAAAACCTCCCGGAGCGTATCGTACACCGCCCTGCCGCCGTAAAAGCCGAGGGACCAGTCCGCCTCACCGTGCGCGGTTCCCCCACCGAAAAAAACCAGCAAGACTCCCAACGACAGAACCACCCTTCTCATAGGCACGCGCATCATGCTCCTTTCTGGCGATAGCGGATCCCCGCTTTGCACATAAATGGTAGAGCCAAAAAACCGGACATAGCCAAACCGGCAGACCACACTGCGTTCATCATCCATGGCAGCATCGGTTGACAGAAACCCGCCAGGAGCGCCACGGGCGGGGAGCATCCCACCACCGGCAAACCGAAATTGCACGATAGCCTTATTTTACACCAATGCTCATGCGGTGGAATACCGATCGATTGATGGGCCTACCGGCGGCTCGAAATTTTTTTCGGAGAGGGCCAGTTGTCAGATGCGACGTTCCGCAGGGAGAGCCTACGTTGCCTCGTGCCTGACCGTAACCGAACGCTGCATCGCCCACCCCTCACACACCCTGTAGAAAAAAATTGACGGGGAGGAATCAAAGGCCTACAAAGGATACTAATAATATTTTTCCATGGAATAACTCATGATCACGAAAATTCCTGAAATGCTGTCGGTATTTTACCGACCGGCGAACGGCACCCTTCCCGGAGACCGTGCCAGAAATACGCAGCCGTCAAACCTTACAGGAACATGGGAAGAGAAGTTCTTCAAAAGTGGAGGAAGCGAAGTTCCGGAAGACTGTTTCTTATCAGCGAGGTGGGCATGCGAAACGTTCTAAAAAAAGGGAAAATCCGGCTTTTCAAAAAAAACAAATGGTTGCTGTTTGCTTCAGTATTCCTATTGCTTTTATCGCATGCAGGGCTGGTGAGCGGAGGCGATCTTTTGGTAACGGGCAGCGACACCTTCGCCTATCCAAGATCGAGGATCCCAGAGCCGATTTCCCCCATGGGTACGGTTATAACCAACTTCACGAACTATTCCGCGGCCACCTTTCCCTGTGTCACGGGGGTTTTCTATGTATCGCAAGCTGCAGACTATACGGCCAACCTGCGATCTACCATTGCCAATGGCATCTATATTTCCCTTGGCCCCTTTGTCCCCTCCGCCACGAGCGCCCCTTCCACCCCGCTGTCCGATGTCATGTATTTCATCCAGAACGGAAACAACACGACGCTTTCAAATATCGACCTGCAAGCTGGAACCCTGTATTCATACATTTTGGTTTATAACGGGTCTCTTTCAGCGTCATTTGCATTCACTTTATCGGGGCTGGGGGATATTCACGTTCCAGGTTCGGATGAGGCCAGATTTCTCACCCACCTGCTTCCGGCCGTCCGCGATATCCTGACGACCAATGTTCGCCTGATTGGTCAAAGGCAGGACCTGAACAGAGGTCTGGCTTCCGGCGATGAGTTTCTCGGCAATGGCCACCTCTGGATGAAACCCTTTGGCTCGTGGGCCGATCAGGGCGACCGGAATGGCGTGGCTGGTTACAGCGCCGACACAACGGGCCTCGCTATCGGCGTGGAGGGCGACGTGGCCACATCGCTGAATATCGGTGGCGCTTTCATGTACGCCAGGAGTGACATCGACAGCGATGACAGCATGGCAAAGCAAGGCGTGGATGTCGATCTGTATCAGGCTGTGGTATACGGCAGCTATTTATTCGACGATCGTTCCTTCATCGATTTCCAGGTTGGCGCAGGCCAACATAAAAACAAGGGGTATCGGCAGGTCGTATTTTTCCCTGACTTCGCTGCGTCGGATTACGATGGCCGTTCCTACCATTTGGGAGCCGCCCTGGGGAGAGTTTTCCCGTTGTCGAGCCAGACCCGTTTCGTGCCGTCCATCCGCGCCGATTACCTCTGGATTGAGAATGATGGCTACCATGAGACCGGCGCCGGTTCCTTAAATATGACCGTCAGAAGCAATCGGGCAGAGGCCTTGATTGTCGGGATTGATGGCAAGTTGGTGCACCAGTTGAATCCCCGGATGTCCCTTGTTGGTGACCTGGGTGTCGGCTACGACACACTGAGCCATCGAGAAAGTGTCACCACGGTTTTTGCAGGCATTTCTGATGCCCCCTTTATCACAGACGGAATCGATCCAGAACCGTGGGTGGGTCATGCCGGCCTCGGTGCTATCTATAGAATAAAGGACCGCCTTGATATCAATGCGCGCTACGACGTGGATTATCGCGAGCACTTTTTCAATCAAACCGCATCCATGAATCTCCGTTGGATGTTCTAAAACAATAGCAGGCCCGGGGTCTACCATCGGAATCAGCAGATGGCGGGTCACCGGCCATGGTCCTCTTGGCTTGCAGCCCTCAAAAACCCAGGAGTCTGTCGGACTATCCGGGTCGAAGCGAAAATTTGGATGTTTGAGAACAGATTTCAGCTCGTTTCCCATATGAAAACTACGCTGTATCCATCCGGAGTTTCCGGATGGATACTAGTTCGTTTGAAGGTTCATAGCCGTAGCTGTGGGCTGAAAAGGAGCTGAAATATGGGCCAAACAGCCGAATTTGCAGCCGGCGCATGGATAGTTCGACAGACTCCTAGAGTAAGAAAAAAGGTATTACTTTGGAGGCAGCATGAACTTGCGAGACCGAATCGCCGGCTATACGCATTCGCGCGCCGGAAACCAGCAGCAAGCCTCCCAACGACAGAAGCACAGTCCGAATCAACATAAGCATTATCTTTCTCGCTGCTGGCAAGACAAAACTGATCCTGCCGGCGCAGAAGTATCACCGCAAATCCCGCAGGGGAATATGCCGAAACCGTTCGTAGCCGGCGAGTCTGTTCAACTCGCTGGCCCAATCCTGCACCTGGGTCAAAGGCACCTCATGGCGTTCACCCAGTTGGGTATCGCCAAGAAAGGTCTGGTCGCGAAGCACCTCCGTCCAATCTGCGGCCATACGATCCTGGGCCTGCTGCCGACGGTCATGAGTCTGCTCGATAATGGCGCCGATCTCCCGCATGTCGCTGGCCGCTTTGTCGAGCCTCTGCCGGTGCACATGATCGGCCACCTTCCAGTTGTTCCAGATTTCCATTAGCATGGGCAGATTGCGGGCGAAAACCTGGGTCGGAGCAGAAACGATGGACAGGTAAAAGGTCCACTGGTTGTATCCCGGCATGACTCCGAACAATGCCAGGCTGGTGAACTCCCGGGCCTGTGCACCCGTCCCCTGCTGCCAGTCGAAATGCACGAAAGCTGCCTGACCACCGTGAGGCCAGGGCGTTGGCGCGCTGTCGTGGATGCGCAAAATCCGTTGCGGTGACTGCAACCCAAACTGGGGAAACAGATTTTGCAGTGCCGTGACCGGATCACTGTAGGGAGCCACCGGCACGGGTACCGTGGCGCCCGGCATCTGCTGATAAGCCGCCCCCATTTCCGGTGTCAGCACCGGGCCGTGAATGCCCAGAGCGACATGACTGCCGTCGATGCCCAAAGCGTCCACCATGCCTTGACTGGCCGCAGCTATTCGCCAATCCGTCGGCAGCATCATGCTGCCACTGCCATCGGGCAAGGGCACCTGCCGCCAATCAACCGGCCGCGACGCTGGCTGATTCGCTGGCACGGAGGCAGGCAGATGCCGTGCGATCGTCCGAATCATGGAGGGGAAACTTACTGACAGATTGGCTGGCGCATCGAACAGGCAGGCCGCTGCCATAGCGTCATCCTTTCTGACGGCAACCAGCAATCCACGCTTTTCACCGGCGACAGTGTGAACCCTGAACAAGGCCCGCGTTTCCCGGTCCTGGTCATCGCCAATGACCGCCGCCAATATCGGGCGTTCCCCAAATGCCGGCTCTAGACGCTCGACGGCGTCCATCAGCGCCTGACGCGAGGATCGCTTACCCACCTCGTCGCACAGCCACAGTTCACCGCTGTCAGCCCCGTGCCGAACCCTGCTGTATCCCGGCGGGGGCTGCAGAAACGCGGAGTCGGCAGGAGTGTCGTCATCCCGGACCAGAAAATCACGCTGCGCCTCGATCTCGGAGTAATCCCTGCCCGCCCCTTCCAGATGCAGCGCGTCAAATTGGAAGCGCCCGCTGCCCACAGCCAGCAAACCCACCCCTTCGCCGGTAACCGCACCGCGACCGATGCTGCCGATGTCATAGCCATTGGCGCGCAGAATCAGCATGGATTCAGCGACGAGGATTTCCAACCGGTTGAAGCCCTCGGTGCGGATCGCATCATGCGTACCGCTCATGCTGATCCGCGCACCCTCCGCGTCACGTTGCAAAACCGCATAGCCCTGACGGCCGGTGAGTATCAAGCCGATATAATGCTGTGTTCGCGGATCGAACCCGAACAGAAGGCCGGCACCGGAGAGTTCCTCTTTTCCCGGGGAATCCAGGGCCACGGCAACCATGGCACGAGCGCCTTCGGTAAAACAATTGACTTCTTTCGGAATCAGATAACAATAACGAATAGCCCGAGGATCGCCGCGGTTCTCGAGAACATAGCGCCCCTGTGAAACCGTGCCGGACCATCCGTCATCTTTCCCCAGCAACAGATGGCCGCCGAGCATGGCGGCAGGATCCTTGCCATCGGCGAAATCTTCCTGATACATGCTTCTTTCAGGCCTGTTGAACGAAGCGCGCGCGAAAAACAGCCCTGCCAACGCTACAACGGCCAGCAAGCCAACGGATAGGCGTATCCAGCTTTTTCGTTCCACGGCTGTCTCCTTCTCTAAACCGATCCTGATCCATCGATAACCCTGATCCTTGCCAAGCCGACGAGCCCTGCCTGCCACGGATGCCACCTGCCGGGGCTGCCACAGTTTTCCTCTGTTTCTGCAGCATAGCACTAAAAAATTACGTTGCCGCATCCTGTTTTCATCCGGGAACGGCGCTTCTGCGCTGTGGCGGCGTCAATGTGCAGGCCTTCTTGTGTCTCGGGCCAGGCCCTGGCCCTTGCCCTTCAGGCAGCCGAAGACTTTCCACTTTGCCAGCCTTCGCGTTATGTGGCGTACCGCTAAACACCTTCGCGCACCCCCAGGGTTCCCTTGCCACAACGGAAAATGTCTCGTTTCCCATGTGGACACTACCTTAGGCCACGCTGGCAGTGCAAAAACCGAGCACAGCCAAATGAGAGATTCCCTATGCTTTGATTTTACACCAATGCGCATTTGATGCGATGCTTACTGGTTGACGAAAATACCCTCCGGGCTGAATCTATCGCTCGTATTCGGAAAAAAGGACTCAATATCGACGTTTTTCATGGTATATATTATTTAAAATAAGCTTATTGGCTTCCCATATAGGTAGTGTCAAGTTTCCGAATGGATACCGATTAACTTATTTCCTTGACCGAAAGGCAACCGGCGGCAAAACCTTGCTTTCATGCTTATCGGCACCATGACTACGACCTCGAACACGTTTCCCGGGAGAAACACCATGCCTAGCAAATGCGGACACAAGGGCACATCCCCATCTCCCCGCCCCCGTGTAAAAAACCCCTCCGGCATCAACGTCTTTATCTACTGCCTTGAGACGCGGAACCTGATAGTCCTTTTCACGTTAGCTCTTTTTCTTGCCGCGACACCGGCATTTGCGGATATCCGGGATTGGAACGCGCTGGAGGGAGACTGGCTCGATCCGGACAACTGGACAATTTCATCAGACCCCGCCGACCAGGCGAATGTGAACAATGCCGGCATTGCCAGGTTGATGGGACCTGATGCCGTGGTGGCTCACGAAACGGTCCATGTCGGCACAAACGGACAGGGACAGGTCGAAATTCTGAACGGTGGCACCCTGACGGCCACTTCCCTGGTTCAAGTCGGTGTTAATTCAGGAGACGGCACCCTTATCGTGGATGGCCCAGGGTCGCAATTGCAAACCCACCGCCTGGAACTCGGCTACCTGGGCACCGGCACGCTCACCGTGGCCAATGGCGCCAGCGTTGTTGTCGACGAGTTTCTCTTTGGGTACGGCAATGTTACGCTGAATATCGGCAATGGCGGTCCCGCGGGAACCCTCCAGATAAATTCAATGATATCGTCAAACAGGGACAGCAATACAAATATTGCAATCAACTTCAATCACAACGAAGAGGCGTTTTATTTCGCGCAAGACGACAGATGGTCAATGTGGGGAGATGTCGTACCCTTTTATGTCACGGAGATCAATCACCTTGGACCCGGCACCACGATTCTTGATGGCAATTACGACGATTGGTATGCCGTCGATACCACCATCAGCTCCGGGGTCCTGCGAATCGACGGGGTCTTCAGAAACTTCACCACCTACGTCAACACCGGCGGCACTCTGGCGGGCAGCGGCTGGGTTGGAAGCGTCCTCGTCAATGGTGGCACGGTCGCGCCCGGAAGCTCCATCGGCACGCTTAACGTCTCCGGTAGCGTGGATTTCTCCGGCGGCGGCACCTATGCGGTGGAGGTTGATGCCGCCGGCGACGCGGACCGGATCTCAGCCACAGGCGCGGCGACGCTTGACGGCGGCACCCTGCGCGTGATGCCTTTGCCGGGAGTTTATTCCGGCAATACCGAATACACGATTTTGACAGCAGACAGCATTGATGGCACCTTGGCTCTCGCCTCGCCGAGTTTGGCCTTTTGCGATTTTGCCCTGGCATACACCGCCACCGAAGCCACCCTCTCCCTGATGCGCCGGCCCTTCGACGCCATTGGCGGAACCCCGAACCAGCGGGCTGTGGGTGCGGCACTGAACTCGCTGGAAACAACCGGCGCATCAGGTATGGACGGACTGTTCGCAGCTTTGCTCGCCCTGGAATCCGAGACCGGCGCATTGTTCGCCTACGATGCTCTTTCCGGCATCCAGCATGCCCACGCCCAGACTCTTGCCCTGGAAGCGGGCCGGCAGTTCCGAAACCTTTTGAACGAGCGACTGTCTGCCGGCGGGGCTGTCAATGCCGATACCCGGCAGGTTCTTCTGGCTGATGCCAGCAGCGACCGGGGGCTGCTGGCCACAACGACGAGCCGCAGCCAATCCGTATCTGCCGGCCCTGAGGGAACGGACAAGGGGAGTCATCTGTGGGTGCGGGGGTTGGGTGGCTACGGCGATATCGACCGATCCTCCGAAGCTTCCGGTGCGGATTATCATACGTCCGGGGCTGCTCTGGGCGTCGATCGCATGTTGGCCAACGATCTCACCCTCGGCGCGGCCTTCGGCTACGTCAACACCGATGCAGATACCGCCGACGGCGGGCTTGATATCGACTCCTGGCAGCTTGCGCTCTACTCAGGGTGGATACCCGGCCCATACTATCTTCGTGGCATGGCCAGTGCCGGACTGCACCGGATCGGAGCCAAGCGCCAGGTAGCCTTCGGCTCCTTCGACCAGACCGCATCGGCCAGCTACGACAGCGTCACCTGGGGAGCCGATATTGAAGGAGGACGTGCCTTTGACCTGGGGCTGAACATAGCGCCTTTCGCCGGCCTCGAATACGCCCATCTCCGACGCGAATCCTTCATCGAAAGTGGCACCGATACCGCCGCTCTGGACGTGAAAACCGAAAAGCAGATGTCTCTGCGCTCACGGCTGGGAGTTCGGTTGGACAAAGAGTACGTTATCCGCGGCATGGTAATCGCGCCATCCCTTGAATCCGCCTGGGTTCACGAATTTGCCGATGAACTCGCACGCATCGACGCCAGGTTTGCCGGCAGCGCAACAGTCAGCTTCGATATCGAAGGACCAAAGCTCGACCGCGACAGGCTCCAGATCGGCGTGGGCCTCGATGCACGCTTCAACACGCGTTTCGCCATGTCCCTCGGTTACCGCCTGGATGCCGCCAATAGCGACCAGCACCAGAAGATTGCCGCAACCCTTCACCTCCTGTGGTAAATTTTTTCTGAACCTTGGTGTCCTGACTTTTTGTGCTTAGCATCCATCCCACCAAGCTTCGCAGCTGTCCTTGCCCGGGCCGGGGAAAACGCTGACGCATCAGGGACTTGCACCAAGCGGTTGAAATGGCAGCAAATCAAACCCGAGACCGCACAAGCAAGACTGCGGATTGACGCTGCCACGGCGAAAAAGGGCCGTTTCCGGGTGGAAACAAGTCAGGGGTTCCCGGTCTCTTTGTACCAACCTTCCTGCGGCATGGAATCAAAGCATGTCGGCTTCGGGTTTATCCATTTGCCTTCCGCGGTAATCTGCCATTTTGTATAAAAATCCATGGGCGAGGCGGTCTTGTCTATACGATAGCCGTCGGGATGAAAACCGATCTGGATATCCGTAGCCTTGAATTTTTTCTCCATTATGTTGGCTCCTCGTTTCCTTTCAGGTTGCTGTGGGCATCGGTCGGGCCTGTTTTTATGAACGGTCGCAAATCCGATCGCAGAATCCATTCCAGTTCGGCGAAATTGTCCGCCGCGGTTTCCGTGAACAGGAAGCCGAACACCGGGTACTCGTGATAATCGACCTTGCGCAATTCAAGAGGCTTCTCAAACCGGGCAAGCAGCATGTCGTAATCGAAGCTCCGGATATGCTTCGCCTCGATGCCGGAGCCATTGTCCAACACGACAATGGCAAACAGCTTGCCGGCCTTCCCTTCCAGAAGACGCGGCCAATCCGGCCTTTGCCGGGAGAAATAACACAGATAGGGATTGAGACCGTAGGCGCGAAAGGTCAGATCCGCGGTGGTACACCAGCCGCCGAACCGCATGGGATTCACTTCGATGGGCACCACCCGGCCGGCCGCGGTGCGTCGGAGTTCGGCATGCACAGGGAAATTCCTCACCCCGGCCACCTTACCGATTTGCCCCAGAAGCTCGCTGAACGCGGCAAGGTTTTCTTCGATAATGGCCTTCGACGTGATGTAGACCCGGTCGCTCACGTCATATCCCGAAGCAAAGACATGCTGAAAAATCCCCAGCACCACGGGCGCCCCGGCAGCATCGAAATAAGCGTCCACGGCGAATTCCTCGCCGTCGATGCACTCTTCGACGATAAACGCGCGACTGTCCAGCACCTCCTCGGGATACAGGCCGCGGGTGCGGTCGATCTCGGACCGGATAGCTGCGACCGCAGCCGTCCATTCCTCTCGGCTGGCGACCTTGTGCACCCCCATGCTGAAAAACCCGACGGCGGGTTTGATGATGAAGGGCACGGGCAAATCGTCAAAACGGACGGTTGCCAGATCCTCGATGAGGACTTCGCGAAAATAAAACTCGGGGAAAAACGGCCGGGTCATCTCGCGAAATTTCAGCTTGTTTTTGAACAGCTCGATTTTGGCCGGGATGCCGGTAAACGAAAGATGTTCGGCGATCCAGCCGATGCAGTTTTCCGAAGTGGCATAAAGGAGCGGAACCCGGCCCTGTCGCGCCTGCTCAACCGCCTCGTCCTCGGCGAGAAACCGCGTGCCATCCTTCAGCCCCAGACTTTTCGCCACGGTCGTGGCAACCACGGGCAGGGCATTCTCCAAGAGTGTCTCTTTGACAAACTCCGAAACGTACGGCTTATCGACAAAAAACATGATTCCCTTCCGTAAGGGGATAGAAGTTTCAGATTGCGACCTGGACAGACTCCCCCTCCAACGGGGTCACCCATTCTTTCACGCATAAGGCCCGGATCGTCCAACAAACGCGAAAAGCAAAGGGGCAACCGCGGAGAACGCTGAGCTCGTCAAGATGCTCCAGAAAAGTGCAGCTTGCTTTATGCTGTCGTGTTTAACCTGCGTACTTTGTGTGCTCCGCGGTTAATCATAGCTGAACCGTTTCTCCAAAAAAAGCCCCTCCGTATGACGAAAGAGGCCGGATTCGCTTATTTAAAGCTTGCGAGGAATTCTCCGTAGCCTTCCTTCTCCAGTTGATCCACGGGGATGAAGCGCAGGGCGGCCGAGTTCATGCAATAGCGCAAGCCAGTCGGTGGCGGGCCGTCGCTAAACACGTGGCCCAGGTGCGAATCACCGTGGCGGCTACGTATTTCGGTGCGCACCGAAAAGAGTTTGTGGTCTTCACGCTCGACGATATTCTCCTTTACCAGCGGCCGCACGAAGCTCGGCCAGCCAGTACCTGATGTGTACTTGTCGAGTGAACTGAACAGTGGTTCGCCCGAGACGATGTCGACATAGATCCCGGCCTGTTTGTTGTCCCAGTATGCGTTTTTAAACGGCGGCTCGGTGCCTTCCTTCTGAGTGACCTTGTACTGCAGAGGGGTCAGGGTTTTGCGCAGGGTGGCATCATCCGGTTTATGATAACGGGTGTTGCCGGTCATGGGAGCCGCCTTTTTTATTTCCTTGCTCCAGATCTTTTCCAGAAACTCGTCGCGCCCCGAATTCCGGCGGTAGCATTTGTAGCGGAGCGGATTTTCCTTGTAGTAGTCCTGGTGGTAATCTTCGGCGACATAGAAGGTTTTGAAGGGCAGAATCTGTGTCACGATCGGTTTGTCGAAACGTCCCGATTGCTGCAGTGCCTGTTTGGATTTCTCTGCCAGATCGTGCTGCTCTTGATCATGGTAGAAGATGGCCGAACGGTACTGGGAGCCGCGGTCGACGAACTGGCCTCCGGAATCCGTCGGGTCGATATGCCGCCACAGCACATCCAGTAATTGCTCATAGCTGATCCTTGCAGGGTCGTAGGTAACCTGCACCGCTTCAACATGACCGGTGCCGCCGGCCGATACCTGCTTGTAGGTCGGGTTCGCGACGTTGCCGCCGGTAAAGCCCGATATAACCTTGATGACGCCGGGCTCTTTCGCAAAATCGGATTCCACGCACCAGAAACAACCCCCGGCAAAGGTCGCCACCATTTGCTTTTTACCTTTATCCGTCATGTGTGCTCCTTGATCGGGCCCCGTCGCCGCTGCAGCTACGCCGGCCATAAATATCAACGTGGTGAAAAGAAGAGTCCTGAACCAGTCAATTATCATGGAGTCCCCTCCTGCTTGCTGAGAAGTATCACTTCATTATACGCGGCACGGGAACTTCGGTCCAATCGAGGGCGAAAGGCGAAAAGGGGTCATCCATTTGTTTCTGCTGAATGAATAATGGCTTATCGGCGGAAACATGGTAAAGGTTAAAATAACGAGTGGCGGGCCGACATAGTCAGGTCGGGTTTTGCCAATATTTCTCATCCTGGTCCGATCATCCAGACTGGAGTGAGGGGAACGAATGGACGGAACCAGGGCGTTTGAAGAGTTTCGGCGGTGCCGTGCACGGGGAATCCTTGTTGACCGGTCCGCCACCCCCCTTTTGCGAATCTGGGAGAAAAGCCATCGATGAATAAAGAACTCCGCATCCCCATCAGCGCCAGCATGCGCCATGTTCATCTTTGCCGACAGGATGTCGAGGCACTTTTTGGCGCCGGCCATCAACTTACACCCGCCAAAGCGTTAAGTCAGCCCGGACAATTCGCCTGCGAAGAGACGGTCACCATCTGCGGGCCCAAAGGTTGTATCGAGCGCGTCCGCGTCCTTGGCCCGGAGCGCCAGGAGACGCAGCTTGAAATATCGCGTACCGACGAGTTCAAGCTCGGTGTCGACGCGCCGATCCGCGCTTCGGGAAAGATCGAGGATACGCCTGGCATTCGTCTCGAAGGCCCTCAAGGCGTCGTGGAGCTGAAAAGAGGTGTGATCCAGGCGGCACGGCATATCCACATGACCCCGGCCGATGCCGAGCGCCTGGGTGTCGAAGACCGGCAATGGGTCATGGTGCGCGTGGGCGGCAAGCGGGGGATCATTTTTGATGACGTGCTCGTACGGGTCAAAGAGAGCTACGCCCTCGATATGCACCTCGACACCGACGAAGCCAACGCGGCGGATCTCGGCCCCGGCGCGTGGGGCGTGTTGATCAAAAACCCCACCAGGGTTGCCCCCGATCCTGACGATTGATCGTCAAGTGCGACGAAGGGTGGCCCACAGAGACGGTAATTGCTTAATTTCTGGGCGGTTTTGTTGCAATTCCGTCTCCTGCAAGGCGATTCCATCCAGGATACGTCGAACTGCAATACCAAAGGAGAAAGCCATGAAAGTCGTAGCGTTTAACGGCAGCCCGAACAAGGAAGGAAACACCTGGCATGCCATAAGGATGGTGACTGCCGAGCTTGAAAAGATCGGAATCGAAACAGAGATCGTCCATCTCGGCAACAAAACCATCAGGGGTTGCACCGCCTGTTACCGTTGCGCAAAAAACAAAAATGAACAATGCGTGCTGCCTGGTGACGAGGTCAACGAGTGGATTCAGAAGATGAAGCATGCGGACGGGATCATTCTCGGCTCGCCGGTGTATTTTTCAGCTATTGCCGGAACCATGAAATCGTTTCTGGATCGCGCGTTCTTCGTGACCAGTGTCAATGACGGCATGCTCCGCCACAAGGTTGGAGCAGCGGTGGTTGCCGTGCGGCGTTCCGGTGGCTTGCCGGCGTTTGATCAACTGAACAACTTCCTGAACTATGCCGAGATGCTGATTCCCGCTTCAAATTATTGGAACGTGATCCATGGCCGAACGCCGGGAGAAGTGATCCAGGACATCGAGGGAGAACAGATCATGCGGGTTCTGGGGAAGAACATGGCCTGGGTGATGAAGCTGGTGGAACATGGCAAAGGTGCAATTACCCCACCGGAACGGGAGCCTAAAACCTTCTTCAGCTTTATCCACTGAACAACCGCTCCCGCACGACCGGCAACCCTCTCGAAGGATAATGGCGGATGCGGATTATCAGTGCATTTTCTTGATATGAATCAGTTAGTATCCATCCGGAAACTCCGCATGGATACAGCGTACTTTTCATATGTGAAACGAGCAATTTTTCGTTGTGGCAAGGAAATCAAGGGGTTGCGTGGAGGCGTACATCGGTACGCCGCACAAGCAAGCCTGCGGATTGACGCCGCCACGGCGGAAAAAGAGCCGTTTCCGGATGAAAACTAAATAGGTCTGTCCCGGTTTTTGATCAGGCAAGCAAAGATTTGCCCCTTATCCTTTAAAATCACAGTAGAGCCGATGGGACCTGCGCAATAAAATCTTCGATCTCGGACAGGCAAGCCAACGCATGCTCTGCCCAGAAAATTGTCATCGAGAGCGCCTCTGCTCACGAGCCGAGGCCAGTCTCGCCTTCAACTCCTCGGTGTCCATAACGCGCCCGCTCTGTGAATCATCGAGACCCGCCGTCAACGATTCGATGAACCGCCACTGCTCCCTGATCTGATCATATTCACCAGAGGAGATCAGCACCGCCGGAGGACGCCCATGTTGAGTAATCACAACGGGGCCGTCCAATTGTTTCAGGTACCGGGTGCATGAGCCTTGAACTCCCCAAGCGGGACTACACCTTCGGAAATACGAATATCTTTCATCCGAAACCTCTCTTCCTGTCGGCATCACCCAAAAACATATCCTTTCTTTGATCCGAATTCAGGTTTGTTTTCAAGTGAAATTTCAGAAAGGCTCCATTTTAAGAGTCTGGCATTAAAAGCCCTGGCCTAAGGGCGCTAATGGTTTGTATCCATCCGGAAACTCTGGATGGATACAGCGTAGTTTTCATATGGGAAACGAGCAATTTTTCGTTGTGGCAAGGAAATCAAGGAGTACCCTTGGTCCGACCCTGCGGCCCCCACGGGAAAACATTTCAAGATAAAACAAAGACAATACTCTTCCAGGTTGGGGATACCTACAAAAACAAAAGACGGTGTCATGGGGCTGGGATATTCGTCCCGGAGTGGGATGGACCTCCCACAATGGGACAAAACCGACAAGTGAGCTAAGCGAATCCATTTAAATGGCGTTTACATCAAAAAAAATAAAAAACTCAAAAATCTATTTAACAACAAATATTTATACGAATCATTTTTGACTAAGACGACTTGTATTGACAAAATTTTTCCCGATCGGCATATCGATTGCTAATGTCGATAATATAATTCGCAGAACACTATTTAGATATTCTTTATTGTTAAGAAAATGATCTTTATTTGAAAACCTTTTGATTGAAAATTATCTATACTATCGTAAATCAATTTTCTTAGCTTTATATTTTCGCAAGAATTTTAGGAAATTGTTTTTGAAATTTTGAACGCTTATTTAATTATTATTGAAAACCCTTTGCCATAATCACCGAAATTAACGCATCAATGGTTTTAGGACAAAAGTTTTTCTTGGTCTTTGCTTTACAATAAATAATAATATTTATTTATACTTTTTTATGTAATAGACATTCAGTAGTGTCCCAACGTTTAGTTGAATAAAAACAACTGGTTATCGTTTTCCATTGATGCGGCTGTGTAATCCGCGTCAACAAGTAGCTGATTTAACTGAATTCTCTCGAACGAGGTTACGCTTAATATCTGTAAAATTGTGTAGAGACTGGCCTCGATCTTGAGCCGTTTTTTCATAATGGCCACCAGCAGATAAACGGTTACTGCGATCCAGATCTGGGTTTTGACCGCATTTTCGCTGGTGCCGTAAAAACTCTTAATCCGCAGGTTCTGTTTGATCCAGCGGAAGAACTGCTCGATGTACCACCGGCGACGATAAAGCAAAGCAATCGATTCCGCCGGGAGCGTGAAGTTGTTGCTCAGAATGACGATGGTTTTGTCGGTCTCCAGGTCGCGCACTCTGACGCGACGTAGTTTCTCCGGATAATCGCGTGTCGCGTAATGCCCGGTTAACTTGAATGTTTGATCGCAAAGCAACCCGGTTTCTCGGTTTACGGGAGCGGAATAGAGTCGCCGGAAGGCCATGTTCTTCTTGGCCCGAATGACAAAGAAGGCATGGGCCTTGGTCATCCGATAAAGACGAAAATAGTCGAGGTAGCCACGATCCATCACATAGGTGGCTCCGGCTTCCAAAGGCAGATCGTCGAGAACTGCGACCTCGTGCTCTTTGCCGTCTGAGATGTAAATGAACGTAGGAATGCTGCCGCGCAGATCCAGAAGGGTGTGTAGCTTGATTGCGCTCTTGGTCTGATCTGTCAACACTTTTCCGGACACATGATTACGCAGCTTTTTTCATGGCCTCAAAGACCAGCGGAGCTTCGTTTCCGTTGGCGGAGTGACGCCGCTGGCGATTGTAAAACACTTCGATGTACTCGAAGATCGACGCTCTGGCTTCGACGCGGCTTTCGTAGTCGCAATGATGGACCAGTTCAGTTTTCAGAGTATGGAAAAAACTCTCAGCGACAGCATTGTCCCAGCAATCACCCTTTTTGCTCATGCTGGCCAAAATGCCGTGGGTGAGGTGAATTTTCCGATGGCTCTCAGAAGCATATTGACTGCCGCGATCACTGTGAAAAATCAGGCCCCGGGCTGGCTTGCGCTTCCAGATCGCCATTCGCAGGGCATCATTGACCAGCGCGGCGTTGATCCGTGAACCCATGGCCCAGCCGACCACGGCCCGAGAGAAGAGATCTATGACAACGGCCAGGTACAGCCAGCCTTCACGCGTCGGAATATAGGTGATATCGCCGACATAAGCGGTGTCGGGCGTTTCGACGTTAAATTCGCGCTCAAGCAGATTAGGCGCAATGGGCTTGTCATGTTTGGAATTGGTTGTCGGCTTAAATTTGCGCTTGGTTTTGACCGCCAAACCTTCTTCCTGCATGAGCCGGGCGATGCGCCGGCGGCTGATGACCGTACCTTGCTTGTCCAGATCGTCTTTGATTCGCCGGGTGCCATAGGTTTTTCGGCCTTTTTCGAATACCCCTTTGATTTGGGGGCGAAGCGCGTCATCGGCAAGGCTGCGGTTGCTGGGCGCTCGGCTCAAGCTCTCATAGTAGCCGCTTCGGGAAACTTGCAGAACACGACACATGGCCTGGACGCCGAATTCAGTCTGCTGTCTCATCCAGGCGTACTTTACCGACTGTTCTTTGCAAAGTACGCCGCCGCTTTTTTTAGGATGTCACGCTCCTCTTTGAGTTGGGCAATTTCGCGCCGCAAGCGCTTAAGCTCTTCGTAGGGATGCTTGTCCCCCGCGCCTTCTTCGTCCACGGTTTGGGGCTGATGATACTTTGCAACCCAGGTATACAGAGTGTTCGGATTGACCCCCAGCGCTCTGGCCGTCTGGGAAATCGGCTGATCAGAATCGACGGCCAACTTCACGGCGTCTTGCTTAAATTCTGGCGAGTACTTCGATGGCATCGGACACACCTCCATGGTCAGGTATTTTGCCTCATTTTGTGTGTCCGGGATAGTGTAGCCACATCAGTCTGCCGAAACTCGGCCCATGGAAACAGCGTCAGACACAAATCGATTGTCGTTGCGTCCAAGGCATAGGCGGCCTGGTCGAGTTCGATGCCAAAATCCTCGTCCAGGTAGAGGCTGCGCGCCACCGGAATGAGGCTGTGAGCCAAGTCGGCATAAATTCGCCAGTCGCGGACCTTGTTGGCGTTGGCCAGAGTGTTCCTCGATACCTGGCTGCGGATGCCCATGTGATAGAGCTTGTTGCTCTGTGCACGAAGACAGGCTTCGATATCGCGCAAGCTTTCGCGATACGTCAGTTGGGCGAAGGCCATACAGAGAAACTGGTCGAGACAGGTGAATGACTTGACCTTGCGGTTTCCCTGGTAGCGTTTCACGCATTGCCGAAACGTGTGCAAGGGAAGATGGTCGATGACTTGAGAGAAAACCAGCTTGCCGGTGGCCATAGCACAGCTCCTGTCGTGAGGTAATGCAACCACACGCAGGATGATGCTGAAGCAGATTTTGTTTCAAGTCGATAACAGCCATTTTTTCTCGATAGTTTATTTATATCAGTTAGTTATGAACAATTTTTGATTTAACGTTGGGACACCACTGATAGACATTAAATTGTTCGCTGATAAACACAATAATTGTTCATATTAACCAACTTCAAATATCATAAAAACAAAAACCAATAGAAAAAAATTATTTAAAATAACATATCTTCTACGCTGTAACTTATTAAATTATTGATAATTAAATTTTTTAGTCTTTTTAAGGGGCAATGATGCCCACTGTGTCAACCAACAACATGGAAAGGATTCACCAAATGGCAGACAAGAAACTAGCAGGCAAGGTTGCAATTGTAACGGGATCGGGCCGTGGCATCGGCAGGGCCATCGCCATGCGGCTGGCGGCCGATGGGGCTGCCGTGGTGGTTAGCGATGTCATGGCGGACAACATGAACAAGGTTGCGGCCGAGATTGAAGCTGCCGGCGGCAAATCGCTGGCGGTTGCCTGCGATGTGACCAACGAGCAGCAAGTCAATGCCCTGGTGGAAAAGGCCGTGGCAAAATTCGGCAAGCTGGACATCATGGTGGCCAACGCCGGCATCGGCATCGTCAAGGTCGGTCTTGACCATACCCCCGAGGATATCGACAAGCAGCTTGCAGTCAACGTGAAGGGCCTCATTCTTTGTGACAACGCCGCCGCCCGGCAGATGATCAAGCAGGGCAACAAAGGATATCTGGGCAGCGGCGGCAAAATCATCAACTGCGCCAGCATCGCCGGTCACGCCGGGTTTGCCTTCCTGCCTGTCTACAGTGCTTCCAAGTTCGCCGTCAGGGGCTACACGCAAGCCTTTGCCAAGGAAATGGCGGAACACAAAATTACGGTCAATGCCTACTGCCCCGGCATCGTCGGTACCGATATGTGGGATCTCATCGATGAAAAAATCGGTGCCTACACCGGTGCGGCCAAAGGGGAAACCCTCAAGGCCTATGTTAACAGCGCCATCCTTGCAAAAGAAGTCGGAAAACCGGAGCAGGTTGCCGGTTACGTATCCTTTGTCGCTTCCGATGATGGCGATTACATGACCGGCCAGTCGGTCATGATCGATGGCGGAATTATCCTGGTCTAAATATTTCTCGTCTCCCCCCCTTTGCTGCTTTCGGGGCGGGGCGAGTAGTCCCCCTCCTCCTCTAACTGCCAATAGAGGGGAGGGGGACCTCTTCCGCATCTCCAGCACAAGCAACGGGACCCTTGCACTCGATTGGGCCTGCGCATTTACTGCGAGACGGCAAAGTCAGCGGCGGGATGATGAAAATAATAATCACTGAATATGAAATACCGATGGCAATGTCAGGTCACATCTCTGCAGAACAACGCCTTGCCAAATAGCGTTTGACAATAATATACCCCTAAATTTATAGTACTTACATCACGCCTTAGCCCAAAGCAAGCATCGGCAACCCCTCATGACAGGTTGTTACTGACGCGTACTTTTCGGCAGCCATGACTCTCTTAAATAAAAAACATCATATTGAGAAAGTCTACTCAGCGGTCGCCCAAACCAACTGCGCCATGACTGACTCTGTTGACGCACCGGTGCTCTGTTCCTGGCAGCGCAGCATGAATCAGCACGGCATCGATCCCGCCGATGCAGCTCAGGTCAGAATACTTACCGAACGTGAGTTTAAGGAACAAGCGGAGGCAGCCGAGGACTTTTTGCGCATCGCACGGCCTGGAGTCAGGGATCTCTTCCATCAGGTCTCGGCCCACGGCTATTGCGCCCTGTTGTGCGATCATAACGTCACGACACTTGATTGGCTCGGTGATGATCAACAGGTCCGGGAATGGAAGAAAGCCGGCCTCTACCTTGGCTCGATCTGGGCCGAAGAAGAAGAAGGAACCTGTGCCGTCGGTACCTGCTTAGTCGAAAAGCGACCCATAACCATCCACAAAGGCGAACACTACCGGGTCATCAACGCCGAACTAACATGCTCTGCGGCACCGATTCTCAACCCCTTTGGCGAGATGCTGGGTTTGGTTGATATTTCGGCCCTCCATTCGCCTGCCTCCAAGGATAGCCAGTATTTTGCATTGCAACTGGTCAAACAAACTGCCCGCCTCATCGAGGCGGCTTATTTTTATCACCAATTTGAAGATCAGTGGGTGTTATGTATCTGCAATAATCGAGAAATGGCCGTGGTAAACAGGACCTGCCTATTGGCCCTTGGCGGCGACGGGATCGTGCTCGCTGCCGACCAAACGGCACGGCAACAATTTGGCGGTGGAATTTACAAAACGATGATCGGCCGCGATATCGAAGACATCTTCGACATAAAATTTGACCAATTGATCGACCTTGCTGGTAAATCAGAAATGGTATGGCCCATCCGGACCATTACCAATGGTGCCTATTACTTCGCCACGTTGCGCTCACCTCAAGCTATTGCCCTCAAGTCGATTCAGATTCGCCCCTCCCAAAAAACCAAGGTCACGCCACCCAAGGAACTTTCCGCTGCCGAGCCCCTGAGCCTTGACCTTTTGGCCGGAGCCGACCACCGATTGAAAGAGATTGTTACCCGTATCAAGCGGGTCCTGGACAAAAACATCCCCATACTACTTAACGGTGAAACCGGTACGGGCAAGGAGGTATTCGCGCGCGCGATTCATAATGCCAGCAGTCGGGCCAACAAACCGTTTGTCGCGATCAACTGCGCGTCGATTCCCGAGTCGCTTATCGAAAGCGAACTGTTTGGTTACAAGCCAGGAGCCTTCACCGGGGCGCTCAACAAAGGCATGCAGGGCAAGATTGTGCAATCGAACGGTGGCACCTTGTTTCTCGACGAAATCGGTGATATGCCGACCAGCTTGCAGCCCCGGTTGCTGCGTGTTCTCGCAGAAAAAGAAATCACTCCCCTGGGAAGCACCAGTCCCGTACCTGTTCATTTAAATGTGATCTGCGCCACCCACCGCAACATCCAGGACATGGTGATCGAGGGTAGTTTTCGGGAAGATCTCTTCTACCGACTTAAAGGCATATCCTTTGTCCTGCCGCCGCTGCGTCAGCGAACCGACCTCGCTCAGCTTATTCAGATGGCCCTGGCGATTGAGGCAAAAACGGAAATCGGCGCGATCTCCATCGACAAGGAAGCACTGAATCTGCTGACCCGCTATGACTGGCCAGGAAATATCCGCCAGTTGCGTAACGTTTTACGCTATGCTCTGGCCATGTCCGACGGTGACCGCATCACCTCGACCAATTTGCCCGAGGAGGTTGCGAATCAAGAACGGCCCGCTTTGCTATCGCATATTGAAACATCCGCACCTAAAAAAATGCAGCCCGTGCCACAAAGAGAGCAGTCGTGGAGCCCGATGGAACAGGCCGAGAGAACGATTATCCTGGAGTCTTTAAAAAAGCACCAATGGCAAGTTGTTAAAGCGGCAAAAGAAATCGGCATCGGTCGATCAACCTTGTATCGAAAAATAGAAAAGTACGACATTGTGCCGCCAAACAAACGTTAACGCCCAATCACTGTCGACAAGATCTGAACCTGCAAACAATTCCGTATAAACATCCCCCCGATTATCGTCTGCAATCTATCGCCTTAAACCTCTTCTTATCGACTTACCTCCAGTTCTTGCTATCGGGACCGTCAACCTTCACCGACCGACAGCCCGTTTTTACTCAAAACAGCTGCACTGATGGCTTCATCGACCGGCCAATCACCCATTTTTTGGTTCTGGTATGAAACAGTTTCTGCTACAATCTGGCCCAAAGCATCATCTCCTTGGTAGTAACAGGTTGTTTGGCGACAACTTACCCCGTTTCAGTTGCCAATGCTTTTATGCAATTGTTTCAAAGACTTAAAGATATTTCCAAAGCATTGCCACCGGCTGTACCGAACAGCTCGAAAAAACCCATGAGCGATCTTGTTTTTTCCCAAATAATTCCAGAAGACCGACTGCAACAATTTTTGGAAACGCAGTGTCGGATGCTCAGGCTACCCTGCGCTATCTTCAACAACAAAGGAACGATGCTCGCCTCCGTCGGTTGGCAAGAGATCTGTACGCACTTTCATCGCCGCCATCCCGAGACCTGCGCCCTTTGCCGGGAAAGTGACGCCCACGTCGAGGCCCATATCAATAACTGCCCGAACGGGTATCTCACCTACCCCTGCCTAAACGGGTTATGGGATATTGCCATGCCGATTTTTATCGAAAACCGGCATTTTGCGACCTTCTTCACCGGCCAGCTCTTCTACGACGACACCCCCCTGACCGCGAATTTTTCCGCGCCCAGGCAGCCCGGTACGGTTTCGACGAGAAGAAATACCTGGCAGCCCTGGATAAGGTACCGATCGTAAGCCGTGACCATATCCACAACGCCATGACCGACCTTCTCTCACTGGTAAAAATGATCACCGAAATGGGATTGGAAAACCTGCGCCTCGTTCAGGAAATACAGCAGCGCGACAAATTGGAACAGGAGGCCTCCTGTCTCCGCTTTCTGGTTAAGAACACCCGCGATTCTATCTAGCCATAAGGGCTGACAGATGAAGCGAAAAGACCTGCTCCTTGCAAATCAGTCTCAAACGGGAATTGCAAGCCTGTTTTTGGCGAGGAAACTCAAGGTTTTCGCTAAGAAATCGGGCATTTGCTTCAATCCGCCCTCATCTGTACACTGGCAAGAACGTACCGGCAGGGTTTCCCCTTTAGCGGTAAACTTCGTCATGACTGCCGATATCGAGAAGCACAATCTCCTGATGGAAGAAGATCAGTGTCAGGGTGATGCGGTAACCGTAGGTCAGGCTGCCGGCATGGCAACCCGCGAGCTTGCCGGTCGGTGAATGGAGTTCCAGGTAGGATTGAAAGGGATCTTGCTGCAGGTCGGACAACACCTGGGCCAAAGGCGGTTTCAGGTCCGGATGTTTTCGCAGAAACTTACGCGCCTGACACATCTTACAGCACTTGACAGAACGGGACCGTTTCGTGACAGGTACTATTTCAGTTCGTTGACTAGTTGTGAAAACTTTTTCTCAAAAAAATCGATTTCTTTTTTTGAGGTGGAATCGAATTGTTCAATGAGCAGTTTTACGTATTCTTTCCTCGCAAGTGTTAATTTCGGTTGTAGTAAAGACTTATCTTTTCTTGCTATTGCTTCATCGATATCTTTTAAGGTGATGTATTTTGCAATAATTTCAAGTAAAAAATCGAATTTTTTATTTAATTCAAATGGCTTGCAAGCACTTCCTGTGAATTGATTAAACTCCTCTTCGAGTATTTTCCAATTTTTGTGCTCAGGTGAAATCCCCTCAAATATCTCTGGAGCTACACAATACATGTCTTTTAACGTGCCCATGCATTGAACGCATGTTGCATATCGTTGAATAGCCATATTTGTCGTTTCTTCAATCCAGCTCTCTCCTGCGATACTAAGAAATTTCGTTTCAAATTCAGACATCTCTGCATAAGAGGAGCCTGGTATCAAAACAAGTAGGCTGAAGAGGATGATAATCTTATTTTTCATCAATTCTACCCTAAGGTGTATGCATGGCCAGTTGACGTTCCCCCGTTCCTGATGATAGGGAGCCAGTGATGCAAGGTTACAGAGCTTCATGGAAAGGCTGCTTGGCGTTCGTCCGAGCTTTGCTGCCACCGCAACAACCAAAAGGTTCCCATGACGAAGTTGACCAAACGGCAGCCCCACCACCTGTATGCCTAAGGGGACGTTCTTGAAAATTATAAAATCGTCTTTAATTTTTTTCTCAATTCCGTCCCTTCCTGAAAAATAGACTCCCCTCTGTTGGCGGCATGCGAAACAGCGGCGGGGGTATAAGCCAAGATCGGGCCAACATCGACCCCTTTTAAACCCCATTTCCTGATCGCCACATAGCAAATGACCGCTTTTGCCCCGGCAAGATTTCGATTTTTACCCGACTGACTCAGGGCTGCGGGTTCGACGCCATAATGGCTCGCGACCAGATCCATGAGCTCTCTAAGAGAGCGTTTCTCTCCGACAGGGAACTGGTCGGCATGCCGCAAAACCCGTTCAACAAAATCTCCGCCCCCCAGAACGCGATCATCGAAAAGGCTATCGTCGTCGAGATCAGGATCGAGATCCAGGCTGGCCCGTTTACCGCCAGCGGAGAGGTTGGCCGAAGGGGCGTCTACTCCGTCGGCGATAAAACGGGTATACTGTTGCCTGGCTGCCCTGAGGCGCTTGGCGAAAAGCGGCAGAACCTGCCTGTCGTTAATCACCGACCGAAAAGTTTTGCCCAGCAGTTCGCGATGCCCGCACCAGGGATAATCTTCAAGGGACTCAACCGATTTCACGATGCCGGCCCGCAGCGGATTCAGGTGGATGTACCTCACCAATTCCAGAAGATAGACATCCCCGTCGCAGACAATCGATTTATACCGATTCTGAAACAGATGCCCGACACGGCCGTGCCGCAGGTTGAAAACCACGGCGTAGCCGGTCAGCAGGCGACGCATGAATTGGGAAAGCTTGGTGGCACTCGGCTGCAACAAGAGATGAAAATGGGAATCAAGCAGCGCCCAGGCAAAGCAATCCGTCTCCGTCTCGGCCAGCAACCGTGAAAGGCGGGAGAGGAGCTCCTCGCGATCTTGATCATCGAGAAAAATCGAACGTTTTTCAATTCCTCTGACGATGACATGGTGTAAAAGGCCGGGGAAATCTATGCGGGATTGTCTGGGCATGAGGGGAGATTACCATAGGAATTTATATTTATCAAGAACGTCCCCTTCGACTTCGCAAGCCAGCCCGGGGCCTGATTTTTCACAGTGATCGCGGCAGTCAATATGCTTCTGAGAG
Organism: Syntrophotalea acetylenica; assembly: GCF_001888165.1. Classification (NCBI taxonomy): domain Bacteria; kingdom Pseudomonadati; phylum Thermodesulfobacteriota; class Desulfuromonadia; order Desulfuromonadales; family Syntrophotaleaceae; genus Syntrophotalea; species Syntrophotalea acetylenica. The sequence goes on from NZ_CP015455.1 coordinate 2,994,501, forward strand.
CCATCGGAAAATTCACCTCACCCACGGCATTTTGGCCAGCATGAGCAAAAAGGGTGATTGCTGGGACAATGCTGTCGCTGAGAGTTTTTTCCATACTCTGAAAACTGAACTGGTCCATCATTGCGACTACGAAAGCCGCGTCGAAGCCAGAGCGTCGATCTTCGAGTACATCGAAGTGTTTTACAATCGCCAGCGGCGTCACTCCGCCAACGGAAACGAAGCTCCGCTGGTCTTTGAGGCCATGAAAAAAGCTGCGTAATCATGTGTCCGGAAAAGTGTTGACAGATCAACCTGAGCTACCGCATACTTTGGCGGGATCGAGATATACACATGGACGTGATCAGCGCACAAATGTCCTTCCAACACCTGACTCTCTCGTTGCCGGGCCAACTCTCGGATGACCTCCCCAAGATGTCGCCGAATCCGACCATACAGCACCTTTCGGCGATACTTGGGTATCCAAACAACGTGGTACTTGCAGTCCCAAACCGAATGACTTAGGCTTTGGGTGTGTTTCATCGAAAGCCTCCTTCTCTGAGAACTTTGAGCGGTTCACAGACGGGAGGCTTTCATTTACTCCCGGAACTGTCAAACTTCTGAGGTCCCCCGGCAAAGCCGGGGGTTTCCTGTTGTACTCAATACCTCGATTTTAGGGACTACCCACCGCGTGCACAGGTGGTTCAAGGATTTAATTGATAAGAATCCTCCAGAAGTTGTCACGAATAATTGTGTGGGTTTGAAAGAAGTCATTATTGGGTTCAATAAGGACGGCGGCGTCTTTACCTGAGCATCTGGCAGCGCTAACCAAAAGGTCAACCGGACTGGCTGCTTCCCGAAGAAGGCGCTACTAAATCGTACCGGCGCGAAGCAACCGGTTACCATCACGTTAGCGGCCATAAAACACATGCCATTGCTACATCATATATTTCAAAAAATTGCCATTTTTTTATTCGTTGACAGTGTGTGGCTGCATAAATATTGGGGGTGTCATCGGATGGCCGACCGTTCTTTTTTTGTCCTAGGTCGTCAATTTCACATCTGCGCACGATGTACGGGTCTATTTGTGGGCTTGCCATGTTCGCTTCTACTGTTGCCATGGCGTGAAGATTTGGCTTATGTATTTGGTGTGTTCGCGTGCTTATTAGTCGCTGACGGCCTTACACAGTTCATCCGCTGGCGAGTTAGTAATAACAGACTTCGTTTCTTCACCGGTTTCGGCACAGCAGTTACTTTTTTTCCAACAGTACTATCAATCGGGCCTGAATCAGTGAGAAGCCAGTCTGCACCTCTCGGGTAATGCTCGCGTAGCCATTTTCGCGAGACACTTTGCCTGTGACGCCACCGCCTTGAACCGTTTTTCCGGTCAGGCGGGGCCGTTCTTTGACAATTCAGCTGATTCTAAGGCGATGTTGAGCGGGTTCTCCTGTTTCTGGGCGAGCGGCATTGGCCACACCCTCGGTTGCGGTTTTTCAGAAGCTATGCTGTGCCGGCTGGAGCCTTAGCCGTACGCAAACCGGGCGTAGGTTGTTGCAAACGACGCGGCCTGATCGTGGGCATGACAACTGAACCGCAGGGTCAGGCCACGACAATGGCGGATCAACCGAGCGGCGCAGTAGATCAGGTCCTGAATCACCGTCTTGATCCGCCGCCGCTGCTTGGCGCGTTTCGCCTGGGCCTTGCCCATCAGGCCGACCTGGCCCACGGCCCGCAGGATATTGTAGGCCAGGGCCGAACAACTCATGACCAGGGCATTGGTGGCGAACTTGCCTGACGGCAACCGCTCCAGGTCCATGTCGCTCTTGAGTTCGGAATGGTACTGCTCGCACAGCGCATGCCCCTTGTAAAACTCGATCACCTTGTCCTTGGCGACGGTCAGGTTGGTCCACCAGCCCTCGATCATGACGTCGGGGACCAGCAGCGGCGTGCCATCCTTCTCAAAGTAGCGCTCCGTGGCCCGCAGCACACGGCGGACTTTGATGGTTTTTTCCTTGCCATCCTCGTCCTTGTAGGTGCGCTCGACGATTTCCGTCATGATGGCGATGCGGCCCTTTTTGTCCTGTTTGATCATCTTGCCCTTGGCGAAGACCTCGCTGGCTCTGGCCGGCACGTCGGTTCCCCGGGGATTCCACTTGACGATGAAGTCGACCCGCTCACTGACCAAGGTCACCAACGTCATGATCGCATCGTGGGCGCTGTCCAGCCGCACCAGCAAGGGGGCCTCGGTCAATAGCCGGCTCTTGTGGATGGCCCGCAACAGAAAAGGGACGAAACCTTCCTGGGCATGCTGGGAGCCGGGGCGCTGCTCGATCTCCAAGCACCACCCCTCCAGGCCAAGCCAGGCTGCAATCGGTGCAAAACCGTTGAACTTGCGGTAGGTCCAGGAGACACCCTCTTTCTTGGTGTTGGAGTTGTCCTGTGTGAAGACGTCCAAATCCAGCGGCATGTGACCCGCTGGCAGCGTGGACAGCGCGGCCTTGGCCTTCTTCAGCAACTCGACGGTGCAGAGGTTGACGATGGGGCGCACCGCTTCGGCGACCTTGTCCATGCGCTGGCGCAGGGTTTCGGGGGAGGGCACGTTCTGCACTCCCAAGGCCGCAGCAAAGAATTCATCATCCTCCCAGAAGGGGCGGATGGCCTCGAAGTCGCTCTTGCCCTGACAGAGCAGCCCGAGATAGCAGCGCAGCACGTCGGCGGTGGCGATCCCTTGGCAGGGCGCGGCCTTGGCCACCCGAGAAGCGAGCGTGGTGTAGCGGTTGACGGCCAGTCCGACCAGGGCCATGCCGGACTGGGAGGTGTAGAATTCGCTGTCGGACTGCTCGATAGTGAACCGCGGAAACGTCATGAAAAAATCTCCTTGGGTGAATTTCGAAGCGGTTCGATAGTAGCAGAAAAGCCCAACAAAATCAGCTGATTGTCAAAGACCAAACAAGAAATTACGATTACAAACTCACTGATTCAGGTCGGGGGCTTCTAAATGGCGCAATTTAAAACACTTCAGTTTCCAAACACTCCCGCAGGGCAAGCGGAAAAAAACAATGTACTGGGGCGAGAGACCAATCAAGGGTGGCTAGTTGTCTCGGAAACCATTGCGCCCGGTAAACTTAAGGGTGGGAATGCTTGCTGTCTATTCTTAATCTGCGCTCCGTTCGCATTTTTCGCTGGGCATAAAGACGACATAATCACAGTCACGCTACAAAAAGACTGATGGCCGCTAACCCGTCAGTCGAGAGGGACTTCGCAAAAGCGCGCAGCCCCTCCCTTCTACGTTAGCTGAAAAAGGATCAGTCCGATGGATCTATCAGTCCCGGTTGTACTTGAATCACTCGCCAAAGCGGGCGCAGCTGTAAAAGCGCTGAATACTTGGTTGAAAAAAGCCAACGGGAACTCACGAGCCCTAATTGGGGAGCTCAAGGATAATCTCATCTACCTTGATCTAGTGGCGCAAGACGAGGTCGAACTTTCAGAAGTCATCGAAAAGATCTCCGTTGCGGAATACAAGCGATTAAGCAAAGAGGGATTTGACTTCAATGCGCTAAAAAGAACAAAGGTCAAACAGTACCCATCTCTTGCAAGCACTGATTTAGCATCGTGGCCGGGGAAAGAGACGCAAGATCTCGTTGAATCAATTTACGAGAAGATCAACGATCTTAAGATCAGGTATCCGCACGTGAAAAACAATTCCAAGTATCGCTGGCCCACGCGTGTCCAAAACATCCGAAAACGAGTCTGGTTGTTGTTGAAGCATGTCAACAGCTAACAAGGAGGTCAAGCCGTTCGCCTGCGGCTCACTCGGACGCTCAGCACTCCGCGCCTGTTCGCGCATGGCTTCGCCATTGATGTTCGATCAATCGCTCCTATGCCTAAGGGGACGTTCTTGAAAATTATAAAATCGTCTTTAATTTTTTTCTCAATTCCGTCCCTTCCTGAAAAATAGACTCCCCTCTGTTGGCGGCATGCGAAACAGCGGCGGGGGTATAAGCCAAGACCGGGCCAACATCGACCCCTTTTAAACCCCATTTCCTGATCGCCACATAGCAAATGACCGCTTTTGCCCCGGCAAGATTTCGATTTTTACCCGACTGACTCAGGGCTGCGGGTTCGACGCCATAATGGCTCGCGACCAGATCCATGAGCTCTCTAAGAGAGCGTTTCTCTCCGACAGGGAACTGGTCGGCATGCCGCAAAACCCGTTCAACAAAATCTCCGCCCCCCAGAACGCGATCATCGAAAAGGCTATCGTCGTCGAGATCAGGATCGAGATCCAGGCTGGCCCGTTTACCGCCAGCGGAGAGGTTGGCCGAAGGGGCGTCTACTCCGTCGGCGATAAAACGGGTATACTGTTGCCTGGCTGCCCTGAGGCGCTTGGCGAAAAGCGGCAGAACCTGCCTGTCGTTAATCACCGACCGAAAAGTTTTGCCCAGCAGTTCGCGATGCCCGCACCAGGGATAATCTTCAAGGGACTCAACCGATTTCACGATGCCGGCCCGCAGCGGATTCAGGTGGATGTACCTCACCAATTCCAGAAGATAGACATCCCCGTCGCAGACAATCGATTTATACCGATTCTGAAACAGATGCCCGACACGGCCGTGCCGCAGGTTGAAAACCACGGCGTAGCCGGTCAGCAGGCGACGCATGAATTGGGAAAGCTTGGTGGCACTCGGCTGCAACAAGAGATGAAAATGGGAATCAAGCAGCGCCCAGGCAAAGCAATCCGTCTCCGTCTCGGCCAGCAACCGTGAAAGGCGGGAGAGGAGCTCCTCGCGATCTTGATCATCGAGAAAAATCGAGCGTTTCTCAATTCCTCTGACGATGACATGGTGTAAAAGGCCGGGGAAATCTATGCGGGATTGTCTGGGCATGAGGGGAGATTACCATAGGAATTTATATTTATCAAGAACGTCCCCTTGGAACGCACTCGACCTTAACTTGTTCATGGTAGGTAATGATCATAGTGGCCTATTTTCCTAGGATTCAACGTTATTGATTTGATAACTTAACCACCCCGCCGATTATCCTCAAACATCTCCACCGGCATCGGATACCGCAACCGCCACACCATTTTGATCGGCCGGTCGCTCTCGTAACGCACCATATCCACCGGCCCCAGATAGGTAAACGGCACCGTGACGCCATTGCGTCTCTTCTGGTCACGGGCAAAGACCAGGATCGTGTAACCCCGCTCCCGATGGTGAATCAGGTTCTGCCCGTCCGTGTGATGCTGCGCGGTATTCGCCTGTGACTCCCAGTGCATAAGCTCCCTGCTGATGGGGTAATCGGCGTACATGGTACTCGGTGAGAACTCCTTCTCGGTCTTCTGAAAGGTGACCAGCAGCACATAGGTCTTTACGTCAGCAAAGTGGAACGAGCCGACACCGGTCTGCCCGGCTGTATCCAGATTTGCCCGGCCGAAGACCGCCTGAATCTCCTTGCCGCCGTAGTGGGCGTGCAGCTCCAGCGGACAAGCGATGGGGAGTTGCGGAATCAGGCCGCTGACCTCGGTGGTGTCCTGCGACCAGGCAAGGATTTCGTCCAGGTCAGCCAGGATCGAAGGATTGCGTGCCAAACGGCGGAACGCATCGTCCAGAGAGGCGATGCCGAGCTTGCTCCCCTTGTCTCCCCACAGCCGATAGTACACCGACATGACCGCATCCCCTGCCACGGCCAGCGCCTCGTCAATGGCACCCTGGGCAACCTTGGCAAGCACCTGCCGCAACCGGGTAAGCTCCGCTGGACCATTGATGAAGGAGGCGCGCAACAGAGTCTTTTTCAGCCGTGCCAAATCTGGATCGGCGGGGATCGGCGCCAACTGAGCCTTGGCCTTCCATCCCGACCAGGATTCCCTGGCCAGGAGCACTTCCGGTTCGTAATCGTGGTAGCGGATGAAGTTGCCGAAGGTCAGCTCCTGGCCGCTTTCGCTACTGAAGGTCTGCAGCCGATCGGGCACCTGCACGGCCAGGCGGCCGAGGTTCTCCTTGATGTTCTCCAGCACGTACTGCCGGGAGAGGCGGTCGAGCTGAATGGAGCAGCCGGCCGGGAGGTGGGGGAAATCCTGCTCCACTTCCTTGTCGATGGAAAACCGATGCCGGGGGAGGAGCGCTTTCAGCTTGGTGTCGACCCGGTAGCGGCGGTGGGCCTGACCGACGAAGTCGAGCACGGTGAGGCAGTCCTTGCCCGGAGCATGGCGCAGGCCGCGCCCGAGCTGCTGGAGAAAGACGGTCAAACTCTCCGTAGGGCGGAGGAACAGCACCGTGTTGACCTCCGGCACGTCCACCCCTTCACTGAGTTTGTCCACGGTAAAGAGGAAGGTGAGGCGGCCGCTTTTCAAGTCAGCCAGCAGCTCCCGGCAACGATCACCGTCCACCCCGGAAACAAAGGCAGCGGCAGGGATTCCCAGGCTCGTGAAGGACTCTGCCATGAACTCGGCATGCTTGATGGTGACACAGAAACCGATCCCCTTGAGGGCGGTCAGATCGGGCTCGTAGCGATGGAGCGCTGCAATGATGGCATCGACGCGCTGTTTGGCGCGGACGCTATCGAGCACATAGACGTTTTCCAGGGCCGAGGCATCGTACTTGCCGTTGCGCCAGAACTGCTCGCCGTTGATGGCGATCGGGTCGGCCACGCCGAAATAATGGAAGGGACAGAGGAGCTTTTCCTCCAGAGCTTCCGGAAGGCGGATCTCGGCGGCGAAACGATTGCCGAAATCGGCGGCCACGTTATCACCGTCCATCCGTTCCGGGGTGGCGGTTAGGCCGAGGAGAATCTGCGGGGCAAAGTGGTCGAAGAGCGCCCGATAACTGCTGGCGGTGCCGTGGTGGGCCTCGTCGGCCACGATGTAATCGTAAAAGCCGCTCCCCACCTGTTCCCAGAGCCGTCGGCTGTTCAGCATGCCGACGGAGCAGAAGAGGTGCTCCAGGCGAGTGGCCTGAAACTGACCGACCTGCAGTTCTCCGAAATTCTGGTCACGCAGGACATGGGCAAAAGTGGTGCGGGCCTGCTGGAGAATCTCCTGGCGATGGGCCACGAAGAGCAGCCGGGCCTGCTTCTGCTTCTGATCGAAGAAGCGCTTGAAATCGAAGGCGGCGACCACCGTTTTGCCCGTACCAGTGGCGGCGATGACCAGGTTGCGCCAGCGACCATGGGAAGTGCGCTCACGTTCCAGCGCCTCCAGGATGCGTTCCTGAAAGGGGTGCGGGCGCAAATCGAAGAAAACTGCCGGGCCATTGGTGTTCCCATTCTTGCCGCGAGCAATGGCTGCACGAAATAGCTCCGGCCGCGCTGGATCGAAGGAGACGAACTCGCGGCTGTTCCAATAGGTCTCGAATTCGACGGAGAACTTCTCCAGGATATGCGCCATGTCCTGCGCCGTGACCTTGAGGTTCCATTCCAGGCCGCTGGTGATGGCCGCCTGGGACATGTTGGCTGAGCCAATGTAGGCTGTAGAGAAACCGCTGTTGCGTTTGAAGTGATACGCCTTGGCATGGAGCCGGGTGCGCTCGGTATCGTAGGAAACGCGCACCTCGACATTCGGCAACCGGGCCAGCCACTCCACGGCCGGGGCATCGGAGGCCCCCATGTAAGAGGTCGTGATCAGGCGCACCGGCACCTGCCGGTCACGCAGGTCCTCGAAGGCCGGCAGCAGCAGGCGCAGTCCCGACCACTTGATGAATGAAACGAGGATATCCACCCCATCGGCGGAGCCCATCTCTTGAAGCAGTTCATGGGCTAATTGAGGTTCTTGAGGGGAGCCGGTAAAAAGGCTGCTTTCAGCTAACGGGGTGTGGGGACGAGGGATTCCTGATTTTCCATAATTGGGCGGGGTGATTTCTAGCAGGAGAGGCTTTTCTCTTGGGGCAAGTCGATGTTTTTCAAGGTGTTCTTTCCCCGGATCTTGAGCAACTTGGGCTAGAATCCTGTTGCAAAGCGCAAGCCGTTTCTCCGGGTCGGATTCCTCTCTTAGTGCTTGTTCCAACACCTTTGCAACAAATGCGGAGTAACGACCAGGCTGCTCTTCTGGGACAATTTTCCCGAAAACAGACCTTAGCTCCGGGTGTTTAGCTAAAGCATCACTTAAATACTCATCAATAAGTGCGTCGTAGATGCCATGGGGAAACTGTCCACTCACGACTGAACCCCACAAGCTACAAGATAGGAATCAACGACGGGCAAATCTGCTTCAGCCCAGTCGAGACAGTGAAGTTCTCCCGCTGGCAACCAAGCCAGGGCTGCGTGCTCGTGAAGAACAATCTCCTCCGTCTTGAGCGAACAGATAAACGGATAAAGCGTAATCGCAAACTTCTGATAATTGTGGGTGCTGGCAGGAAGGCTCTCTTCGATGCCAACCTGAATGCTCATCTCTTCAAGCAATTCCCGCCGAAGGCATTCCTCAGGAGACTCTCCCGGATCGATCTTTCCACCGGGGAACTCCCATTTGAGCGGCATACTCATGCCCTCGCTCCGTTGGGCGGCAAGGACAAGGCCGTCACGTTCGATGATGGCGCAGGTTACGTGAATGTGTTTCATATCCAATTTTACCTATTGATATCGTCTTGATTTTTATTCCAAATCAACCAACGCTTCACGAAGATAATCAATACGCTTGAACACCATACTTCAACAATAACCGGGGCAATATATCGTCTATATTTTGCACTTCCTTATCCTGAAGCTCGATAAGGTTGAATCCATATTTTTTATAGATCTCAATTTTCTTTGCCTTTCTGGCGATGTACTTTTGGTCGTTCTCATACCCCCAATATTCAATGTAAACTTTTCCTGTCGGGATATAAAAATCTGAATAAACATCTTCCTCTATCGGCAATTTTCTTTCATATGCATGGACGATTTCCGCCATGTATAACCAATTATCGATAAGCATTTCTGCCTTGGACCGAACAAAATGGCCATCAGCGCTTCGGTGCTTTGCCTCAAATTTATCTCTAAATCCCACTGGTTCCGTTTCAGAGTCAGTGCCATTGTCGACAGCTTGGGCGGGTTGGGTATCATCTGTCCCTTTGACCTGACCAATCGTTTCAATGAGCGACTTGGATTCAATAATCAAATCAGGCCAACGAACGTAGGGTATCCCAGATTTTCTATCCTCTGCCTGAATGCCACCTTGTTTTTTCCCTTGCTCCGTGACAATCCAACCTTTAAGGCCTTTATTCAGCCAGCCGAGTTCCGAAAGGATAAAGTTGATCTTGTTTGCCGATAATTCAAAGGCTTGCCCGATGGCTGTCGCCGTGAGCAAATTTGGGGAAGGTTTGTTCTCGGTGGTATTTGGAGGGTTGAGGTTGAGATCTTCCGGCCAAACTATGTACTTTCCATATTGTGGAGATTCTTTATAATCCCCGCCTGCTTTTTCTCCCTCTTTTGTCAAAATCCACTTTTCCTCGTCCTTTTCAATGAGGCCGAGGGCCAACAAATTTGCAAATAACTCTTTTGTGGGGATATTGAGTATTTTTGCTAGTGCCGTTGTTGATACTTGTTTCACCAACCCTATCTCCTCTAAAGCCTATTGAACCGGCTATACACCGCTAACAGGTGGCAGCCGAATAATCCCTTCTCTGTGCTCCTTAAAAAATCACTGATCATGCAAAAGCTTATCCGGCAGCTCAATCAAGAAACATTAGCCAATGATCTGAATCTTCCGGCACTTCGGAAACGCCGAACACGCCCAAAACCACTTGCCGGCATTCGGTCCTTTCTTAGCCAGCCGTTTCACCATCGGGGCACTGCAAGCCAAACAGATGGGCGGTACCTGCTCACTTGCTTGCTCTTGTGCTAATCCAACAGCCACATTTTCGGCAGACATCTCTTCCAACACCCCCTGCCCCTCCTGCACAACACCCGACAAGGCCACAGGTTCAGAAACCACCGAACCCAAAGAAAGGACCTCCGCCAGCTTCGTCGTGACCTCCTGCACCGAATACCCCTTGCAGACGGCAAAGTGCGCGATGGGAATACCTGCGGTGCTCAGAGCCTTGTCGACAAACGCATCCCTTGCGCTCCGGTCCTTGCGCCGATGGGAGGCATCGTCCAGTTCCACCACCCCCGCCACAGCCAGGGTGTCCGGCTGACAAAGAACAAAATCGACGTGTTTCTGGTGAATGCGATTCCAGGCTCCGGTTCGTTGACTGCGAGTGAGGCCTTTGGCCGGCTGGATCAGATCCCCCAGGCGGACTTTGCCCATAACGCGGAATTGCCCCGCAACCGCCTGTTCCAAGACCCCGAAGAAGGAACGTTCCGCCGGACTGAATAATTTCTGCCGGGCTTCATATGTCGCTTCTTCCGATGGGCCCTTGGACTGCTTCTTGAAAAGTGCAGCTATCACCGCCAGGACAGCGAAGATAGCCAGCAAAAAAAGTAGACTGTTCATGGACCTCCAAAAAAACAAAAACCGCCCGCGCCTCACCAGCGCCGAGCGGTTTTTAAAACTATACGATAATCCCCCGAACAATCATTCCATCCTCCGAACATTACAAATACCAGAGGCAACAAAACTCCATAAACAAGGATTAAAATAACGCCAGGTTTTTCTTGGGTCAACAATTCTAATGATGTTAGAACGTCCCTTGTCAGAGGTCGTTGGGTAACTGGGGATCGGAAGCGTTCCATCCGCACGGCATCCCGGGCAATCCTGGCATCGATGCCGGAATACTACTCATGGACAAATGAAGTCTCTGCATGATTTATCCTCGCAAGGACTCCGCCACTTCCCGGAAATAGGCGTCGAGGTCGCGATCTACAAAATAACGGTGGGGTGCTGGTGGCAGCAGCACCGGTCCACGGTTGACGACGATGGTGGTGGCTTGCGTCTGATGCGGGAGGAACGAGGCGGGGGTGACCTTGAGGGAGGAACCGAGCACCAGCAGCAGATCGCACTGCCTTACCAGCTGCTCGGCCGGTGAGTAATGGTCGACCAGTTCGCCGAAAAACACGATGTCGGGCTTGAGTACGCCGTTGCAGCGGGAGCACAGAGCCAGCGGGGGTGTGGGACTGGCGGCCATGGCCTGCTGCCACCAGGCGTAGCTGAGGTCCGCATACTGTGTGCCACAAGCAGTGCAGGTGGCACTGCGGTAGGAGCCGTGCAGTTCGATAACCTTGCGGCTGCCGGCCTGTTGGTGGAGGATGTCGATATTCTGGGTGATCACCCCGGCCAGGCAACCCGTCTGTTCCCGTTCAGCCAGCCAGCGGTGGGTAAAGGTCGGCCGGATATCCTTCACGGTGTCGACGAAATCCCGCGAGAATTCGTAAAAATACTGCGGGCTGCGCCGAAACCAGCCGATCTCGAAGACCTTCTCGGGATCGTACCGCCGGGTTACATACAGCCCCTGCGGTCCCCGGAAATCCGGGATGCCCGCTGCCGTGGAGATGCCGGCACCGGTAAGAGCAACCACACAGCGGGCCTGCCGGATCAACGCGGCGCAGCGTACCGGCTCAAGTGACTGAATTTTTACCATCGAGAGTGGCCCTTTCTGAGACCAATGCCGATTTGTCCATCTCGTTTTTATCCGGAGCTTCCGGATGGACCCTGTCTCGTATTCATTGTCAGTGGCCCGTCGGCGCCTACCCCCCTGAAACCGTACCGCCTCGTCAAGAAGAACCGTTTTTCTCACCCGGTAATCATGCAGAAGCGATTTTTCCCGAGGGATCGATTCCAATTCGGCAAGACCCAGAAATTGGGCGAAACATTCGAGAGTGCGCAGAGTGTAGCAGGTGCGCAGCTCCTGCTCCGGATCGTATGCCGATGCGGGTGCCATCTCGTCAAGCAGCATGGGGAATGCCTGCAGAAAGTGGTCTTCGTAAAAAGCCGCATCGCGCCATTGATCGCCGTGGCGGTGCAGCAGAAACAGGGTGAAAAGGAAGGCCTGCTGCAAAAAGGGAATCTCCGGGTAGCGGTCCCGGTAGGCCCAGTTGAACTTTTGCGTGTAAGCCCGCAGCAGGAGCGGATGGATGGCGGCGTATCCGTTGTGGGAAAGAAGGTTGCGGCAGTTGCGGCTGAGGATGAAACGGCCTTTGTATTTGCGCAGCAGTCCCGCCGCCTCGGCCACCAGACGGGTGACGTGCAGGTCGAAGAAATCCTCTTCCTTGTTGATATTGCCATACCGCGTCCGCTCGCGGCAGGCCTCTTCGCCGAAGTAAGCGAGGGCCGCCTCCCGGCAGAAATGACGCGGCAGGTTGCCTTTGGCGGTGGGCTTCAGCCCCTGCTCGCCGACGGCCTCCGCCAGCAACCGGAACAGGGTCAGGATCGGTGCCACGGGCTCCGCGGACAGGATTTCGGAAAAACGCACCAGGCCCGGCGAATCATAAGGGTCGTAGAGCAGCTGATGCATCTGCTGCGCCGACAGGCCGGCAAAATCGGCCACAGACTGCTGGTTGCGCTGCTGCATATGGGTCTTGAGGAAGGCGTTGGCCTCTTCGAGCGATTCGAAATCGCGCCCTTGCAACGCCTGACGGATTTCAGCAAACATGTCCGCCGGGGTCTGACCAGAGGGGGCATCCCGGCGCTGGCCCAGGCAGCATTTCTTGTACTTCAGTCCACTGCCGCAGGGGCAGGGATCGTTACGGCCGACTTTGTCCTCCGCCATAAGGATTTTCTCCCGGCATAGCCTTGTTGGTCTCAAACCGCACCGACGCAATGCTGTGCGGACCTTTGTTTGACAGAAAGTGTAAATGAAATGCGGGTTTTCAACAACGTGGGAATGGATCTGCCCGGCGTGTTTATTTCACGTTAGTATCCATCCGGGGTTTTCGGATGGCTATTAGCTTAAAATAACCGTGTTTTTTTTGATGATGTTATGCTAAATTTCTGACCATATATCTAATGAGCTTTCTTGGTTTTTCCCAAGATTAAGGCAGTTTTTATTGTGAGGAGGTACAGACATGAAAACCACCGTTTTGAAAAAGTGGGGGCTGGTCTTATCGGCCTGCCTGCTGTGGGCCGCTCCGGCGGCGGCCGTCGGAAACTACACGACCATTTTTTCGGAGAGTTTTGACGACAGTCCCTTCGTCGACCGGGGCTGGACCACCCAGGATCTGCAGGGCAGCGGCATGACCTGGAGCTGGTACAGCTCAGTTTCAACATTCCGCCTGTCGAGCGACATCAGCTCCGGTGGCGTGGTTGGGGCCGATTCCGACGTTCATTACAACTATTACTGGGATGCGGCGCTTGTTTCGCCCGCCATCGACCTTGGCGCCGCGCGCGAGGTCATCCTGAGGTTTGCCGGGAATTTTCAGACTTTTGCTCTATCAGATAGAGCATTTCTTGATATCAGCACCGACAGCGGCGCCACCTGGACCAATCTGGCAACCAAAAACAGCGACGACCCTGCCGGCGGGCTTCTTCAAGAATTTTTTCTGAACGACTATCTGGGGCAGACGGTACAACTGCGCTGGCGCTATGTCACCGGCGGCACCTGGGAGTGGTTCTGGTACCTGGATAACATCCTGGTGTACGCCATGCTGGGGGTCGAGTTTCCGTTTGCACCCGCCACCGCCAACCAGGCGGCGATTCTCGCCAGCCTTACAGGGCTGACCGAGGGTGCCGAAGGGCAGACGCTCGATGACCTGCAGGCCCTGGCCGATCTCGGCGATGGCGCGTTTCAACGCGGTCTGGACGCCCTTTCGCCCGAGCCTTACGCCGCGCTGCGCGATGTCAGCCTGCAGTTGACCCGGCGTTTTGCCGGCATCGCCCGAAGCCGCACCGAACGTCTTGGCGACAGCGCCCGCACCCTGGCCGGCATGCCGCGCCATTATGCCGCTGCCAACAGCGTGATGAGTGATGTGGATTACATCGCTGGCGAAGACAGTAACGGACTGTGGGCACAGCCGTTCCTGCTCAGAGCGGACCAGGACGGCAGCGGTGGCCGTTTCGGCTACCGGCACAACGCCTACGGTTTCGTGCTCGGGTTTGACCGCCGCATCGGCTCCAACGGCCTGGCAGGAGCCTTCTTCGGCTATGGCAACGGTGATGTGCGTTACGACACGGTCAACGCCGATACGGACCTGGACAGCTATTGCGGCGGCCTCTACAGCGGCTGGAAGCTCGGCCGTTTCGATGTCGATGGCGGCGCCTCCTGGACGCGCAACCGCTATGGCACCGAACGCGCCATCCAGCTCGCCGACGGCACCCGCAAAGCCACCTCCAGCCATGATGGGGATGAAATTTCCGCGTGGCTCGGCGGCGCCTACCACTGGCTGCGCCTCGGCGCCTTCGAACTGCAGCCCATGGCCTCCTTGCAGTACGCCTACTACGACGGCGAAAGCTTTGACGAAAAGGGCGCCGACACCTTCAATCTGCATGTCCGGGGCACCGATGCCCACTCCATCGCCTCGCGCCTGGGTTTGCGCCTGAGCAGCGCCTTCAGCTACGAAAAACAGCACATTACCACCGAAGTGCGCGTGGAATGGGCTCATGAATTCGGTGAAATCAACCGCCAGGTCAGCGCCAACTTCGCCGGCGTGGAAACCTTCACGGTAGACGGCATCGAACCGGAACGGGATGCCGCCATCATCGGCCTGGGCGTGGCCAACAATTTCACCGACCATCTGTCCATGTTCGTCAACGGCGACGTCGAGTTGCGGGATGATTTCAATGGCTGGCAGATTGCCGCGGGGATGCAGGGATCGTTCTGAATTCGGCGCAACAGCGTTTTTGAAATAAAAAGGAAATTGCAAGGAGCGGACTCCAACAGTCCGCTCCTTTTTTGATGTTGGTAATTTTCCCCGGCCGGCGCTTTACTCACCTCCCCCCCCGGCTCCTGGCCCGCCTGCAACGGCGTCACAAGGGGGAAAAGACGGCAAACCGGGTTTGCCGTAAACCAATCTCGCAGCGCCGGTTTCCGCAACAGCCCAACTGAAAACTGGCGACGCACTACCGATACGCAAAAGCCCTACGCAGCGCAACCCCACCAAACGGGCAGCGCCGCTGACACAAGGCAGCACCCTTGGAGCCGGAGCCTATCATAATGGCGATAGCCGACCCTACGTCCTTTCTTTCCATACTTTCTTTAGACGAGTAAAGAAAGTATGCCGGCTGCCGGCCGGGACCGGCGAAGTTGAAGTAAAAGATTTTGACCTGAGCTCGCAGCTTACAGCTTACAACTTACAGCTCTCAGTTCTAAACCTTTAACTTCAATACCGCGGGGTGGCGCCCCCGCCCGGCGCTGCACTCCGGCCGCGTCACAAAGGGAAACAAGGAAAGAAATCCATATCCTTCAGCACCAAAACCAACGGGGAAGAGCACTGCCGCCCTTCCCCGTTTCCTTATCAACCTTTATGTTTATGCCCCTTCCCATTGCCCTTGCCATGGCCACGCCCATCGTCCTGCGGATAATGAGCCCTGCCCTTGTAATGATGTCTGTCCCTTCTGTAATGGGCATATTCCGCATCCCTTGCACGGATGATGTCCCGATAACGTTTTTTGGCCAGCCCGGGCGGCAGATGCCGGGGACCGACACCCTGCCAGGGGCCATTGTAGCTCGCGCCCCGATACCAGCGGCGATCCTTGCAGACATAGTAGCTGCCGCCGACATAGAACATGTCATAAGGCACCCCTACGGCAACATGAAAGCCAAGTTCGGCGGGCGCCAGGAACACGGGGGGCTCGTGCACGACGACGGGACGGGCGCCGTGGCTTCCGATGTGCACATCGAGGCCGAAGTCCACGTCGGAGGCCTGGGCGACGGACGTTCCCATCAGGGCAACGGCCAGCAACAGAAAAAGCATGTGTCTCATTTTCGGATCTCCTTTGCAATGCAGGATAAAAATGAACTTCTACCGGAAGAGCACGATTCATGCCGCCGGGGATGAATGAAACCCCGGTCGATGGCT
The DNA here is from genome assembly GCF_001888165.1 of Syntrophotalea acetylenica. Classification (NCBI taxonomy): domain Bacteria; kingdom Pseudomonadati; phylum Thermodesulfobacteriota; class Desulfuromonadia; order Desulfuromonadales; family Syntrophotaleaceae; genus Syntrophotalea; species Syntrophotalea acetylenica. Next base: position 3,010,338 of record NZ_CP015455.1, read on the forward strand.
TTGGCAATTGAGACGGTTTGTCAGGCGCAAGGTTTACCGGGTTCCGGGAAATTTTTGCAGAACCGCGCCTTTTTTGGAGAATGGGGCGTCACCATGAAGCGACATGCGAAGGCAGGGATTTAGGCGCAACCGTGTTCATGCAAAGGGAATGGATGGCAACGGACTCAGTCGGTCTAGCGGTCGGGACAACATTGCTGCCAGCGCTCTTGCGTAAAGGTCTCGAACACCACCTCTCCCTTGCAGCGCTTGCACACTACATGACGCCGGCGGCGTTCGGCGGTGGCGACCCAGCAGCCGTTGCGGCAGCTTACGATGTAACGTGGCGGCGCGAAGCGCAGACCATGGCAACGCTCCCCGCTGCCGCCAAGCCGTTTGGCCATGGCACGCCATACGGCATCGTGGTTGTGCCCGGGCCCGACCAGGGCGTGGGCGATTTCGTGCAGCAGGGTATCGAGAATTTCAGCCTCGGGGGCATTGCGCGCCAGATGCCGCGACAGGGTGATGGTCCTGCTGCCGTACCGGCAGCTGCCGGCGCGACGCGTGGCGTCGTCAAAAACAAAACGCCAGTTCTTCAGGCCGTGGCGCTGGAGCATCTCTCCAGCCTGCTGTTCGACAGCCTCCAGCCGCGAGACATCGTCCGAAGGGGTTGGTTGCGCCGCTCCTTCCGTTGCCTCGCGCGCCAGCAGCGCATAGCAAACGCGGTATTCGTCGCGGTTGTCGCACACCACCAGCGCCCGTTTGGGATTGAGCCGCGCAATACAGCCGGCGACGGTTTTCTCGCGGAACCGGAAACACACCCGGTCGCCGACCTGAAACTGCAGGGGGGAAACCGCGGGGACCGGAAGCTCAACAGGAGGAGGCTGCACCACGGGTGCCCGGGTAGGCGGCACCAGCTGTTCGTGGTCAAGCCGGTAAACGCGGCGGTCGTCGCCGAGGACATACACCTGCCGCCGATCGGCACGCGCCACGGTGCCGGAAAGTTCGCGGCCCTGATGCATGAAGCGGACGGTCTGCCCGAGCTGGAAGGGAGATCTGCCTGGTTGGGTCATTGACAAACTCCGGGGAAACGGGTGGATTCCGTGTCGGAGTCTGCCAGATTTCTTAAGCGAGGGCAAGACCTTGGCCCCGGCGCAAAAAAAATCCCCTCTGCCCAGGAGGGGAAAATCTCGCAGAAAAATCGAGAATGACAGAACAGCCTGAATCTCAGTAGAAAAAGGCAAAGCGAGCCTGAATCGACTTGGTCTCGACGCCGCTCTTGACCCCGAAGTCGTCCCGATACTGCAGCAGCAGCTGGTAATTGTCGCCGATATTGAAGGCGGAGGTGAACATCAGGGCATGATTGTCCTGATCGTCCTGCTGGTCGATGCCGTCGATTTCGGTTTCGCCGCCGTTGGCGTAGAAATAGCTCAGGCCGAGCCACCAGCGCTTGGTGACATCATAGCTCACGTGCACTTCGGCGCCGTAGAGCGGGTCCTGCTTTTTGGTAACCGTTTCCTCCCCATTCCAGCAGTCGTCGTTGTCGCCGAAAATCGTGACATTGCCGATCAGGTCGATGTAAAGCGGCCCGAAGCCCTTGACCAGGCCGATTTCATTCTTGAGCGCCCAGCGGTTGGCGCCAAGGTTCAGCGCCCGTTTCTTGCTGTATTCGCCGATAGGAATGGTGAAGTAGGGCGTATAGCCGAGCCACAGCTGTTTTTCCGGGTTGTTGACGAACCAGGTGGTCATGAGAAATACCGGGTCGGCGATGCCGGAACTGGATGTATCGTTGACCAGATCGCCATCGAGACTGGCTTCGCCGGCGATGATAAGGGCCTGCGGATCGACCACGAACGGCCCGAGATTGGTGTAGTACACCGGACGGAAGATGACGATATTCTGGCTGAGATTGAAATCGGTGGAAACGACCTGGTCATCGTTCTTGAGGCGGTGGCCGGTGATGTGCTGCAGGTAGGTGCAGAACAGCATACTGCCGGCCGGCAGCGGGATGTAGTCACGGGGATCGGCCGATCGGGCCAGATCCGGCACCAAAAAAGCGCTCAGCAGAACGCTGATGATCAACAATCTTTTCATGTCCCTGCCTCCTGGATGAAAATGAAATTCCGGGGGCGACCCCTGTCGCCCCCGAAGCACGGGTGATTACATGGCCGCCCGGTACAGGGCCATGATTTCATCGATGCTGATCAAGCGCGGATTGGTCAGACAGCAGACATCCTTCGAAGCGTTTTGCGCCAGAATCGGGATATCGTCTTCCTTGACACCCAGCTCACCCAGGCCGGCGGGAATGCCGACATCCGCCGACAGCCGCCGCATGGCCGCGATGGCCTTTTGGCCGGCATCCATGACGGACAGGCCGGTCACGTTCTCGCCCATGGCGACGGCGATGTCCCGGAACCGCTCGGGACAGGCGATGAGATTGTACTGTTCGACCACCGGCAGCAGCACGGCATTGCATACCCCGTGTGGCAGATTGTAAAAGCCGCCAAGCTGATGCGCCATGGCATGCACGTGGCCGATGAAGGCGTTGTTGAAGGCCATGCCGGCCAGGTATTCGGCAAAGGCCATGCCTTCGCGGGCTTCGAGGTCCTGGCCGTTGGCCACGGCCTTGCGCAGCCACTTGGCGATCAGTTCGATGGCCTGCAGACCGCAGGCGTCGGTGGCCGGAGTGGCCATGATCGAAACATAGGCCTCCACGGCGTGGGTCAGGGCGTCCATGCCCGTGGCGGCGGTCAATGCCGGGGGCAGACCGACCATGAGCAGGGGGTCGTTGATGGCGACCGTGGGAGTGATCTGGGCGCCGCCAATGGCCATCTTGACGTGGTTGTCGGTATTGGTGATGACGCAGAAAAAGGTCATCTCGCTGCCGGTGCCGGCCGTGGTGTTGATGGCGATCTTGGGCGGGGTCGGTTTGGCGATCTTGCCGACGCCCTCGTAATCGCGGATCGAGCCACCGTTGGTGGCCACCACGCCGATGGCCTTGGCGCAGTCATGGGAGCTGCCGCCGCCCAGGGATACGATCAGATCGCAGCCGTTGTCCCGGTAGACTTTGAGGCCGGCTTCCACATTTTTGTCGGTCGGGTTGGGTTCGGCACCATCGAACACGACCACCTGCAGACCGGCTTCTTCCAGGTTGGCCTGGATGTCGCCCGCCATGCCGAGCTTGACCAGCCCCTTGTCGGTGACCAGCAGGGCCTTTTTGCCGCCGGCCTTTTTCGCTTCGGCGCCGGCCTGTTTGGCGGCGCCTACGCCCAGCAGGCTGACCGTGGGAATATTGAAAACGAACGTCTGTTCTGCAAGAGCCCTCATATCTTCCTCTCTTTCCTGAAATCGCAACGGGAATATTTACATCGCCTTTTTGTACAACTCGATAATGTCTGCAACCTTCACAGTGCGGGGATTGAACAGGGTGCAGACGTCTTTCATGGCGTTTTCGGCCATGACGGGAATATCCTTTTCGGTCACGCCGATGGCGGCCAGACCTTTGGGAATACCGATGTCCCTGGACAGGCGACGGATAGCGGCGACGGCCTGTTCGGCCGCTTCCATGGTGGTGAGACCCTCGATGTTTTCGCCCAGAAGTTCGGCAACTTTGGCGTATTTTTCGGCGTTGGCGATAAGGTTGAATTCACATACCACCGGCAGGCAGATGGCGTTGCACACCCCGTGCGGCTTGCCCAGCAGACTGCCCGGCTGATGAGCCATGGAATGTACGATGCCCAGACCGGCGCTGTTGAAAGCCATGCCGGCCAGGTATTCGGCGTAGGCCATGGCGTCGCGCGCTTCCAGGTCGGTGCCATTGGCCACGGCCTTGCGCAGCCACTTGCCGATCAGTCTTATGGCCTGCATGGCCAGGCAGTCCGTGACCGGGTTGGACAGCAAGGTGGTGACATAGGCTTCCACGGCGTGGGTCAGGGCGTCCATGCCGGTGGCGGCGGTCAGCGATGATGGCAGACCGACCATCAGGCCCGGATCGTTGACAGCCACGTCGGCGGTCAGACGGGCATCGCAGAACACCATTTTGACCTTGGTGTCGGTGTTGGTGACCACCGCAAAGCGGGTCATCTCGCTGCCGGTACCGGCGGTGGTGTTGATGGCGATGTAGGGCGGCAGGTCGGCCTGCAGGGTATCGATGCCGGCCCAATCGCGGATGTCGCCGCCGCTGGTGGCCATGATGGCCATGCCCTTGCCGCAGTCGTGGGAGCTGCCGCCGCCCAGGGTGACGAGCAGGTCACAGCCGTTGTCCTGCCACACCTTGAGGCAGTCGCGCACGTTGAGATCGGTGGGATTCGGCTCGGCTCCGTCGAAGACGGTTACGCTCAGGCCGGCTTCCTCCAGGTAGCCCTTGATCTGGTCGGCGACCCCGATCCTGGCCAGACCGGCGTCGGTGACGATCAGGGCCTTGGTGCCGCCCAGCACCTTGGCCTGCTGACCAACCTGCTTGACCGCTCCCAGCCCCAGGAGACTGACCGTAGGCATATAGAATCCGTAAACCTTTTCTGCCATTGCTCCCATGATGCATTTCTCCTTCTGTTGTGTAACGGGTTAAAGAGAGCATGCGGACGGTGCCGGCATGCACATAACAACGAACCGCGGCTGCATCCTCCTCCACAAAGCCAACGGTGAATCCGCAACACACCAGAGCAGAGAACATACCAAGTATCGTAAACGGAAATTATGTTTTACTTTCAATATGTTGAATAAAATTCGCAGGCCTTGCGCAACCTTTTGGGGTGCAACGAATCCTGCAAATTTAGAACGATGTTTTTAGGGAATTGCCAGATGAAAACCAGAATAAAGCAGATTTGTCAGCGGCCAGCAAAGGGATGCGCAAGGGGATGCAAGAAAGATTGACAGAACAGAAAGATAAATTGAGGAACTATAATCCTCGGATAAAACGCCTTCTCAGCTTTATGCCGCAGCGATGCCACGGCACGGACTCACGACGAAATTCAACGCCCGTCAGGCGGCTCCTGACGTTTGAGGCGCTGGTTGAGAGCCTGCCGCGAGATCCCCAACAGGGTCGAGGCGACCCCTTGATTGCCTCTGGCCAGATCCATGGCGGCCATAATCAGCAGCCTGTCCATCTCCCTCAGGGTGGGAAACCGCCCGAACAGAGTGCGCAACCGTTCGGCGGCGGGCCGATCCCGATCCGGAGAGGGTAATTGCACGGTTTTTTCGCGGCAGATCACGCTTTTGAAGCTGTCCATGGACAGCACGCCGGACTGATGCCGGGCCACGGCATCATAAACCATGGCCTGCAGCTCCCGCACATTGCCCGGGAAGGCATAGCTGCCGAGCAAACGCGACAGTTCCGGATTGGAAACCGGCGGCTTCTTGTGAAATTCCCTGGCCGCCCTGGTGACGAAATAATCGAGCAGAACGGGGATGTCCTCGAGCCGCTCGCGCAGCGGCGGGATATGCACATGATGGGCGCAGAGCCGGTAATACAGGTCGCTGCGGAACTGCTCTTTGCTCATCATCTGCTGCAGATTCTTGTTGGTAGCCACCACCACGCGGGCGTCGCTCTTGCGCGGCACATCGGAACCGATGGGGTAGTACTCCCCCTCCTGCAACAGGCGCAGCAGTTTGACCTGAGAGGCTTCCCCGAGATCACCGATTTCGTCGAGAAACAGGGTGCCACCGGCAGCCTGGGATATCAGTCCTGCCCGCGGCCGGTCGGCGCCGGTAAACGCGCCGCGCTCGTGGCCGAACAGGGTATCGGAAAACAGGTTGTCATCCAACCCGGCGACATTGACGCATACCAGCTTGCCGGCAAGTCTGCTGAGCTGATGGATGGCGGTAGCGAACAGTTCCTTGCCAACACCGGTTTCGCCGGTTATGAGAATCGGCTGGCGGGAGCAGGCGATGACCTCCATGTAGCGGAAGATGGCGGTCATCTTCTTGCTGCAGGTAATGATCGGGGCGAACACTTCGGGGTGTTCGAGCTGATCCGAAAGCAGCTGTTCCTTGAGCAGATGCACTTCGTTGCGCAGGTTGCACAATTCCAGGATGCGCTGCACGCTGGTCACGAAGCGGGTTTTATCGACCGGTTTGACCAGATAATCGTGGGCGCCGCTCTTCATGCACTGCACCGCCAGCTCCAGTTCGTCGCTGGCGGTCATGATCAGCACCGGAATGTGGGGATATTTGCGGCAGATATCGATCAGCAATTCCTGGCCGGAAACATGGGGCATGAACAGGTCAAGTACGATGACACCGAAATTGCGTTTGGCCAGCAGGGGCATGACCAGACGGCTGTCATCGCAGGTCTCGACCTCGCGAATCCCGGCGCTGCGCAGAATGGTACGGGAACTGAAAAGGATGTTGGGCTCGTCGTCGACCAGCAGAACCGGGAGAGTGTCACAGCCAGGCACCATGGTATCCAGCCTCCTTGCGGTGGATGGCGACGGGCCTGAAGCTTAGCCCGCCGCATGGGTTGCACCGGGGCTGCGCCCGGCGACCAGGACATTCTACCCGCCGGGCGAAAATATTGCCAGACCTGCGTTAGCGCCGGACCGGAAGGCCGCTTACCCCAGGCTCTGCACGGCGGTCATCGCCACCGTACTGACAATGTCCTCCACCGTGCAGCCGCGGGACATGTCGTTGAACGGCCGCGCCAGACCCTGTACCATCAGCCCCGCCGCCTGGGCCCCGGCAATGCGCTCGGTCAGCTTGTAACCGATATTGCCGGCATTCAGATCGGGGAAAATGAGGGTATTGGCCCGGCCGGCAACCGGCGATCCCGGCGCTTTCTGGCTGGCGACCTGGGGGACGATGGCGGCATCCAGCTGCATTTCGCCGTCGATCAGCAGTTCCGGCGCCAGACTTCGGGCGATCTGGACCGCCTGCCGCACGCGGCGCACCTCCTCATGGTCGGCGCTGCCCATGGTGGAAAAGGACAGCATGGCCGCCCGCGCCTCCACCCCCAGCAGGCTGCGGCAGCTGCGCGCGGTGGTTACGGCGATTTCGGCCAGTGCCTGCGCATCGGGACGGGGATTGACCACGCAATCGGCGAATAGCAGGGTGCCGTTTTCACCGAGCTCCGGCCGGGGAGTCACCATCAGCATCACCGAAGAAACGGTACGGATGCCGGGGGCGGTGCCGACCACCTGCAAAGCCGCGCGCAGTACATCGCCGGTACTGTTAAAGGCTCCGGCCACCGCGCCGTCGGCATCTCCTTTGCGTACCATCATGGCCGCGAAGTGCAGTTGATCCAGGGCCAGCAACTGTTTGCAGGCTTCGCCGACGGTAAGCCCCTTGTGCTTGCGCAGATCCGCCAGTTCTTCAGCATAATCCTGCAGCAGGGCGCTGGCAGCCGGTGCCAGCAGCGTTACCCGGCTCAGATCCGCACCGACCGTCTCGGCCCGGTTCAGAAGAGACTCGGGGTCGCCGAGCAGCACGATGCGGGCCAGCCCTTCCCCGGCAATACGGCCGGCAGCCAGCAGCATACGGTCATCGTAACTTTCCGGCAACACGATGGTCTGCGGTTGGCGCCGCGCGTTTTGCTTGATCTGCGATATAACATCCATTGTCATCCCCCGATAACATCCGGTTTGGCCAGTCGCCTGCCACCAGGTCATGCCTTGGGTAAAGCAGCGACCGTGCCAGTCTGATAATTCTCAAAAACCCTCTATTTTTTAAAGCCTTACAACCACCAGCAAGCCATCCATGCTCCCTCAAGGGGCTGCAACGAAATATTCATGTGCAAAAAATATTGCACGAAACAGCGCTTGCAATCCCCTCAGCGCGGAGCATAAACTCGCGCAAATTCCTCGTTCCGCAACACGCGCAGGGCGCCCTGTGCAAGAGCGAGCATTTCGTCCTCGCCCGGATAGGCCCAGACGGTGGCGATCCACCCGACCCTTTCGCGGATCCATTCGACCAGTTCACTCCAGTGCGCCACCCCGCCGGTCAGCACGATGGCATCGACATCGCCGTTCAGCACGGTAGCCATGGCGCCGATTTCCTTGGCGATCTGGTAAGCCATGGCCCGGGCCACTGCCAGGGCTTGGCTATCTCCGGCGGCGATGCGGCGGCCTACCTCGATGGCCGAATTGGTCCCCAGATAGGAAACCAGGCCCCCTTGCCCGATGAGCTTTTTCTTGATTTCCGCCTTCGTACAGGTACCGCCGAAGCAAAGCTCGACCACATCGAGCAGCGGCAGGGTGCCGCTGCGCTCCGGGGAAAAGGGCCCGGCATCGAGAGCGCCGCTGACATCGACCATGCGGCCATGCCGATGGGCGGTGACGGAGACGCCCCCGCCGAGATGCGCGATGATCAGATTGAGTTCTGCGTAATCCGCAAAATGGTCGGCGGCGGCGCGACGGGCCACCGCCTTGATATTCAGGGCATGGCCAATGCTGTGCCGCTCGATACCGGCCAGGCCGGAATACCGGGCGATGTCGTCCATTTCGTCCACCGTCACCGGGTCGACGGTAAAGGCCGGCGCGCCGGCGAGACCGGCGATCTCCCTGGCAATCAGCACGCCCAGGTTGGAGGCGTGCTCACGGGGACCGATGGCCCGCATTTCCTCCAGCATGGATTGATTGACGGCGTAGGTACCGCTTTCGAGGGGACCGAAAAGGCCGCCCCGGCCGACGACGGCATCCAGCCCGTTCACAGCGACGCCGTGCTTTTCAAGCCAATGCAGCACCGAATCGCGCCGGAAGGAATACTGGTCCGGCACATGGGCGAAGGGCGCCAGGGCATCCGTGTCGTAGCGCAGGGTTTCCTGCAACAGCAGGGTGTCGTTTTCAAACAGGGCGACCTTGGTCGATGTGGATCCCGGATTGATGGCGAGAATCCGATAGTTGGCATGTGTCGACATGGCTTTATCCTTGGCAACCGGGTTGACATGAATACCTGGCAGGCAGCTTTTCCATCCGGATTTTCCGGAAGGTGAAGATGTACAATCAGCAAGCCCGATGCCAGTCCTGTGCGATGGTGCAACTATTCGTAATTTAATATAATTATATGGTTTAAAGCAGGATGTTCACGCCCCATGGGGATGCAACGCGGTGGCGGAGGCATACAAGAGAAGAGCGGTTGAGAAAGGCGGTCGTATCAGGATCGACCAGGGCCATGGAAAGGCTCTGCAATAGCAATAAATCTTGCAGGCATGGCCGCCATCCCGGACGTCACTTACGGCTGAGCCCAACCTGTATTTTTCTGCCAAAGCGCTTCGAACGTCTCTCTCTTGCCGGGCAGTTTCAAAGTACCGGTAGCGTCACCGTAACCGTGGTCCCGACTCCAACCGTCGATTCAAAATCGATGGTACCCTTGTGATCGTTGATGATGGCGTAGCAGATCGACAGACCCAGCCCGGTTCCGCCGGATTTGTGCCTGGTGGTGAAAAACGGATCGAGGATGCGGCCACGGATTTCCTCGGGGATGCCGATACCCTGATCGCGGATCCTGATCACCACGGCGCGGGGTGCCTGTTGCAGGGACGTCGAGAGGAAAACGCCGGACTGACGATCCGGAAGGGCCTGCAGGGCATTGATGAGCAGGTTGATGACAACCTGCTCGATCTTCTGGTAATGCCCCATGATCCGCGGCAGCCCCTCTTTCAGGTCACAGCTGAAATGATCGGTACTCTGCTTGATCTTGTTGGCCAGAATCACCAGCGCGGCGTTTATGACCCGGTTTATGTCGAAGGGGCGCCGCATCGCCTCATCGTCCTGGCGGGAAAAATCCTTGAGGCTGCTGACAATATTCTGAATGCGCCGGGAACCTTCAATGAGACTCCCCAGCAATTGGGGAATATCCCTGAGAGCCTCCCCGACGGGCAAACCACCGATGGTAAGATCGGGACGATGCTCGGCATGCTCCTGCAGGCTGCGGCGGATATCGGGCCAGGCCTCCTCCAGAAACTGGGCATTTGCCAGCAAATAATTGTTGGGATTGTTGATTTCGTGGGCGATCCCCGAGGCCAGGGTGCCAATGGCGGTCATCTTGTTGGCCTGGATCAGTTTGGCCTGCATCTCACTACGCTCCTTACGGATGCGCAGTTTTTCGGTGATATCGCGAAAGGTGCCGTAAAGATAGACCTGCCCCCTGGAGCGCAGCAGCCGGCCGCGAAACGCGGCCATTACCGTATTGCCGCGACGGTCCACGGTGCCCAGGGGGGAAATCTGGCTCCAGGGGGCATCATCGCGGCAGACACCCTGCTTGCCGGCGAGCTTTTGGGAAAATGAGGCCAGCACTGCCGGCTTCATGAGCAGTGCGAGGCCACCGGAGCGTAAATGCTCCTTTCCATAACCATAAAGCCTCACCGCCGCCGCATTGGCATCGAGAATCGACAGGCTGTGCGGATCGAGCAGGAACGCCGCATCTTCATTCTGTTCGAAAATCTGCCGGAAAAGCTCCTCGCTTTCCCGCAGGGCGACTTCGGTACGCTTGCGCTCGGTTATGTCGGCAAGGATGCCGACGGTCCCGATGATTCTGCCTTTTTGATCGTACAGGGGCGCGGTGGAAAAGCTGATATCCAGCAGGGTGCCGTCCTTGCGGCGGCGGCGGGTTTCCTGACCGTGAAATTTCTCGCCCCGGTTCATGCGGGCCAGGTTTTCCAGAAACTCGGATTCCTGCCCTTCGGGGACCAGACGGTAACGCTGGCCCAGCACCTCCTTTTCGGTCCAGCCGAACATCTGCTGGGCGGCGGGGTTCCAGAGCTCAATGCAGCCTTGCCGGTCCAGCACGAAAATTGCCAGCGGCGACGCCTGGATGGTCGCCTGCAGGGTCTGGTTGACTTCCCGCAGGGCGATCTCCGCCCGGCGCTGCTCGGTAATATCGCGACTGGCGAAAATCGAGCCGGTTACCCGCAACCCCGCCATGGTGCACTTGGCTACCGTTTCCAGCCAGATGTAATGCCCGTCCACATGGCGGTAGCGGAACTCTTCATGCACCCTTTTCTTTTCGGGCAGAGTGACCTGGAAAGCCTCCCGCATGCGTTCCATGTCGTCGGGATGCATCCAGTCCCACAAGCAGGTACCGACCAAACCTTCATAATCGAAGCCGAGCATTCCTCGATGGGAAGGGCTGAGGTAGGTGAAAATCCCGTCCGTATCGGCGGTGCTCACCAGGGCCGGCATGTTGTCGGTAATGCGCCGCAGTTGCTCTTCGTTGTGGCGCAGGGCTTGCTCCGTGTGAATGCGATCGGTGACGTCGCGGCTGGCGAACACCGCACCGTTGATGCGGTTCAGCTTGTCGGTGGTGCATTTGGCGATGGTTTCCAGCCAGATGTAGTGGCCATCGGCATGCCGGTAGCGAAACTCCGCACGCACGCTTTTCAGCGCCGGCAAAGTCACCTGAAAGGTGATCCGCATGCGCTCCAGATCGTCGGGATGCATCAGATCGTACAGCCAGGTGCCGACCAGTTTTTCCGGGACAACCCCCAAAACCGGGCCGTGAGACGGCGAAAGATACCGAAAAAACCCGTGTTCATCGGCTTCACTGACCAGATCGAGCATGTTGTCGGTGATGCGGTGCAACAGGTCCTGGCGTTCATGCAGCGCCGCTTCGGCCCGCCGGCGCTCGGTCACATCCCTGATGATGCCGAGAATTCCGGCCGTGTTGTCCTCCAGTCGCAACGGTGCAATCTGAATGATGACCTCGCGGCGGCGGCCTTCATAACTGACGATGCTGGTTTCGTACTGATGACAGGGGATCTTTTCCCGAAGCAGGAGGGTGTCGTTGTGGCGGTTGACATGAGCGATGGGGGGTAAAAATAAATCCCTGTCGGTTTTGCCGACGATCTGTTTATATTCCAGACCAAGCAAGCGCTCGAAGGCGGCATTGCATCGCTGATAGGTGCCATCGGCGTATTTGAAGAAAACCGGATCCGGTGCCAGACGAATGAGTTCATCGAACAATTGCTGCCCGCCCGGGCTGCTGGCAGTGCCGTCAAGTGAAGGTTGACAACCTTTTTCTGCGGGGCCTTGCGGATTTCTGGACCGGACCATGGTCAACTCCATGTCTTGTTAAAACACCCGACCGACGCGCTCCCCGCCAGGGGGGATGGCCTGTCTGAAACGATGACGATTCCATGATAGAGTAAACCCGATAAGCAACTGAAGTAAAAAATCAGGCTTTCACAGGCCATTGCAAGCATATAATGAACTTGCCTGAAGCCCCTGGGCTGGTTATGCTTTACCTACATCGTTCAACCGATCCGGGATACACAACCAACGGAAAATAATTTATGAACCTCTATTTTCGCCTGATCTGGATGATCCTGCGGGTATGGTTTCTTCGCCGCAAAACGGCCCTTACGGAAACCTTCCGCCGGCCCTTCCGCGCCTTGCCGACGGACTGCGATATCAACCTGCACCTGACCAACGGCCGCTATTTCAGCCTGCTCGACATCGCCCGGATCGAACATCTGGCGCGCATGAAGATGATCGGACCGCTGCTGAAACGACGTTGGCTGCCGGTGCTCAATGCCACGGAAATCACCTTTATCCGGCCTGTCGCTCCATTGTCCAGATTTGACATCGCGACCCGCATCATCACCTGGGATGACAAATATCTCTATATGGAGCAACGGTTTGAAACACCCGGCACCCTGCACGCCGTATCCCTGGCGCGGGCCGCCTTTGTCTGCCGGGGAGAGCTGGTGCCTCCGGCGATGGTGGCGCAACTGGCCGGCCACACCGGGGAAGCCCCGCCCCGCCCCGACATCGTGGGCGGCTGGCACGCGCTGCTGAAAGATAAAAAAGAGCACTTCTCCGCAAGCGCGGCTTCCGGTAAACAAGCACGATGACCTTCACCCCACCACAAGGAGGAAAAGCGAATGAAACAGATGGATCAGGGCAGTTGGAACCCTTACGTCGCGGGGGCGCTGACCGGTGTCGTCAGTGTTCTTTCGGTATGGGTGGCGGGAAAGTACTTTGGTGCCTCGACAACCTTCGTCCGCGCCGCCGGCATGATCGAGAAGCTGTTTATGCCTGAACGGGTTGAGAACACGGCGTATTTCATCAAGACAGCACCTGTCGTCGACTGGCAGTGGATGTTCGTTGTCGGCATTTTCATCGGCGCCCTGATTGCGGCGCTCAGTTCCGGCTCCTTCCGTCTGCAGGCGGTACCGGACATGTGGGCCGCGCACTTCGGCGCCAGAAGCGGCGGCAAGCGTGCCGCTGTCGCCTTTATCGGCGGCGCGATCCTGATGTTCGGGGCCCGCATGGCCGGCGGCTGTCCAAGCGGACATGGCCTGAGCGGCACCATGCAACTGGCAGTGAGTGGCTACATCTCTCTGGTCTGTTTTTTCATTGGCGGGCTGTTTACGGCCAGACAGATCTTCAAAGGAGGTGGCAAGTCATGAAAACCCTTATCATCGGCCTGATAACCGGTATTCTGTTTGGCTTCCTGCTGCAAAAAGGGCGGGTGCTGCGCTACGACAAGCAGCTTGGCGCCCTGCGGCTGCAGGATATGACCATCGTCAAGTTCATGCTGTCCACCGTCATCGTCGGCATGGTCGGCATTCACCTGCTTAACGATTTCGGCCTGGTAGCCTTCAACATCAAGGGCGCCGTGCTGGGCGCCAACATCATTGGCGGCCTGATCTTCGGCATCGGCTGGGGGATGGTCGGCTATTGTCCCGGCACCTCGCTGGGGGCCCTGGGCGAAGGCCGCTGGGATGCCCTGTGGGGCATTCTCGGCATGCTGGCCGGCGCCGGACTTTACGCCGAAGCCTACCCTGCCATGAAAAAAACCGTCCTGAGCTGGGGCGACCTGGGTAAGATCACCCTTGCCGATGTAACCGGCATCCATCCCTGGGTCATTATCGTGGTGCTGGCGCTCGGCGCGCTGGCCCTGTTCCGCTGGTTCGAAAAAAAGGGCCTGTAACCCCCGCCCGTCATACCCGGCACATCATGCTGAACAAAGGGGCAACCCGGCAGCGCCGGTTGCCCCTTTGTTGCGCTTCACCCGCGACACGCCGCAATAAGGCTATTCTGAAAGCTTCGCCGAAGCCCTGACCTTCGCACCCAAGGCATCGGTCAGGCGTTTTAACGCCGGCGAGTGATCGTTTGCATCGAGATGCACATCAATGACAGTAGGCACCAGACTGTTGTCCAGAGCCGCTTTGAGAGCCTCTGCAAATTGGGTTTCGGTGAAAACCTCAAAACCCAGCCCGGATCCGATCGCTTCTGGAAGCCGGCTGTAACGCCAGGCGGGGATGTCGTTGAATCCGCCATCGGTCATCGGCCGCTCGGTGCCGTAGCCGCTATTGTTCAGCACCACCACGATAGGCGACAGGCCGAAGCGGGCGGCGGTGGAGATCTCCATGCCAGTCATCTGGAAAGCGCCGTCGCCAACCAGCACCAGCGGTCGCAGATCGGGTCGGGCCAACTGTGCACCGATGGCACCCGGCACGGCGAATCCCATGGAGGTGTAGTAGGCCGGAGCGAGAAAAACGGCCGGATGGCGAATGGTCAGGTCGATGGCCGCGAACATCGCCTCACCGGGATCGGCCAGCAACACCATGCGGCCGTCGATAACGGTTTCCAGGCAGACGAACAGACGACGGATGGTGATGGGCTCATCCCGCGTTTCGAATGCCGGCGAAGGCTCCAGTTTCGGCCGATCGACCGGCACTCTCCCGCTCAGCGCAACAATGTCGGCATCGCACAGTCCCTGTAGAAAATCTGTCAGAAAAACATCCGGATAGCGATGAAACGCCATGCAACTGCCGTCACTGGCAGAGGAAATTGTCAGGGCCTGATCGAGCCTGGCAGTGAAGATGCCCAGGTTTACATCGGTCATGAAGGCGCCGAGCATGATCAGGCAGTCGCTGTTTTCCACCGCCTGGCGGGTCTCTTCCTTGCCGACGGCCCCTGCATAGACCCCGAGAAACAGAGGATGGTCTTCGGACAAAGTCGATTTGCTCAGGGGAGTGGTGGCAAAGGGGATGCCTGTCTTATGGACAAACTCTAAAAAAGACTGCTGCAGGCCAAAACGCTGAATCTCGATGCCGGCAATCAGAACCGGACGGCAAGCCCGGGTTATGCGCCTGACGGCTTCGTCAAGAGCTTCGCGCAATGCCTGCGGGTCACTTGCTTCTGGTGGCGGCATCGGGTCTCGCGGGCAACTGCAAGTCGCCGTGGTGAGGTCGCGTGGCAACTCGATGTAGACCGGCCGCTTGTAGCGCACTGCGGCGGCCAGCACCCGATCGATCTCGCAACAGCCGTTCTCCACCTCGGTAAGATCGGTTGCGGCCACGGTGAGTTGCCGGAAAATCTGCAGTTGCGTATCGAAATCGCGCACCTTGTGGTGCAGCAAGGGGTTGCGCCAGCGTTCACTGAGCCCTGGCGCGCCGCTGATCACCACCAATGGTGACTTCTCGGCAAATGCCTGGGCGGTACTGTTGACGATCTTGAGCCCGCCAACGCAATAAGTAACGCAGACCACACCGAGACCGCGCAGGCGGGCATAGGCATCGGCGGCAAAGCCGGCCCCCTGCTCGTCACAGGTATTGATCACCCGCAATGGGCTGTTTTCAAGTTGCTGGAAAAACTGCAGAACGTAATCACCCGGTACGCCGAAGATGTGCTCAACGCCGTAATCGGCCAACCGGCGGATCAGATACTCGCTGACGGTTTTCGGCTGGGTTTCCATCTTGACTCCTCCAGGCAGATGCTGTCGGGTTCATACCTCATCCGATCAGGTCCATGGCCTGTCGTGCGTACCTTTGCATGGCCTCATCCAGCAATGCGGCCTGACGTGCCGCGCCGTCCTTGTCGAGCGTCGCCGGCAGACACATCGGTTCACTGATCACCAGGCCGATCCGGGCAAAGGGCAGCGGCAGCAGCATGCGGTCCCAGCGATGGTTAAGGCACCATGCCGGGCGGGCGGCCACTCCGACCAGCTGAATAGAAAAGCCGAAGTGCGCCGCCAGACTCAGCAATGCCGGCTTGATCTGATACAGGGGACCCAGCGGACCATCGGCGGCCGTTCCCCATACGGCATGTTCTTCCAGGGCGTTGCGCAATGCCGCCAGGAAACGCCGGCCATGCTCATCAGGCAACTCCACGGTGGCGAAACCGAACCTGCGGCTTATCTGCGCTATCACCTGACCACGCAGCGAACGATTGGTCAGAATGCAGGCATTTTTGCCCCGCAACAGGGCGAACAGCGGAACATAACTGCCGTGCCAGAACAGCACCAGCGTGCGCCGCCTGCCGACGATGCAGCCATCGAGATGCTCCACGCCGATGGCGCGGCGCCGCCAGGTACAACACCAGAGGCGCAGCAACACAGCACCGGCGGCGCCCAGCAGGCGAGCCCGCCAGGTAGCAGATGGCATCATTCGCTGGTTTCTCTTACCTGCAATTCGGCCTCCGCGCTCAGAGCCTCGCCCAGGGCACGGGTAATATTCGACAGGATCTTCCATTCCTCTTCCAGGCGATGACAGGCGGCGCCCCAGCGACTTTGCTCCGGCGAAGCCTTGCCGTGATGTTGCAGCAGGCGTTGGTAAAGAGCCAGCATGCGGTCGGCGCTGCGGGCCATGCTGAATTCCCGGGAGGTCTCAAGTGCCCCCTGCTGCAGTTCTAGCCGCTCCACCGCGGAAAGCTCCAGCACCCCCTGTAATGCCCCGACAAAATCCCCGAGATTCTCCCTGGGCAGCAACCGTCCATTGAAACCATCCCGCACGATATCCCGCACGCCGGATGCGGCCACGGCAACCACCGGCGTGGCGGCCGCCATCGCTTCCGCCAGAACCATGCCCTGCGTCTCGCTCTGGGAGGCGAATACGAAAACATCCAAAGCCCGGTAGGCAGCAGTCAGCTGCGAACGATCCAGCACACCGAGCATGTGCAGCCGATCGCGCAGGCCTTGCTCGGAGAACATCCCTTCGATCTGCTGCTTGCAAGCCCCTTCACCGGCTATAAGAAACCTGGCCCGATGGTGCTTCCGCAAAAAACGGGCAACCGCCTGCGCCAGAAAACCGAGGTTCTTTTCCGCGGACAGCCGCCCCACATACCCGACGACAAAGGCATCCTCCGGGATCCCCACGGCACGGCGAAATGCCATGCCATCGGCGGCGGCAAAGGGTTCGGGGTCGATGCCGGTTGGAATAACCTCGACAGGACGCTGCACTCCTCGATGGCGCAGGCAGTCGGCCAGGGTGGTGCTTGGCGCCACCACGGCGTCGCACAGATTGCAATAGCCGACCGCCAGTTCCATGACAAAGCGGCGCACCCGCTCGGAGTCGAGGGGCAGATAATGGGTATAGCGTTCATACATGGTGTGGTGGGTAAACAGAATCGGCAAGTGCCGCTGGGCAGCTGTGCGCAGGGCCGTATCGCCCAGCAGGAACGGATGATGCGAATGAACGATGTCGGGAGCGAAGGCGTCGAGGGTACGTTGCAGGCCGACCGGTGCCGGCAGGGGAACCGAAAAATCGCTGCCATGAAAATGTTCGACTGCGGGGAATCGCAACACATCCGTTTCCTCTGCCGGGGCGCCTGCAAATTGCGGCGCGATGACGAGAACCCGGTGTCCCTGCTGACGGAAAGCGTCGCAATAACTCTGCACGCTGCGAGCCACACCGCCGACATGGGGGGTAAAGGTATTGGTGACCATCAGGATATTCATCGCGACCTCGACAAAAGGAAAACACGGGGCATACTTTTCATGAATCACCTGCTGGCTTTAATTTTAACCGGTTTGCCGTCGCTGGCCAGTCCCCGACAACGACCCGCCGAATAAAATGGGGCCACGACCCTATTTTACGCGACCCGAAATTTATTGAACAACATAACGCATTCTGCCACAATGCTGGCAAAGTCGGCTCCCCACCCACGCCTCATCCACTGACGTGGCGGGAGGAAATGTTCCCGGACGTTCTATTTCGCAAGGAAAGGATTGTGCTATGTCCCGAATTCTCAACGCTGACCCCCATGGCAAAATCGCGCTTCAGGGTTACGATCCGGTAGCCTTTCATACGGCCGGCAAAGCCGTGAAAGGCAATCCCGCGATCCTGGCCGAGAACAGCGGCTACAAATTCGCCTTCTCCTCGGAAGAAAACAGGACGGCGTTCGAAAAACAGCCGGAAAAATATATGCCCGCCTTCGGTGGCTACTGCGCTTTCGGCGTTTCCATCGGTGTTCTGTTTCCCGTGGAAATCGACACCTGGGAAATTATCGACGGCCGACTGGTGCTCCAATACACCAATGAGGTCAAACAGATGTTCGAGGAGAACAAGGCCGAAAACCTCCGCAAGGCCAATGAGAACTGGGCCAGAATGGAGCCGGAACTCGCCAGATAATCCTGGTTTGATCCGGAATTTCCGGATGGCATCTCCCTTATTTCCAGTTTCGAGCAAAAAGGCTCCTTTCTTCGAGGAGCCTTTTTGCTTCTTCAGAACAAATCATGGGCCAAAAGGAGGCGACCCCTTTCGGGAAAAACCCTGGCCTGTTATCCCCCCGGGACGGGCGGATGTTGTGCGGAACCATATCCGCCAGACCTGGAGCGGCAACCATGCCATCCGGCGAAAGCTCCCCCCCTTTTGCCGTCAGGCAAAGCCGAGGTCTTTATGTTTCCGGGCAATCGTGACGGCCATTTCATCCAGCGCCTTGAAAGTGGCAGGTGTCGGAAGCCCCTTGCAGAGGACAGGATCCAGCACTTCGACCTTGAGATTGGGAATCATCCCCGCAAGAACCTCCACGGTCTTCCCTCCCCAGCTGTAGGATCCGATGATGGACAGAAGCTTTGCCCTGGGTTTCAGGGCGTTGGCCAAAAACGTGGCATACGCTGCATAAGGATGCGGTCCGGCCAGAACGGTCGGGGTTCCGACCACAATGGTGCCTGCATCCACCAGCGTCATGGCCAGCTTTCCGATGTCCGCAATCGCCAGGTTGAACAGTTCGACCTTGACGCCTTGCTCCGAAAGTGCCGCGGTAAGATGTTCTGCCATCCGCCTGGTGCTCTCGTGCATGGATACATAAGGCAGAACCACCATATTTTTGGGAGCCCCCGATACCCAATCATGGTAGGCATCCATAATGAATGCCGGGCGCGAGTAGATCTGACCATGGCTGGGAGCGATCATCTCGATGTCGAGAGGGGCGAGTTTTTCCAGGTTTTTCTGGATCATGCTCCTGAAAGGCATCATGATCTCGGCGAAATACCGCTTGGCAGCCTCGTAGACACGGCATTCATCCGTCACAAAAAGCTCGTTCGTGGCGATGTGGGACCCCAGGAAATCGCAACTGAACAGGATCCTGTCCTCTTCCAGATAAGTGACCATCGTCTCCGGCCAGTGGACCCAGGGGGTATGCATAAACTTCAGCGTCTTGTCGCCGAGGGACAGGGTCTCACCGTCTTCGACCGTCTTGAAGGAGGCATCGGATATCTGCAGAAGATCGCTAAGCAGCTCTTTGGCCTTTGGCGTCGAGACGAGCCTGGCCTCGGGATACTTTTCGAGAACCCGGGGGATCGTTCCGGAATGATCCTGCTCCGCGTGGTGGGAGATGATGTAGTCGATTCTGGCAACCCCTTCAAGCTGCGCCATGAGTTCGTCGGCCATGGGCGGATCGACCGTGTCCAGAAGGACGGTTTTCTCACTTCCTTCAATGAGGTAGGCGTTATAACTGGTGCCGTCCGGGAGGGGGATGAGAGAATCGAACAGGCGCCGGTCCCAATCCACGGCCCCCAGCCAGAAAATCCGATCTTTGATCCTTCTCTTTTGCATGATGATGCCTCCCTTAAATCACGGTTATCGTCATCTGGACGCGGATTTTTCGTTATGCGCAATCAAAAACATTTTCTGGCGGTCGTTTTTCAACCGCTGTCCTTAAGAAACTGATCCACTTTCGGAAAAACTATATTGTTTTCCAGATGCACATGCTGGTGGAGGTCCTTCTCGAAGGCTTCCAGCCCCTGATAGGCGACGGCGTAGGTATTGCAAGCGTCGCCCGGCAGTAGAAAATCGCCCGAAAGACGGCGAATGGCATGGATTGCATCGCCGGCGGTTTCATGTTCGCTGCGCAATCTCGCAAGACCGGTGCGAACATCATTCAGCTTTAAGGAGGCGATCTCGTCCTTTTGTGCTCCGTAAAGGTTTTTGAAAGCCGGGAAAAAACGTTCTTCCTCATCGCGCAGGTGCTTCTTCAGGTCGTCCATTAATCCTTTGAAAATAGTGGCGATCTGCTTTAATTCCGGATGACGCTCACCGTGGACTTCAACAATTTTTTGTGTGTGGACGAGAAGCTGCGGACCATGCTCATTGATGTAGACATGATGGATATTCACAATATAGTCGATGAGCAGGGGAAGGGGCCATTGACCATGGTTTTTACCACGGTCGGCCATAGATTTCCCCAGTGCGGCAATTTCCTTAATGATTAAATCCGGATCAATCCCCTGGTTCCGGCAGGCTTCCGCCAGGGGCACATTGCCACCGCAACAGAAATCGATCCTGTACCTGTCAAAAATGTTGGCGGCACGATAATCATCAGCGACGATGCTGCCTATGGTTTCAGACAACAAACTCTGCTCGAAAACATCTTGCGATTCGGACATTTCCCGTCTCCTGACTGAATGCGCTTACCAATTTTGGTGCTACCGAATAGCTATCGATATGGGGAACAAGAAAGGCCGGGTTTTTCGAAAAAGCACACCGTTTCGATCGATTGCAGCGCCTGTGTGATGCGCCTTTTCGCGCCGGGGGCGGCCCGCGGAGCTAGGGCCGCCCCCGGCGCTACCTGCAGAGGCTTATTGACCTGCCAGCATGGCATTGATATCGTCCTCAACAGTGCCAATGGGTTTAATGCCAAAATTCTCCACCAACACCTTGGCGACGTTGGGTGAAAGGAAGGCCGGCAACGTCGGTCCGAGACGAATCCCCTTCACACCAAGCGCCAGCAAAGCCAACAGCACCGCGACAGCCTTCTGCTCGTACCAGGCGATATCGTAGGAGACAGGCAGTTCATTGATATCGTCCAGGCCGAAAACCTCCTTGAGTTTCAGCGCGATCACCGCCAGAGAGTAAGAGTCGTTGCACTGCCCGGCATCCAGAACGCGTGGAATACCACCAATGTCACCAAGATTGAGTTTATTGTAACGGTATTTGGCGCAGCCAGCGGTGAGAATGATGGTATCCTTCGGCAAATTCTCCGCTACTTCCGTGTAGTAGCTACGCGACTTCTGGCGACCGTCACAGCCGGCCATAACCACAAATCGCTTGATGGCGCCCGACTTGACAGCCTCCACCACCTTGTCGGCAAGAGCCAGCACCTGATTGTGAGCGAAGCCGCCGACAATGGAGCCGGTTTCGATTTCAACCGGAGCCGAGCAATTCTTCGCCTGTGCAACCAGGGCGGAAAAATCCTTGGCGCCCCCTGCGACACGCTCCGGGATATGCGCCGCACCCGGATAACTGACAACGCCGGTGGTATAAAGCCGCCCCAGATAGGTGCTGTCGGCTTTCAGGGGTACCAAACAGTTGGTAGTCATCAGAATGGGGCCATTGAAGGATTCGAATTCGCTGGCCTGCTGCCACCAGGAACCACCATAATTGCCCACGAAATGTTCGTATTTCTTGAAGGCAGGATAGTAATTGGCGGGAAGCATTTCGCCATGGGTGTAGACATCCACACCAGTGCCTTCCGTCTGCTTTAGCAACTCCTCCATATCCTTCAGATCATGCCCTGAGATGAGAATCCCGGGGTTGCCTCGAACTCCGATGTTGACCTCGGTAATTTCCGGATTGCCGTAGGCTTTGGTATTGGCCTCGTCCAGAAGCGCCATGGTGGTAACAGCGAATTCCCCTGCTTTCAGGACCATGGCCACCATGTCATCGGTGGAAAGGTCGCTGGTGGTAGAGGCCAGAGCCTCCATCAAAAAACCGTAAATCTCTTCCTTTTCATGACCCAGAACAGCCGCATGATCGGCATAGGCTGCAATGCCTTTACAGCCGATGATTAACAGTTCCCGCAAGGAGCGCACATCCTGGTTCTGCGCCGCGGTGATCCGTACCGTTTCGGATTGAGCCTTGGACTGCAGGTCGGACCGGTCCCGCGGCGTCCAGGTGGCACATTCAGGCAGATTGTCGGGCACGTTGTCACCGAGCCTGGACTTGAGACGGCCTCGAACCTCTAGCGCTTCCTCGATGCGAGCAATAATGGCGTCATCGGCCCAGGCTACATTGGTAATGGTCGTGAAAAGAGCCTGACACAAAAAACGTCCCGCATCCTTATCCACAGGGCCCTGCTGTTTCAACGCCTCCGCATAAACCGCAATGCCTTTACAGACAAAAATAAGCAGGTCCTGAAGATCGGCAGTTGTTTCAGGCTTGCCGCAAACACCCTTTATGGTGCAGCCCTGATTTTTTGCCGTTTCCTGACATTGAAAACAAAACATGCCTTTTCTCCTTTGTTGAGCTGCTACGACCGATGTCAGTGCAGAATGCCTGCATCCCGCCAGCAGCCATTCCCCTGATAAACTGGAAAAAGTTTATCGAGTCTAGTTTTCATCCGGAAACGGCTTTTTTCCGCCGTGGCGGCGTCAATCCGCAGGCTTGCTTGTGCGGCGTACCGATGTACGCCTCCTCGCAACCCCTTGATTTCCTTGCCACAACGAAAAATAGCTCGTTTCCCATATGAAAACCACGATGTATCCATCCGGAGTTTCCGGATGGATACGAGTCTATCTCTTTTCATAAACTACGCCCCAAGATTCAAGATGACCTGAAGCGGACTAAAAAAGTTATTTTTTGTAAATATTCTTTATTTTTGATCACGCCAATAGTTGTTTGCTGCCGCAACCGTCTGAAAATTGATAGCTATTACCTGCGAACATGCGATCAAGGCATCAGGATCTCGTGAATAGACCTCTCTAAGCATAAATAGAACATTTTTGTCTTTTTGTGTTGTGGTTACTCCTTTCCTGGAAAGTTTCACAGCAAGTTGAAATCCTTCTTCAGGTGTTTTTGTTATCAAGGTCAAGGGGGTCTCTTCTTTTTTTGCCGTGGCTTGAGAGTCGCTGGATTGCGCTGCCAATGCAGTCGTTACAATTAAAAAACCAAAGACAAGAAAAATAACCGTTCCATTAATTTTCATGGCATTCTCCTTTGAGTTTATGCAGTGTGGTGCTGGCAGAATTTATCTTCAATATTTCCAAGACGTCATCAACACCATCCCGCGCCCCGGGCAATCATTCGCCGCTATAAACATCACCAGTCAACCACCACTCTCACTCTGCCGGTGGTCGGAATCCGCCGCGAAGAGAAGACAAGGGACTGTTGACAGTCAACGGTTGACAGGGGCTTGCTGCCATTAAAACTATCAGAATAAAAGCGATAAGCAACCGGTCCAGTGCCATCTCGAAATCGAGTCTCGATGCGTCTTCGAAATCCGTTCCAGAAAAGAAGATCGGAAAAAACAGAGCGGGAGGATTCCCACGGTACCGTGCGATGTAAACTCGGAAGGTCCTGTATTAAACGGACCCCCTTTCCTTCATTTTAATCATATTGAAAACACCATGCGGTTCTGATATCATTGTAGCATGAAACTGAATATTATGCGGAAAAAGAAACTTATATTTACATCCACCCCCTTAGCGCACTGCAGGCCGGCAGTGGGCAACTTGGGGCGCGCTGCATTATTTTGATCTAGCGTTCATTTTTCCCAAGACTCATTTTCGCCAGGCCACAGACTTTCACAGTCTGTGGCCTTTTTCTTTGTGTCTGCACTTTATAAAGGAAAGCGCAATGTTGGCCGAACCAACGCCGGAACAGGGGCTTCTGTCCATGTTGGTGGCTCCAATTCTGGTTTTTCTTGCTCGCATTCTCGCGGCCAGCATCGGCATCCTGCGGATTATTTTCGTCTCCGGGGACTGAAGTCCCTTCAGGTTTTGTCGAATCGTTCATCTGGATCCTGGCCTCCAATCAAATTTTCAGTAACCAGCAAAACACTTTTACTTATGGAGAAACCATCATGAAAAAGAGAATGATCTATATCACCGAAACAGACTACGAGAAACTCGAAGAACTGATCGATGGCATGAAACGCAGTGGCGTCCGTGACCGAGACGATTTGAACAGCCTTGAGGAGGAGTTGGACAAATGCAAAATCGTCGACCAAAGGGAGGTCCCGTCCAATGTCGTCACCCTCAACTCCCGGATCAGATTCAGGGACCTGGACACCGGCCAGGAGACGATTACAACCCTGGTTTTTCCCAATAAGGCCAATTTTTCCGAAGGCCGAATTTCAGTAACCTCGCAAATAGGAACAGCGTTGCTCGGCTACACCGTGGGAGATGTTATTGAATGGAAAGTTCGTGCCGGCAATAAAACCATTCGAATCGAGGAGATAATTTATCAGCCGGAAGCAGCGGGGGATTATCACTTGTAGACGGGTTTATGCGGAAAAAGCTGCGAAGCGGGATGGATGAGGGTTGAGTTTGTCGGCCACCCCGTGCTTGACCAGAGTGAGGAAGAAGTGCAGATTGTCGTAAAGCTTGAGCGGCAATTCCAGGAACAAAAAAAGCAAAGGCCCAGCCGTTAACGGCCGGGCCTTTGCTATAAAAATGGCGGAGGGGGTGGGATTCGAACCCACGGTACCTTGCGGTACAACAGATTTCGAGTCTGTCACCTTCGACCTCTCGGACACCCCTCCGCTATTTGTTGCTACTTTTCGGGATTGAACGGATCGCCTTCGGCGTCCTGTTGCCTGCGCTGCTTTTTTTCGGCCCGCAATTGCCGAAAAAAACCGCTCAGCATCTCGCCGCATTGCTGTTTAAGTACGCCTTCGGTAACCGCGACCCGATGATTGAAACGCTCGTCCTGCGAAAAATCGAAAACCGAACCGACGGCGCCGACGCGCGGGTCGCGACAGCCGAACACCAATCGCGGAATGCGGGCCAGGATGATGGCTCCCATGCACATAACACAGGGTTCCAGTGTTACATACATGGTACAACCAATCAGCCGCCAGGAGCCGAGCGCCGCGGCCGCCTGCCGGATGGCGATCATCTCGGCGTGGGTGGTGGGATCGTTGCTGGTTTCCCGCAGGTTGTGCCCGCGCCCGATAATTTCGCCGTCCTTAACGACAACAGCCCCGACGGGAACCTCACCCAGCCTTGCGGCGGTTGAGGCCTCCACCAGGGCCTCTTGCATAAAGCCCCTGTCTTGCTCGTGATCAAGATCCACGGGGTCGGTATTTGTTAAATGGCGCGCCACGAGAGATTCGAACTCCCGGCCTTCTGATCCGTAGTCAGACGCTCTATCCAGCTGAGCTAGTGGCGCGTGTTCAAGAGGTGCTTTTATCGCCGATTTGGCTTTGTTTGTCAACTTTTTTTACCATGTCGGCATTATTTTTTTGGCATATTAAATGGCGGAGAGGGAGGGATTCGAACCCTCGGTACGGGTTTACCCCGTACACTCGCTTAGCAGGCGAGCGCCTTCAGCCGACTCGGCCACCTCTCCGTATTGCTTCTTCGATTACGCTCTATTGAGCTGCCGTGTGGGATATGCCATCCCATACAACGATCTTATACTATGTTTATATGGCGGAGGAGGTAGGATTCGCCCACTCTGTCACCCACATCACGCGGGCTCCTGCGTAGGCTCCCCTGCACTCGCTGACGCGGACGTCCTGTCCGCTTTTCTGACATTGGGTCAGCGCTCGCTCCGCTTCGAATCCTTGTAATTCTTTGCGGTATTGTTTTGGCGGAGG
This sequence comes from Syntrophotalea acetylenica, assembly GCF_001888165.1. Taxonomy (NCBI): domain Bacteria; kingdom Pseudomonadati; phylum Thermodesulfobacteriota; class Desulfuromonadia; order Desulfuromonadales; family Syntrophotaleaceae; genus Syntrophotalea; species Syntrophotalea acetylenica. The sequence goes on from NZ_CP015455.1 coordinate 3,036,008, forward strand.
AGGTAGGATTCGAACCCACGGTGCTTTCGCACAACGGTTTTCAAGACCGCCGCCTTAAACCACTCGGCCACTCCTCCGTGGATCGAGTCCAACCTTATCCGGCAATTCTTTCCATGCCGCCCATGTAGGGGCGCAACGCCTCGGGTATAAGCACCGAACCGTCCTGTTGCTGGTAATTTTCCAGTATCGCTACCACCGTGCGACCCACGGCCAAGCCGGAACCGTTGAGGGTGTGCACCAACTCAGGCTTGCCCTTTTCTTCGCGACGGAAGCGAATTGCCGCGCGACGGGCCTGAAATTCACGAAAATTCGAACAGGAAGATATCTCCCTGTAAGTCTGCTGGCCCGGCAACCACACTTCGATATCGAAGGTCCGCGCTGCAGAGAATCCGATATCGCCAGTGCACAGGTCAACCACCCGATAGGGCAGATTCAGACGGCGCAAGACTTCTTCGGCATTGTCCAGCAACTTGAGCAGCTCCCGATCCGAGTCTTCGGGGCGTACAAACTTGACCAGCTCGACCTTGTTGAACTGGTGCTGGCGGATCAGTCCGCGGGTATCGCGACCGTGGGAACCGGCCTCCTTGCGGAAACAGGGCGTGTAGGCCGCGTAGCACAGGGGCAGTTCGCCATCCGCCAGAATCTCGTCGCGGTGAATATTGGTCACCGGCACTTCGGCGGTCGGGATCAGGAAAAAATCGGGATCGTCCAGATGAAAAAGATCGCTCTCAAACTTGGGGAGTTGTCCCGTCCCCGTCATGGTGTCCCTGTTTACCATAAAGGGCGGCAGAATTTCAACATATTTGTGCTCGCAGGTGTGCAGGTCGAGCATGAAATTGATCAGCGCCCGTTCCAGGCGCGCTCCGGCTCCTTTGTACAGAGCAAAGCGGGCGCCGGTCAGTTTGCCGGCCCGCTCGAAATCGAGAATGCCGAGCCGTTCGCCGATATCCCAGTGAGCCTGGGGCTCGAAATCGAATACGGGCAACTGTCCCCAGCGTCTGACCTCGACGTTGTCATCCTCGGAAGCCCCTACGGGACATTCCTCATGGGGCAGGTTGGGCAGGGTCATGAGCAGATTGCGCAACTCGTCTTCGACCTGTTTGAGCTCGTCATCCAGATCCTTGATGCGCACCGACACGTCCTTCATGCGCGCGATCTCGCCCTGCACCTGGCTCTTGTCCCTGGTTTTGCCGATAAGAGCCGATACCTGGTTCTTCTCGGCCTTGAGGGCTTCGCTCTCTCCCAGCAGATTGCGCCGACGGGCATCCAGATCGGAAAAGGTGGACAGATCGACGGCACCGCCCCGGGTTGCGAGCCGAGTTTCGGCTTCAGCAAAATTTTCACGCACAAATTTCAGATCCAGCATGGGACTCTCCCGCTATCGGCGAAGGTAGTGTGCATCCGGAGGCTCCGGATAAAACACCCGGCAAGGGCCTTTTTATCTAGCACTTATCATCAGGGCAGTCAACCGCATTTGCGCCGTGGCGGCCATTGACCCACCAGTCGCTATCGCCGTCGAACCACCAGCGCGTCGAATCGGTGCACCAGATATCCCCGGCCAGTTTGCGCGCCAGGTCGGTTTTGAGGCGCCGCACGGCAAACGGGTACCATTCATCGGCGTATCGATTGCCGAGATCCTTGTACTCTTTGAGGGCCAGGATCATTTCTAGCTGATCGGCATCATGAGCCAGAAGGGCCTCGCGCGTCTGGCAATTGGAAAATTCCGCCAGGGTCCGGCGGTATTCTTCACCAAAAGGCAGGTTCGCCGCCAGATCATCGACAGCGGCCTGCTCGTTGGCCTGGACATATTTCTTGTTTACATAATTGAGATCACCGAGGCGCGCTTCGGGGACATCGTGAAACAGGCACAACTGCAATACCCGCCCGACATCCGCCTGTCCGTCGAGACGCGCCAGACTGAATCCGATCACCGCGGTGCGAAAGGAATGTTCTGCAACCGATTCGGCGCCGGAACCGAGAAACTGAAATCCGGTGCGGGGGGTTCGTTTGAGCATGCCGACTTCAAAAAAGAAATGTGCCAGATTCTTCATAGGGGTCCTGTCTTGAAATGGCTTTTCAGGTACCGGGACGCAGCCGTGTGCGATGCGGCGCAAGCGTTGACAGACTGCGAACGGTTGTCTATTCTCAACATCAAAATTGCCACTATCCCGTTCTGCTACGGTTACGACTGCCTTGCAATGGAGACAATAATAATGACTGCGACGAGAATTGAAAAGGATTCCATGGGCACCATGGAAGTTCCCGCGTCGGCCCTCTACGGTGCGCAGACGGCACGGGCACTGGTGAATTTCCCCATTTCCGGCCAGCGTTTTTCGCGCCCTTTTATCCGCGCCCTGGGCCTCATCAAACGCTATGCCGCCCAGGCCAATCTGGAACTGGGCATGCTCGACGAACAACGCGCCAAAGCCATCATGCAGGCCGCCGACGAGGTCATAAACGGCGAACTGGATGAACACTTCGTGCTGGATATCTTTCAGACCGGATCGGGCACCAGCACCAACATGAATGCCAACGAAGTCATTGCCAACCGCGCCGCGCAGATTCTGGGCAAGGCGGTCGGATCAAGGGCGGTACACCCCAACGATCATGTTAACCTCGGCCAGTCGAGCAATGACGTCATCCCGACCGCCATCCACATTGCCACGGCGCTGGAAACCCGCGCCACCCTGGTCAAGGCACTGTTCAGCATGCAGGAAGCCCTCGGTGAAAAAGCCCTGGCCTTCAACGACATTATCAAAATCGGCCGCACCCACCTGCAGGATGCCACGCCGGTGCGGCTGGGCCAGGTCTTTTCAGGCTATGCCCGGCAACTGGCGCTGGCCATCCGCAGCATCGAAAACGCCGCAGAGAACCTGCTGGAGCTGGCCCTGGGCGGCACCGCCGTCGGCACCGGCCTCAACACGCACCCGCGATTCGCCTCTCGCGTCATCGCGGCTATCGCGGACGAAACCGGACTTGCCTTCCGTGAAGCTAGCAACCACTTCGAGGCTCAGGCAGCCAAGGATGCGCTGGTTGAAGCCAGCGGCGCCCTGAAACGCACCGCCTGCGCCCTGTTCAAGATCGCCAACGACATCCGCCTGCTCGGCAGCGGACCGCGCTGCGGCATCGGTGAGCTGTTGCTGCCACCGGTGCAGCCGGGCAGCTCGATCATGCCGGGCAAGGTCAACCCGGTCATGGCCGAAAGCCTGATGCAGGTCTGCGGTCAGGTGGTCGGCAACGATGCGGCCATCACCCTGGGAGGTTTGTCCGGCAACTTCGAGCTGAATGTCATGATGCCCCTCATGGCCCACAACCTGCTGCAATCCATTGCCCTGCTGGCCGCCGCCGCCACCGAGTTCACGAAGCGCTGCCTGACCGGACTGGAAGCCGACCGCGGGCGTTGCGAATCGCTGGTGGAGCAGAGCCTGGCCATGTGCACGGCGCTGGCCCCGGTCATCGGCTACGACCGGGCGGCGGACATCGCCAAGCAGGCTTATGCCAGCGGCCGCACGGTGCGGGAAATCGCCATGGAGCAGCAGGTGCTGCCAGAAGAGAAACTGGCCCGCATCCTCGACCCGCGCCCCATGACCGAGGCAGGCATCCCGGGCAAGACCCGCTGACCGGTCTTTTCGACCCCACGTCGAGGGCGGCCGCGGCTTTCCTGTCCGGCCGTTCTCGACGCCGCGCCGCAACCTGTGGATTGCCTGTGAATCGTCGCGCGCGCGACCTTCGAAAAACCCGCCAAACGCCTTCAATCCGGCACATCAGGCTTTTCAACAGCTGTGGACAGCGCCGCGGCAAGAGCGGCCGCCTGCCCCCCTGTCATGTCGTGATCAGTGCTCCCAGAAGCTGATCGCCGAGAGCTTCCCGCTGCCAGTTTTTGAGAATCCCCAACTCACCGAGCTGCGCCGCATTGACCGGGCATTCTTTTGCCAGGGCTTCCAGCTGTGCATTGTTAACCAGAATGCCGGGATCCATGGCAAGCTGGCCGGCCATGTCGGCACGCACGGTTTTCAGTTTTTTGAGCCGCTCCTCCAGGGCAGGGTCACGCTCACGGCGCTCGCCCCGCGGATAAACCGGCCACTGTTCCCTGGGCATATCCAGGGCCTTGCCTACCGCCCCCAGCAGCACCCGACCGTAACGCTCCGCCAGCCGGGCCGAAAAGCCTTCGATTCCTTCCGCATCCTGCAGATTGCGCGGCAGCCGCTGGGCAAATCCGAGCAGTGTCTTGTTGCCGATGATTTTGAATGGGGGACGGTCGCGGCGGCAGGCTTCCCCGTCGCGCCACTGCAGCAGCTCCTCCAGCGCGGCGAGTTGCCTGCGATCCAGCAACCCCGCCCCCTTGACCCGTAAAAACAGCGGGCCGCTGTTTTCGGAAGGGCGTACCTGTTCGAGCAGGGCAAATTCCTCCTCGGCCCAGTTCAGTCGCCCCATCTGCCGCAGCCGCTGTTCGAGGATTGCCGCCAAACGATGCAGATGACAGGTATCCTCCATGGCATAGCGGACCATGCCTTCCTCGAGAGGGCGCTGGGACCAGTCGGCACGCTGATAACGCTTGTCCAGATGAATGTCGAGGTGTTTGGCCAGCACGTCGGCCAGGCCGACACGCTCCTCGCCGAGCATCTGGCTGGCGATCATGGTGTCGAAGAGACCGCGAACCTCCATGCCGAAATCGCGGTACAGGCAGCGAATATCGTAATCCGCGGCGTGGAAAATCTTGCCAATGGCGGGATCGGCAAGAACCGGCGCCAAAGGCGACAGGTCTTTTACGGCCAACGGGTCGACCAGCACCGTCCGCGTCGGGGTGGAGATCTGCAGCAGACAGACCTTTTCCTGGTAGGAATGCAGGGAGTCCGCTTCGAGATCGACGGCTATGACAGGTTCCGACCGCAGGTCCCGCACCAGCCGGACTATGGCCGCGTCATCCGTCAGGATGGGGGGCAACGACATGAAAACTCCTTGGTAGTTTGTGTGAATCAGCGCTGTGCGCCAGACGGCCCTGCCGGCCCCATGGGTCAGATGCCCGGCAAAACTTGCGCGGCATGGGGATCCTGCGAAATCGATAATGCCAGAGGCTTTTCCCTCAAAGCAAACCAAGGGCCTTTTTATGTGAACCGTGCAGCGGCAGGTCGGCAAGTTGCCGCGGCGTAACCCAACGGCGCTCCGCATCGGCAACCATTGTCCCGACGCTCCCCCGACAGGCAAACACAGACAATTCCACGCGAAAGTGACTGTAGGCATGGCGTATCGCTCCCGCCGGTTCCGGCTCGCCAGCCAGCCCCTCAGTAGCCATCAGCCGTCGGGCCGCCTCGTCGGCCGTGCGTCCCTCGGGCACGGCGGCCGACGGAAATTCCCACAATCCGCCGAGCATTCCGTCAAGGGGGCGTTTCTGCACCAGATAGCGCCCGCCGCAATCGATCAGCAGGGCCACCTGTTGCACCAGCGGCACGGTTCTGCGTTCTCCCCGTTCGGGGAAGTTATCCTGCTCACCCCGCCAGAAAGCCTGGCACAAGCCGGACAGCGGGCAGGTCTCGCAACGGGGATAACGCGGCATGCAGACCGTTGCCCCCAGGTCCATGATGGCCTGAGCGTAATCATGGGGATGGTGCTCGGGGGTGAAGACTTCGGCCCAGTGCCAGAGCTGTTTTTCCACCGGGCCGGAGCGGGGATTTCCCCGCAGGGCCAGCAACCGGCACAGCACGCGCCGCACATTGCCATCCAGAATCGGCGCCTTGCGATCAAAAGCGATGGAAACGATGGCACCAGCGGTCGAGCGCCCAACGCCTGGCAAAGCCATGACGGCTTCGAGCTGTTCCGGAAACCGTCCACCGAAATCGGCGACCACCTTGCGCGCGGCCTCGTGCAGGTGCCGGGCGCGACGGTAATAGCCAAGCCCGGCCCACAGTTCCAGCACCTGATCGAAGGATGCGGCAGCCAGTGCCTGCACCTCCGGGAAAGCCGCCAGAAATTTCTCGTAGTAGGGAACTACCGTCGTCACCCCGGTCTGCTGCAGCATGATTTCCGACAGCCAGATGCGGTACGGATCGCGGGTGCTGCGCCATGGCAGATGGCGGCCATGGGTCCCGTACCAGGCCAGCAGACGCTGGCCCACCTCCTCCGCGGCCCAGGGCAATTGCTGCATAGCGGCCCTTCTCAACCGATTTCGGCCAGTGCCGTCAGGGTCTTTTCCATATCCTCGCGGGTTCCGATGGAAATACGCAGCCCGTGGGACAGTATCGGATCGCTGAAATAACGCACCAGAATGCGCCGCTCGAACAGGCTGTCATAAATCCGCTTGGCATCGCGGTCCGGCGGCGTGGCAAAGACGAAGTTGCCATGGGACGGAATCACTTCCCAGCCCAGCACCCGCAGCTCGGCGGAGAACCAATCGCGGGTTTCGCGGATTCTGGTTACACACTGGCGGAAATAGTCCTGGTCGGCGAGGGCCGCCACACAGGCCGCCTGCGCCAGCCGGTCGAGATTGTAGTGGTCGCGGATCTTGTTCAGTGCGGCGATCACTTCCGGTCGGGCGATGGCCATCCCCAGCCGCATGCCGGCCAGCGAATAGCTCTTGGAAAAGGTACGCGTCACCACCACGTTGGGCAGACGCCGCACCAGGTCCAGAGAATTCTCTCTGGCAAAATCGGCATAAGCTTCATCGATCACCAGAACCCCGTCGATCCGCCCGGCCAACGCCTCGATGAACTCCTGAGGGTAACAGAAACCCAGCGGCGCGTTTGGATTGGCCAGAAAGAACAGTTTGCCGGCATAGCGCGCGGGGAAATCCTTCAGCGCCCATCCCTCATCGAGCAAAAAAGTCCGCACCCTGGCGCCCTGCACTTCAGCCAGCGTGCTGTAATAGGAATAAGACGGATGAACGTAGGCTATCTCGTCTCCCTCGCTGGCAAACGCACGAATCAGATTATTGAGCACCTCATCCGAACCGTTGGCCATGATGACCCAATCGGGGTCAAAACCATACAGGCGCGCAGCCTGCTCGCAACCGGCGCGGCTGGCCGCATCGGGGTACTTGCGCAGATTGTCGCCGACTTCGGCGAGAATCGCTTCGATGACCTTCGGCGACGGCGGATAAGGATTTTCATTGGTATTGAGCTTGATATACCGATGCTCGTCACGGGGCTGAAACCCGGGCACGTAGCCGGCCATTTCAGCGATATTTCTGCGCAAGGGAATCATGAGGTCTCCTGCCGGGTAAGATGAGTATCCGAAACCGATAACCTATAGGAAAATGCGGGAGGGTGCAAGAATGACGTTGTCATCCGTCACTTGCAGATCAGGATAGTTTTCAACCTTCCACTTTGCACTCCCGCATTACGCGAACCTCGAACCTCGAACCTCGAACCTCGAACCTCGAACCTCGAACCTCGAACCTCGAACCTCGAACCTTGAACCTTGAACCTTGAACCTTGAACCTTGAACCTTGAACCTTGAACCTTGAACCTCGAACCTCGAACCTTGAACCTTGAACCTCAGGCCTCGGGCCTCGGGCCTCGGACCTCGGACCTCAGAAGTATTCTTCGAGAATGTCGTAGCCCGTGGTGCGCCGGGCCGGGATAAATCCGGCCTCCCGTATCAGGGCGAGCAATTCCTCCCGGTCGAGGCGAAAACGGGCGCCAGCGGCGGCAACGACGTTCTCCTCAAGCATGGTGCCGCCCAGGTCGTTGGCGCCGAAGAACAGCGCCACCTGCGCCATTTTGCCGCCCTGGGTGACCCAGCTGGCCTGGAGATTGGGGATGTTGTGCAGCACCAGACGGGAAACGGCCAGCACCCGCAGGTAGTCCATGCCGGTGGCTTGCTCGCCGCCGAGCTCGGTATTGCCGGGCTGGTAGGACCAGGGGATAAAAGCGCTGAAGCCGCCGGTACGCTGCTGCAGAGCGCGAACCCGCAACAGGTGAGTAACAAGGTCTTCATCCGTTTCTCCAATACCGAACACCATGGTCGCGGTTCCCGGCAGGCCCAGACGGTGGGCCGTTTCCATAACCCCGACCCAGACGCGCCAGCTGATCTTGTCCGGCGAGACGCGCCGGCGCACCCGGTCGACCAGAATCTCGGCGCCGCCGCCCGGCAGAGAGGCCAGGCCAGCCGCCTTCAGCCGCAGCAGGCAGGTCTCCACCGACAACTCCGACTGCGCCGCCAGGTGAACTACCTCCGCGGGGGACAGGGAATGGATCTGCACCTGCGGAAAATGTCGCCGCAGGCTGCGAAACAGCTCCTCGAACCACGCGATACGCAACTCGGGATGCAGGCCGCCCTGCAACAGCAACTGGGTACCGCCAGAGGCCGCCAGTTCGGCAACCTTGTCGAGTATCTCCTGGTGGGAAAGCAGATAGGCATCGGCATGATCCGGTTTCCGGTAAAAGGCGCAGAAGCGGCAGCCGGTCACGCAAATGTTGGTGTAATTGACATTGCGGTCGACAACAAAAGTTACGCGACCCTGCGGATGCAACCGGCGGCGCATGGCGGCGGCCAGCCGCCCTGCCTCCAACAAGTCGGCCCGGCGCAACAGAAACAGGGCGTCCTGGCAATTGAGTTCCCGGCCGCTTTCGAGCTTCCCGGCAATGGTCTTCAACATGCGTCCGGCTCCCGCTTCAGTTCCCGGTACAGGCTGTCGCGCTCCACCGGGATACGGCCGGCTTTGCGGATCAGCCGCACCAGGCCCTCCCGGCTCAAGGCCTGGGGCGAAACGGCGCCGGCCCGGTGGCCGATCTGCTCCTCCACTACCGTGCCGTCCAGATCGTTGACGCCAAACGCGAGGGACACCTGGGCCAGTTTGACACCAAGCATCACCCAGTACGCCTTGATATGAGGAATATTGTCGAGAAACAGCCGTGCCACCGCCAGGGTTTTGAGGATATCCACCCCGCCCGGACCCCGCACCCCGTCGAGCCGCGTCGCCCTGTCCTGAAACGGCAAAGCCACAAAGGCCTGGAATCCGCCCGTTTCGTCCTGCAGGGCGCGCAGGCGGGCCATATGCCCGATGCGTTCGGCGGGTGTCTCCAGGTGACCAAACAGCATGGTGGCATTGGAACGCAGGCCGGACCGATGGACCATGCCCATAACCTCCAGCCAGCGATCGCCTGAAATTTTTTCCGGACAGAGTTGCAACCTGGCCCGTTCGGCAAAGATCTCGGCACCGCCGCCGGGCAGGGATTGCAGCCCCGCCGCCCGCAGACGGTCGATAACCTCTTCCAGCGGCAATTGCGCAACGGTAGCGAAATGCGCGAGTTCCACAGCGGTAAAGGCCTTGATATGCAGACCCGGGCCGGACTTGTGAATGGTACGCAGCATCTCTTCGTAAAATTCCAGCGGCAGGTGCGGATGCAGCCCTCCCACCACGTGCACCTCGGTCGCTCCTGCGGCCGCTGCGGCTGCGGCCCGCGCCGCAACTTCCTCGAGGTCAAGACTATAACCGTCCACGTCCCCTTCATCGCGCCGGAAGGCACAGAAAGCACAGCGGTTCACGCACAGGTTGGTGTAATTGATATGCCGGTTGACATTGAAGTACACCCTGTTGCCGTGCATTCGATGGTTGGCCAGAGCCGCCAATCGGCCAACGGCCAGCAAATCCGGGCACTGCAACAAAAAACCGGCCTCGGCTTCACCGAGACGCATGCCGGCATCGACTTTTGCCGCGATTTCGGGCAGAGACATCATGATGCGTCATCCCCCAGCGCCGGAACAACCGGTGACCGATGCCGAGACCGTCGAGCACCTTGCCGACCATAAAATCGATCAGCTCCGCCATACTTTGCGGTTGCCCGTAAAAGGCCGGCATCGCCGGCACAATACGCGCCCCGGCACGGGACAGGTGCAGCAGGTTACGCAGATGGATGGTCGACAGCGGCGTTTCGCGAGGCACCAGCAGCAGCGTGTGCCCCTCCTTGAGAGCGACGTCGGCAGAACGCTCGATGAGGTTGCCGCTGATACCGGCCGCCAGGCGTCCGACCGTCCCCATGGAACAGGGCATGACCACCATCGCCATCGGTGCGGCGGAGCCGCTGGCAGGCGGTGCGAACATGTCGTTTTCATCGTAATGCTCAAGGGCTTCGCCGCAACCGAAATGCCTGCGCATTTTTTCCCGCCGTTCTTCAACGCTGCCCTGCCAATCGAGACCGGTTTCATGCTTCACCACCTGCCTTCCCGAGCGGCTCAAAAGCAGGGTTACACGGTATTGCGACGCCAGCAGTTCTTCAACCAGCCGCAGTCCGTACACTGCGCCGGAAGCACCGGTTATGGCCACAAGGATCTGCCGCATATAAACAACCCCTTCCATGGAAACATCCGTGCTGCCAAAAATCCTTAATAACGACCACGCATCTCATCTGCGGCCTGTGATTGCCAACAATTTTACGGCCTGTCTGCCCGGCTGACACAAGAAGCCCCCGGCACTCGCCCAGCGCCCCTGAAAAAACCGCGGGCAGCGCCCCCACATTGAGGCTTATGCCCTCCATACCTGCATCAAAACATCCCCAAGAGCAAAAACAAACAACAACACGCTGATCAGCCCGTTCATGGTGAAAAAAGCCTGATTCAATCGGCTCAGATCATCCGCCCGCACCAGACAATGTTCCCATGCCAGCAGAACGGCCGTCACCAGCACACCGCACAGAAAAATCCCCCCAAACCGCCACCGGCAGCGACTCCGAGCAACAGCGGCAGCACCAGGGCATGGAGCAGACGCGCCAGCTGCAGGGCGCGGCGCGTGCCGAGGCGCACCGGCAGCGAATGCAGACCAACCTGGCGATCGTGCCCTTCGTCCTGCAACGCGTAAAGAATATCGAAACCCGCCACCCACAGCAAAACGGCGCCCCCCAACAGCACTACCGGCCAGCGCACATCGCCACGCAAGGCGATCCACGCCCCGACCGGGGCCGCGCCGAGGCACATCCCCAGCACCGCATGGCACAGACTGGTAAATCGTTTGCAGTAGGGGTAAAGAACGAACAGGGCGATAACAGCCGGAGCCAGCGTCAGACAGAGTGGATTGAGCATGCCGGCCGCTACCAAAAACGCGGCGAAGGATCCCGCGACCAACAACCAGGCGCTGCGGCGCGAAACCCTTCCGGCAGGGATATGGCGTCCGCGGGTGCGCGGGTTTTCGGCATCGAGCCGGGCATCGATGATGCGGTTGAGACCCATGGCGCCGGAGCGGGCCCCGACCATGGCCACGCAAATCCAGCCCAGTTGCCCGGGAGTCGGCCATTGATCGCTGGCCAATACCGCCAGCAGAGCGCCCAGCAACGCAAAGGGAAAGGCAAAAACCGAGTGGGAAAATGCGATCATTTCCAGCAGGGCATGGATATAACCCAGTTTTTTTCGGAAAATTTGCAAGCAGCGCCCCCCTCCGGACGGATATCATGACTCGAGGAGCGGATTATACCCCGCAGGAGGGGAAAGATAAAGGGCAAGGGGCAAGCGCTTCAGATACAGACGTCAACAAACAAACGCGGGCACTTATCGATTACCTGCACGCCGATTATTACATCAGCTAAACGGCATGATGCTGCATTCGCATCGCCTCGGCGGCATTGGCCGCCTCGCAGAGAAAATAGGCACCTCCTTCGTACAGAAGATCGTTTTTCAATTGATTGCCGATCATCTCCCAGCAGGGGAAACCCCGCGGCACCAGAGCCTTGCCGTACCGGCGAGCAAGGGCTTCGGCGTGGAAGTTGCCGATGATAAGATCGTATTCGGACTGCAGTTTTTCCGCGTCCTCCAGATCTCCGACCACGACCCGTTCCGCTTCGATGCGACCAAGCTGCGGCGAATCGACGCTTGACAGAACGAGGCCGATACGCGCCCCGGCCTCGGTCAGGGACTGACAGGCACCGGCCAGAAAATCAGGTTCTCCAGTGACCATGATCCGGGTCTGCCCCAGGGCAAAATGGCTGTCGAGCATGACGTCCTGCAGACGCTTGCGCCAGCGTACCACCGTTGGTGACGGCTGTTGCAATCCGGCATAATCCATCAATTTTTCCACCAGGTTATCTGTTGCCACCAGCCCCTGCACATGATCGAGGTGCATATGCCGCATAGCGGGGTTTTTCTTCAACAGGGCCGCGGCGCTGAATTTCACTGACTCGCCGATAGAGATAACCGCCCCGGCCTCCGCCAGGGAGAAGATCTCGTCGACGGTGACACCGCCGCTGCTCAAGGCGCCCTGTTTATGGCCCAGGTGGCCATCCAGGGCGGTGGACAGATCCGGCAGAGCGACGACCTGCAGGCCGAACGATCCGATAAACTCCTTGAGTTTTTCCACCTCGATCGGCTGCATGGAAATATGCGGCAACAATACCACTTTGTCGGACCGGAGCTCCGACCGGTCTTCCACCAGCTGCTCGATCATGGCTGTGACGGTTTTACCCCATCCACTCTCCAGTCCGCCTTCAAAGTCGGCAGTGTGCACATGAACGATGGGGAATTTGATCTGCTTGGCGGCGCCACGGATATCGTCCCCCTTGGTTTCGGTGATGCCGGTGGAATGCAGCCCGATGAGGCTGGGGGTGACCTTTCTGGTGATATTGTGCACCGCCTCGACGATGCTGCCATCACCGCCATCGAGCACCGCGGCAACGTCGGTGACGGCGGTGGTCTGAATAGCGATCGGCTCACAGAAATGGCGTGTAAAGAACACCTTCGTAAAAGAAGTGCAACCCATGCCACCGTGCATCAGCGGCATGCAACGGTCGACCCCGAGAAACGCGAGGGCGGCACCCATGGGCTGTGACAGGCGGATCGGGTTGATTTCCAACGGTTTTTCTCTGTGGCGGTTCAGTTCTCCCATGGGGCCCTCCGTGCGACATTTTTAAACACTGGATTTTCCAGTGCGTTCTTCAGATCCTCGGCAAGGTTGAGCAAGCCTTGGTAACCGCCGTAACTTTTCTTTTTCTCCTGGTTGACATCGGCGAAGGCAATTTTTTTCTTGATAGCCGTATAAAGGCTGCGCCCGCCGGCCAGCAGCAGGTCGGCACCGGTTTCGTCGATGATCCTGGCCTGCTGAGAGCCCGGATCAGTCATCAGCACCGCCTGTTCTCCCAGATACCGACGTGCCTTTTCCTTGTCCGCCTCGGTGGATTTGCGAACCGAGGTCGCCACTACTTCGAAACCCAGGTCCTGCAGAGCCGAAGCGATAGACCAGGATTTGTTGCCACCGGTATTCAACACAGCCTTTCTGCCATGAAAAATCTTCCGGAAGGGCGCCAGCCGCGCCTGCAACCGGGCCTCTTCGCATGCAATGAGCTGCCTGGTACGGGTGATCAGATCCGCATCCCCCAGCGCTTCGGCTATGGCCAGGATCGCGGCGCTTGTGTCGCGCTTGCCGTAAAACGAAACGGAGATAAAAGGAATGCCGTAACGCTCCTGCATCTTGCGCGGCATCGAAACCAGCGACTTGGCACACACCAGCACATTGAGGCGAGCACGATGGGCGGTGCGGATACGGGCTATCCGCCCGTCACCGCTGAGGGTGGAAAGCACCCGGATCCCGAGCTTTTCGAGCAGCGGAGTATATTGCCACATATCGCCGGTGACGTTGTATTCGCCGATCAGGTTGATATCGAAAGGGGTGATTTCCGCCGGTTCAAGGGTGCCGACAAGATGGGTCAGCACCGCTTCGCCGGCCAGCCGGCTGCCAAGGTTCTTGCTGCCGACAAAGCCCGGAGCATGCACCGGTATCATGGGTATGCCATGGTCCTGCTGCGCCTGTCGGCAGACCGCGTCAATGTCGTCGCCGATCATCGCCGTAACGCAGGTACTGTAGACAAACACCGCCTGAGGCGCGTACTGCGCTACGATGTAATCGATCGATGCCCGCAGCTTCGCCTCGCCGCCGAAAACCACGTCGTTGCTGCAGACACCGGTGGTGAGACCCATCTGCGTCATGTCCCGCCCCGGCCAGCTCGTATGGCTGAGGCGGGTCTGCCAGGAAGCGCCGATGCAGGTTATCGGGCCGTGCACCAGATGGGCGGCGTCGGCATAGGGGAATAGCGTTATCTGCGCCCCTTCAAAAGCGCAGCCGCCGCTGGTGGCGCCGGGCACCGTCACATGGCAACCGGCCTTTCTGGTGCTGTTATGCGCGCAGGCGCTCTCGTCGAGCAGTTCACGAATTTTGGGTTTGGTTGCCAAGGCCTGATTCCTTTTCGTAACACAGAAAAAACCGGAAGGGGTCGTTGGACGTCTTCAGGGAAGCAAACAGCAATATCCCTGCCAGCATGAAACCCCCACATTCAGGCCGTTACCAATGAACAAAAGAGATAAAATGCGGATAAAATGACAGGCCGTGACGTTTTTTCAGGCAGATAAAGCGTGCAAAAACGGGGTGATGATTTTTTGATGTTGATCTATCCATCGCATGTCAACACAAGCACAAAAACCGGCACGGCCGGCTGATGGTCAGCCGGCCGCAACAAATGACAAGCAAAAATCCTGGGACATCCCCTTTTTCTCAGCGGCTGCGCTGCCGGGCGCCAAACCCACCAGGCTGAGAGCCCGATCCCTGCTGACGCGTCCGGTTGACGGAACGCTCTGCCTGCCGGGTTGCGCGCTCCTGCCCGGCAGAAGGGGAACGCTGATCGGTTCGGGGGCTGCGCCGCTCGGCTTTGAAACCTTGCTGACGCTGCTCGATTCCGCTCTGGCGGGAGCCCTGGTTCTGCTGCCTGACCGGGGTACGATAATGCCTATCCGTGCCCGCCTGATCCGGGGCGATGACCGGTCGGCGGTAAGAAGTGCGGTGCTGCTCGGATCGTTGCTGCCTCTCCGGCGAGCGGTATATGTTCGGCTCACGACGCTGAACAGGCTGGCGTAACTCCGGGGACCTGCGGGGTGCCTGCCTTACAGGCTCCTGCCTGTGGTATGTCCGGCGCCGGTCATAGCGTTCCCTGTGCGCCGGCGCCGGCACGGAAACGCGATGACGGTAATGTTCGGTCGGCCGGTAATACCAGCGGTGACGCTCGAAAAAACGCGACCCCATATAAACCCGGGAACGGATATGCACCGGGTGACGATAGCGGAAGCGTGGACCATCCAGATAATAGAGCCCGTAGTGCAGATGTCCGCTTCGATAAATGTAACTGAAGCTCAGATAGATATTGAAGGGATAGTAAAAACTCGACGGATAGTAGTAATAGGCACTCGGGTAATAAGGATAGTACCCATAGGCATAAGACGCCGGAGGCGAAACTACATAAACGTCGGTTTGCGGGGGCGGGTCCTGAACACCGTCATTGCTGTCCGCGACAATCTGCCATGAACCGTCGGCCTGGCGGCAAGCTGTTCCGAAGCCCTGCTCCTCTCGGCCCCCAATCACGATGGTGGTAACGAATTCACGGCACGGCTGTCCTGCTTCGTTGGTATAAGTCTGCAACGGCACCACCGAACCGGAATGCCCCGTATCCGGGTTGACCCACTGCGCGACCTCGTTGGCGGGATTGTTTTCCAGAGAATACTGCAGAGTGTCCGACATGGCCAGCTGCTCCGACTGGTGAAGACCTTCGGCGGGCTGGCCGAAACTTGCGGTGGCGCTGCCTGCAATCGCCAGCACAATAGCCAATAGTGATGCCTTCCTTAACATAACCGACCTCCCCGGCGCCCCTGAACTATCCAACCTTGCCCGAGCCTGTTGATGACGGGTGATTTCCCGCGCAGGGCCTGTCCCGGTTCGCGAAAAACGCCCCTGATGCTTTGCTCTTTTCTTTAAGACGCATTTTCCACCGATCGGTTTACAATCCCCGACAAAAAAACGGGCGGAGAGGTCAGCCCTCTTCCGCCCGTTTTAACCGGCAGACAAACTCCAGACAGCCCTTTATTACCGAGGCCCGTTCCAAAACCAAACAGCGTAAGGTATTCGACGGCAAACCAGGGGGTTTGTCTGATCAGCTACAGGAATTTTCATTTTTGCGGTAACGGATCACGTGCACATTCTCCAGGGTGACCATGCCGCCGGACATCATATCGTCGATACGAGGCATGATAGCCTTGATTTTCTCCGGGGTGTCGACCACCTCGACAATCACCGGAAGATCGGCGGAAAAGCGCAGCAGCTTGTCGGTATGGGTTACGCTGTGGCAGCCAAACCCCATAATGCCCTTGATCACCGTCGCGCCGGCAAAACCCTCGCGGCGCAACATCTCGACAAGCGCCTCATGCAGGGGCTGGGATTTCCAGCGATCACTCTCACCGATGAAAACCCGCATTAACGTCTGTTCTCCTTCGAGCTTCATATGCCAATCTCCCCTCATTGCTTTTCGTAAGCATCATATCTGCCGCGCCAGCCATATTCCGAGCGCGGCAAACAGCACAGATACAATAACATTCAACAGGATATTCGCACCGGCGGCAATAACACTGCCATCTTCGAGCAAACGCACTGTTTCGTAGGAAAAGGTTGAAAAAGTTGTGAATCCGCCCATAAAGCCCGTGGTAATGCCCATGCGCAGCTCAGCCGGAAGCACCGCACTGCGCAAGCCACCCTCCATGATCAGGCCAAGCAGCAGCGAACCGATCATATTGACAGCCAGCGTTCCGTAGGGCAGCCCCCTCCCCACCAGCGCATAAACCCAGCCGGAAACCAGATACCGCGATATGCAGCCACACGCACCGAAAACAGCTATAAAAACTACTTGCATTACACCCTCCCTGAATATGACATATCAATCCTGATCAGACCCGCTGCCGGCCAATTATTCCGCGCAACCATGAAAATTGTCAATTTTTTCCTGTGGCAGCCGCAAACAATTGTCAAGACCAAAAAGCCGCCGACCATCATGCGGCGCTTTATCCTTCGGAATGGCGGCGCGCCTTTCCCAAACCGGCGTTCAACTGCTAAACTGGTTTTTATCCGGAAACGGTTCTTTTTCCATACGAAAATTGCGTTGTGCCCATTGGAATTTTCCGGCTGAACGCCAAACCGGCACCCCTGAATCCACGGAAGGAGGCTTAACGATGCATGAGGCGATGCTTTACGACAAAATGCCGGATAACCGGGTACGCTGCCGCCTGTGCGCGCACCGCTGCATCATAGACGACGGCCACCGGGGAATCTGCCAGGTCCGGGAAAATCGCGAAGGAGTTCTCTGCACCCTGGTGTACGGCCGCACCATCAGTCAGTCGGTCGACCCGATAGAAAAAAAACCGCTGTTTCACTTTTATCCGGGGTCCCGGTCTTTTTCCATCGCTACCCCGGGGTGCAATTTCCGCTGCGCCTGGTGCCAGAACTGGGAGATCTCCCAGATGCCCCGCGAACGGCACCTCATCGGTGGACATCCCGCCACGCCGGACCAACTCGTCGAAGAAGCCAGGCGCACCGGCTGCCGTTCCATCGCCTATACCTACACCGAACCGACGGTCTTCTTCGAGTACGCCCAGGATACCGCCCGCCTGGCCAGGGCCGCCGGCCTGGGCAATGTTTTTGTCACCAATGGCTACATGACCTGCGAAACACTGGATATCGCCGCCTCCTGGCTCGATGCCGCCAATGTTGACCTGAAAGCGTTCCGGGACGCGACCTACCGCCGCCACATCGGCGCCAGACTGCAGCCGGTACTCGACAGTCTGAAAAAAATGAAGGATCTCGGCATCTGGCTCGAAGTGACTACCCTGGTCATGCCGGGGCTTAACGACGATCCGGCGGAACTCAGGGAGCTGGTCGAGTACATTGTCCGGGAGCTGGGTTGCGACACTCCCTGGCACATCAGCCGCTTTTTCCCCGGATACCGGATGCGCGATGTACCGCCAACGCCGGTCGCCACCTTGCGCCAGGCGGAGGAAATCGGCCGCACCGCGGGCCTGCGCTACATCTACCTGGGCAACGTGGCGGAAAGCGCCGACACCTTGTGCCCCGGCTGCGGCAGGGAGCTGATCCGCCGCCTCGGGTTCCAGGTAGCGGAAAACGCCATCCCGCGGAATGGGTGTTGCCCGGCCTGCGGCGAAACCGTGGCGGGGGTCGGCATGGCCGGAATGGATTAGGCAGGTCAGGCGATCTTGATGGTCTTGTACAAAAAGTTCTTGAACTTGTAGAACAGCCGGCGGTCATCACCCTCGCCGTTGGCATGCTCACAGGCTCCTAGCATTTCCGCGATTTGCGGCATGCTGGCGGCGCCTTGTTTTTTCGCCAGTTCGACAACCTCGGTGACAACGTCGCGGGAAATGCGTTTTTCCGTAAAAGGGCCGTGCAGACCGGTCCAGAAGTCCTCCTTGCCACTTTTGATGCGGTCGAAAACATCCTGTGCCACCTGACTGGTCAGCTTGCGGGCGGCTGGTTCGTCAACATGCCGTCCCAACGAAGCCAGCACGCGGGCGATATCCGCCTCTTCGATGTTGCGCCCCTTGCGGAAAAACAGGGCCCGCACCAGGATGGTGCGCAGTTCGCGGATGTTGCCGACAAAGTGATGCCGTGCCAGCAACTGCTGGGCGGCGCGGCTCAGCGCCGGAGTTTCCTGTTCGGACTCGTCGGTTTTTTTGTAAACCTGGTGCAATTTGCCCAGAAAGTGCAGGGCCAGGTCGGGAATATCCTCGCGGCGCTCGTTGAGGGAGGGCACCTCCACGGATAGCTCCGAAAGCCGGTGATAAAGATCCTCGCGGAACCGCCCTTCCCGAATCAGCTGGCCGAGATCCTTGTTGGTGGCCGCCACCAGCAGTACCCGCGCATAACGGGTATGATTCTCCCCAAGGCGCACAAAACCGCCATTGTCCAGAAAGCGCAGCAGCTGCACCTGGGTTTTGGGGTCGGCGTCGCCGATCTCATCGAGAAATACCAGGCCGCCATGCGCTTCTTCGAGGATCCCCCTGCGGTCGGCGTGGGCGCCGGTAAAAGCGCCGCGTTTGTGCCCGAACAGCTCGGAATAGGTCAACTCCCCGCTGTAGGCGGCGATATTGGTCTTTTTTACCGGCAGCTCATTCTTGCCGCCGATATTCTGCTGATACATCTGGTTGAGGCGAGAATAGATATTGTTGAACAGAAACTCCTTGCCACTGCCGGTGTCCCCGGTGATGAGGATGGAAGGCAGCCCCAGGGTCGCCTCCTGCACTTCGCTGTTGAACCACATGGTGATACGATTGAACAGTGGTGGCGTAACCTTCTGGATGAATTCGACGATATCGCTCGCCTTGGCAGAATTGCCGATAATATTGCCAAGCTTGTAGGATGACACATTGGGATCCCGATAGCCGTAATCCCCGCCCAGGCGGCTGACTTCCCCGGTCAGTTTTTCGATGTAGAGCAGATCCGAAACATGGCGCGCGATCATGCGACTGATGATCTGCAGAATACGCTTGTGCTCGTCGGTGAAATAATACGGGCGCAGGCTGTCCATGCAGATGACGGCAATGACCTCGTCGTCACACACCACCGGAACGCCAAGTTCGCTTTTGATGATGTTGGTGACCTCGTGGTAGAAGCCGCCGGCATGTTTTTCCTCCATGGTATCGGCGACCATGTACGGCCGGCCGCTATGGGCGACATAGCCTGTCAGGCTGCGCTGCTCCGGGGGCAGATCGGTGCTGCCGATGCGCAGCGGCGGAATGTATTTTTTGAGGCGTTGTTTGCTCTTGGCGCCTATCAGCTTGCCATCCGGGTCTTCCACCACAAGCCAGCGCTGGCTCTGATCCTTTCGCACCAGGGCGATGCTGCCGGTATCGGCGCCGATAAGCTCGGTCGCCTTGGACAGCACCCGATTCAGGAAGGAAGGCAGACCCTGGAACTTCTCGTGCAGCAGATCGTTGATTTCCGACAGAACCTTGATTTCCACATGCTCGTCGCCGATTTCCTGGATGACCCGCTGGGCCATCTCCGCGTGGGCTTCGAGCAGTCCCTTCTCAAAATCGCTGAAACGGTGGGCTCCGCGGGTATAGTAGTTGACCAGGCAAATGACACGGCGGGTACGGGCATCATAACGCGGCACCACGTAAAGCGATTTTAGTCCGAGCTGTTCGGTCAGATAGCGCTTCTGCAGCATTTCCGAAGACAGGGTCGGGAAATAGAGTGGTTCAAGAAGAGTTTCGTCCACGATAACGCCGGCACTGCTGATGTAGCGGGACAACAGGGAAGTGCCGGGACCGAGGTTGACCATCGGCTGGTTTTCATAGGCCCGCTTGTCCTCCAGAACATCGGCGTAGGAAGCCAGAATCTGAAGACATTCCTCGCTGCTGTCGGGGCCAAGGGGGGTCGGCACCAGCACCGCGGCAAGGGCCAGCTTGTCGATGAGCTTGACGGCCGATTTGACCATGCACAATGCCGCTTCTTTCTTTTTCGCTTCGTCGACCCAGCGCGACAGCGCCAGTTGTTGATGATAAAGGCGGGCCTGGTCGATGGCGGCCGCCACCGCACCGTCAAGAAAACCGCGCAGCTGACGGGCCTGAGCGTCATTGAGCACCGCTCCGGGGCGGCTGGAGTCGACCGCCAGAACGCCTACGGCGCGACCGTGATGCATCAGAGGCAGGTGAAAGGTGGCGCGAATATCGAACAGGTCACCCAACTCGCGGACCGTAATGTTGTCGGCTGCGGACATATCCGGCATGTGCAGCTCTTCGTGGGTGTGGTAGACCAGGGATACGGGAAACTCGGTATTGTTGATGGGGAAAAACCTTGCCCGGATACGCTCGGCCTGGCGGCCGGTGGCCATGGCGCAACTCAGCGCCCCCCTGGTAAGGTCTTCGAGATAGATGCGAATGGTATTGCGGCCCGTAACAAGGTGCACCGCCTTGGCCAGCGCATGCAGGATATCGTCAAGGTCCTCCTTGCCGTAGATGAGAATTTTATCGGTGAGCAGCTTCAACTGGGCGTTTACAAAGGGGTCCATGATATCTCCGGCAGCGATTGAGTAAGGTTTTTACTCGGGGAGTATATCTTTTCGAGCATCTCCGTGTCAAAAGCCTCATTGCAAAGACGCGGCGCGGACGGTAACCGCCCGGAGCTCCCGCATCGGACAGAAAAGCCTTGCTCCGGACAGGTAAACATTGTATTCCCTATAGCCCGGTTCGGTCATGGAGGATCTTTTTCGACATCCTGGCCGGAAAATGGCACACGATTCATCGACAAAGGAGGATCCCATGGGTCTGTTATCCAATACGGTAAGTATCTGTCAGTTCAATGTGGTCGGCGAAACACCGCCGGAGGATTTCATCGAGTGGGCCGGCCGCTGCCTGGCCGGACAGGCTTTCCAGAGTATCGAGGGCAGCAGCGAGGAGCAATCCGTGGGATGGGTCCATCTGGACGACTTCGAATCCTGCGATTTCACTTCCCCCGAGGCGTATGCGCGGGACCACTATCTCACCTTCAGTCTGCGACGCGATCGCCGGCGCATTCCCGGCGGGCTGCTCAAGGCCCACCTGGAACGGGCCGAGCAGAAATTTCTTGCCGACCATCCCGGCCTGCAGCGGGTTCCCAAAAACAAGCGCGAGGAATTGCGCGAAGCGGTACGCGGCACCCTGCTTTCCCGCACCCTGCCGTCGCCGGCCACCTTCGACGCGGTCTGGGATACACGCAACGGCCGCCTGACGCTGACCACCCTCAATGGTCAGGTCATCGAACTGTTCGAAAATTTGTTCAAAACCTCCTTCGAAGGCTTGCGCCTGGTCGCGGTACATCCCATGGCCCGGGCAGAAGCGGTGCTTGACGAAAGCCTCAAGCCGGCATTCCAGAACCTCAACCGGGCAGTGAACGATGCCGTGCTCGACCAGATCAGGGACAACCTGTGGCTGGGGTGGGATTTTCTTCGCTGGCTGGTCGACCGCACCCTCCACTCCGGGTCCGAATACCGCGTCAGCCAGCCGGGACCGGCCCTCGACGGAGAGGGTTTCACCGCCTATCTCAACGACCGGCTGGTCCTGAGCGGCGGCAACGATGAAGGCACCCAGAAAATTACCGTCGCCGGCCCCCAGGACCATTTTGACGAAACCCTGGCGGCGCTCGAAACGGGCAAGGACATCGGAGAGGGAACCCTGTACCTCGAAAAAGGCGAACTGCAATGGAAACTGACTCTCAAGGGAGAATTGTTCCAGTTCGGCGGCTACCGCTGCCCTGCGGTCAAACTGGAAAAGGATGCGTTGACAGACGAAAGCAGTGAACGCCTGGCGGTCTTTTTTGAACGCATGTATGTCCTGGAAGAAGGCCTGCAACTGTTTGACAGCCTGTTGCGCGCATTTCTCGAAGCGCGCCTGTCGGAGCAGTGGTGCCCCCCTCTGACTGAGCCCCCTGCCGTCGGTTGATGGCAAACAGTACCCCGGCGGGATCCGTTTAAACGTGTCCCGCCGGACTCCGAAGGCTCTTTCCTGCCGGTTCCGCCGCCCCTCCAGCCGCTTTGGCTGCCTATAAAATACCAGAGACGAACGAGCAAGTACCCTTTACCACAAATGGTAGATTTTTATGTCTTTCTAATGTCGGAAATCAGGCGTATAAGTAATAAATCGTTTGCCGCCGACACCTTCCGCCTGATCCGCCGACAAAGGGATGACTTATTACCATGACCAAACCATCCATTTTTCAACGGCTCTTTTGCCATCTTCCCGACATGCTGGCCGTCATCGACCGCGATCATCGCCTGATCATGTGCAATTGGCGCAGCGGCTACGATTATGTCCCCGAAGAACAGCGGCAGGGGCGGCCGCGCTGCTATGAAGTTTTTTACCCCGGCCAGGGCAGGCCCTGTGATCCTTGCCATGCCATGGAGGTGTTCCGCAGCGGCAAGCCGCTGGTCACCGAAAAATACAACGCCCGTGTCGGCCACCTTGAAGTACGCTGCTTTCCGATCCACGATGAGCACGGCAAGCTGACCATGGTGGCGGAACAACTCTGCGATATCAACCAACGCAAAGCCGCGCTGGAAAACCTGGCCACCCGTGAAGCGCAGTACCGCACCCTGGTGGAAAGCCAGGTCGATCTGATCTGCCGCTGGCGACCCGACACCACCCTGACCTTCGTCAACGCCGCCTATTGCCGTTTTTTCGGGAAAACTCGCGAGCAGCTGATTGGCGCAAAATTTCTGGATATCACCCCCCCGAAGATGCGCCCTCCCGTCGAGGCTCATGCCGTGTCGCAGATGGAAAACCCGCGTGTGACAACGGTCGAGATCGAAATCTGCAACCCCGAGGGCGAGGTGCGCTGGCAGAGCTGGACCGACTGCCCCATTTTTGACGAACAGGGCCAACTCCTGGAGTTTCAGTCGGTGGGAAGGGACATCACCCAGGAAAAACACGCCCTTGAGCGCGTGCGTGAAAGTCAGACCCGGTACCGAAATTTTTTCGAAAACGACCTGACCGGAGATTTCATCGCAACCACCGACGGCTATCTCGTCGACTGCAATCCCGCCTTTTTGCGCATCTTCGGCTTCCCCTCCCGTGAACAGGCGATGAAAAAAAACCTGCTGGAACTGTTTTTTCAGGATGACAGGCCTGCCGAATTTTTCGACACGCTGCAGCAGCAGGGAAAAATGGAATACATCGATATTACCACCTGCAAATGCGATGGAACCCCTTTGCACCTGATTGCCAATCTGGTCGGTGAGTACGACGGGGATGGACAACTTAAAGCCGTCGAGGGGTTTCTTTTCGACAACACCGATCTCAAAAACCTGCAGAAGCAGTTTCTGCATGCCCAGAAGATGGAAGCCATGGGCCGACTTGCCGGCGGTGTGGCGCATGACTTCAACAATCTGCTGACGGTGATCAGCGGCTACAGCCAGTACCTGCTTCAGAAATACCCCGATGAAACCCTGCAGGGCTGTCTGGAGCAGATTGTCAAGGCCGGGGAACAGGCAGCCTCCCTGACCAGCCAACTGCTGGCTTTCAGCCGCCGGCAGGTGATGCAGACCAGGGAAATGGATCTCAATGCGGTCACCGCCGACATGCAGAAAATGCTGCGCCGCATCCTCGGGGCGGATGTCGAACTGGTGGTGATGCGCGACCCTCGGCTCGGGCTGATCAATGCCGACCGCGGCCAGATCGAGCAGGTGATTGTCAACCTGGCCGTCAATGCAAGGGATGCCATGCCCAACGGCGGTAAACTGACCATCGAGACCATCAATATCGAACTCGATGAAATCTACTCCAGCTGGCATGCCGGACTGGCTCCGGGCTATTACGTCATGATGTCGGTTACCGATACCGGCTGCGGCATGGATACCGAAACCATAAACCAGATCTTCGAGCCGTTCTTTACCACCAAGGAAACGGGCAAAGGCACCGGACTGGGTTTGTCCACGGTCTACGGCATTGTGCAGCAGAGCGGCGGGCATATTCATGTCTACAGCGAGCCGGGACTGGGCACCACCTTCAAGATCTACCTGCCCCGCATCGACAGCCCCTTACATGACACGACCCGCGAAACGGCCGCAAGCCCGGTTCAGAGGGGCACCGAAACCATCCTGCTGGTGGAAGACAACGAATCGGTGCGCGATCTCGCCCACATGGTACTGAAAGGCAACGGCTACAGAATCCTCGAGGCATCCGGCCCCCAGGAAGCCCTGAAAGTCTTCGACGGTCACGACGGTCACGTTCACCTGCTGCTGACCGACGTGGTCATGCCCGGCGGGAGCGGCCCCACCCTGGCCGAGGAACTGCGCAACCGCCAGCAGGACCTAAAGGTGCTCTATGTTTCCGGCTACCCCCAGGATACCCATGCCATCCGGGATCTCGACACGCAAAAGGGCGCCTTTCTGGCCAAGCCCTTCACGCCCGTTTCCCTCGGGCTGAAAGTCCGGGAAATCCTGGGCTGAACCCCTTTTCGGTTTCACCTTTCAAAAAAAACCGCCTAAATACATCCAGGCGGTTTTTTCAGGGAAACAGCAAATCACAGCTTATTGTTTTTGTCAGGCATCGCATTCGCTGATATCGCGGTCGATAATCTCCTGACCCTTTTCCACGCGTCGGCGGTTGGCGTCGCGCAGGCTGAAGACACATCCGCAGTATGGCTGCTGGTAAAATCCTTCACGGCGCGTCACTTCGAGCATGCGCTGCGCGCCACCCTGTTTTCGCCAATTCACCGGCCAGAAGCTCACTCCGGCATGCCGGGCGGCAACCGCATGGCCGGCGGCATTGACCTGCTCCAGATCCTTCCAGCGGGAAATGCCCAGGGTTGTGGCAAAAACCTCAAAACCGTGAAACTCCGCATATTCGGCCGTGGCCTCCAGGCGCATCCGGAAACAGGTCTGGCAGCGCTCGCCGCGCTCGGGTGTATCCTCAAGACCATCCACCGCACCGAACCAGGCCTCCGGAGCATAATCGGCATCCACAACCACCACGCCGAGTCTGGCCGCAAAGGCCTTCATCTCCTCCTTGCGCCTGAGATACTCGTCGCGCGGATGAATGTTCGGGTTGTAGAAAAACAGAAACACCTCGACGCCGGACCCGGTCAGTGTTTCCAGGATGCCCCCGGCACAGGGCGCGCAACAGCAGTGCAGCACCAGGCGGCGCGCGCCGCCGGGAATCCGAAGATCGCCAGAAGTTTTTCGATTTTCCAGAGTCACCGGACTCACCTCCGTTGGATGTCATGTCGGAAAACAGCCTCTGCCGACCAGTATATCCTCGGGGCGGGCTTCACACAAGCACCACGCCGGCCCGACGCGCCCTCCGACAAAACAACTCTTGACAACAGCTGGTATTTGGTTAATTGTACAAATACACAAGTTCCAGAAAGGAGAACGATTTGCCTAGCGAAAGTGAAAGGCTGCTGTTTTTCAGCGATTTTTTCAAGGCCCTCGCGCATCCCACCCGCATTCATCTTGTTGAAGATCTGGCGGAAGGCGAAAAATGCGTCTGCGACCTGGCCGCGAAAATCGACGCGGATATTTCAACCGTGTCACGCCACCTGCGCGAACTGCGCAATGTCGGTATTGTCGCCTGCGAAAAACGCGGCAATCAGGTTTTTTACCGCCTGCGCGCCCCCTGCATCCTCAATTTCCTGCAGTGCCTGTGCAGACTCGGCCAACAGCCCGCATCAGGCCGCAGACAAGGAGTCTGACCATGGATTGGAAAAAGGAATGGAAACCGCTGGCCTGGATCGTTGGCGGGTTCGTGCTCTGCTACTATCTGCCTGTCGACTGGCTGCGGGGTCTTGAGCGCCTGCAGAACGCAGTATGGGAATCCCTGTACCTGGTTCGCTGGTATGCCCGGGAGCATGTGCTGCTGTGCCTGGTGCCGGCTTTTTTTATCGCCGGCGCCGTCGGCGTTTTTGTCAGCCAGGCCTCGGTCATGAAATATCTCGGCGCCCGCGCCAACAAGGTGCTCGCCTATGGTGTCGCCTCCGTCTCCGGTGCAATACTGGCGGTTTGCTCCTGCACCATCCTGCCGCTGTTTGCCGGCATTTACCGCATGGGCGCCGGGCTTGGACCGGCCTGCGCCTTTCTCTACTCCGGCCCCGCCATCAATATCCTGGCCGTCATTCTGACGGCGCGGATCCTTGGGCCGGAACTCGGCATTGCCCGCGCCATCGGAGCGGTGCTGTTCAGTATTATCATCGGTCTGTGCATGCATCTGCTGTTCCGCCACGAAGAACTGGAAAAAAACCCTGCGAACATGGCCATGCCGGAACCGGAAGTGACCCGGCCGCTGTGGCAGAATGCAGTCTACTTCGCTGCGATGGTCGGTATCCTGGTATTTGCAAACTGGGGGCGACCGTCCTCCGAAACCGGCCTGTGGCATAGCATCTATGCGTCCAAATGGATGATCACGGCGGGTTTTGCCGCACTGCTGGGACTGATCCTGGTGCGCTGGTTCCAGCTTCGCTGGTGGAAAATCGCACTCGCAGCATTGCCGGTGGCGCTTCTGGCCCTGGCTTTTCCGGAAACCCCGGGCATTGCCTTCGTGGTCGGCATCCTCGAATTATCGTTCATCCTGCAGACCGAAGGAGAGGAAATGCGGGAGTGGTTCGATGTTTCCTGGGGATTCGCCAAGCAGATTCTGCCCCTGCTGCTGATCGGAGTGGTCATCGCCGGGGCGCTGCTCGGACAACCGGGATCCGAAGGCCTGATCCCCTCGGAATGGGTTGCGCGCTCGGTCGGCGGCAACTCGCTGAGCGCCAATTTGTTCGCGTCCGTGGCCGGTGCCTTCATGTATTTCGCCACCCTGACGGAGGTCCCGATTCTGGAAGGATTGCTCGGCTCCGGCATGGGCAAGGGTCCGGCCCTGGCCCTGCTGCTGGCCGGTCCGGCACTGAGCCTGCCGAACATGCTTGTAATCCGCAGCGTGATGGGGACCAAAAAAACCCTGGCATTTGTCACGCTGGTGGTGATCATGGCCACCGCAAGCGGTTTGATTTTCGGCACGTTCTGGGGCTGACCGGAATCGGGCCAAAGCAACGGATGTGTTACCTATAGAAAGGAAATCATGATGAAAAAGATTCAGATTCTCGGCAGCGGCTGCAAAAAATGCCAGACCCTTTACGAGCAGGCCCAGGCGGTCGCCGATGCGCTCGGCATCGAATACGAGATGGTCAAAGTCACCGATATCAAGGAAATCACCGCGTTTGGTGTCATGATGACGCCGGCGCTGGCCGTCGACGGCGAAGTCAAGGTCTCTGGCAAGATACCCAAACCGGACGAGTTAAAAAAGTATCTGTCCTGAAACGGCTCTTCGTCGGCAATCATTTTTGTGCCGGGGGCCTTCGGCCGTCAAGGCCGTCGCCCCCCGGACAGGTGCCGACGACAATCAACACACCGGGTACTTGCCCTCGATCAACTCCCCGCACAGCCTACCCACCTTCGCCAGCGCATCTTCCAGGATAGTCCGCGCTGTCCGGCTGACCATGTCAAACGGCTGCCCCGGAGCGGGCAGGATCCGGGCCGCCATCATCTGCGGACGATCGACGGGCATACCGATCCGGCTGACCAGAAACACGTAAACCTCCTGCAATGCCGGAATCTGTTCGTAAATCGCCCGCGCCGCCTGATGCGCCAGCACGTTGTAGATTTTTCCGACATGGCTTACCGGATTTTTGCCCGCCACCGCTTCGGTTCCGATGGGGCGGCCGACGGGGATCAGTCCGTTGACGCGATTGCCCCTGCCGACCTGGCCGGAATCGGCATCTTCCGCTGAAGTCCCGAGCAGGCTCAGATAAACACCCCCAAGACCGCGGCCGGGGACATCCAGGGCATTGAGACGGACGCGAACCGCCTCGAACCCCGGCCACCTTGCCGCGTAATGTTGCAGATCCGCCAGCAGCATCCGTTTGCGTTCGAAATAGCTCCCCTCGCTGGCAACCTGCAGGGCCAGCAATGGCATGGCGACGGTAAAGTCGACCTGCCGGCCGCGGCGCACCCCCATGACCTTGACATCCTCGCCGGTGTCGGGAAACCGGGTCTTGAAATCGACACCGTTGACATACCGTTCCAGATCCAGCACGGCCTGTTCCGTCGGGCTCAAGGGATAATAGCCGACGGCCGCTGAGCTGTCGTTGGCGCACCTTAGGGCTTCGGACCTGGCAAAAATATCGGTCAGTTCTTCCGATCCCGGGGACAGAACCACCCGACAGTCGAGATGCCGCTCCGGATCGACGAACCGCATGTGGCCTCTCAGCCAGTCTTTGGCCGCGGTCGTTGCGATTTCGTTAACGGGAATCCTCTTGCCTTTTGCCAGGACGGTGGCGCGATCACCGATCGTCAACTCCATCGGTTTGAGAATTCGGCCGCCGCCAAACCATTTTTCGGTGCTGCCGGCAGTCAGCAACCCCTTATCGATATTGTGGTGCAACACCGCCCCGAATTCTTCCAGATAATAGCGCGACAGTTGCAGGGACACTTCCTCCAGCATGGCATCGCACATGCTGTCGGGATGACCCAGCCCCTTGCGTTCCACGATTTCGAAAGCCTGATCGGCCACCGCCGGGCACTGCAAAGGTTCCACCAGAATCATTTGCCGCCTCCTTGCATCAGAGTCTCGGACCCATGCATCTCGACCTTCCGCTTTCAATTGTACAGTGCTTTTTCCCGGAAGCCATTCGGCCGTGTCTGCCTTGCGGGCCTCAACTTGATTCCGGAGGGGGAAATATGTTAGGCCTCAAGGGCATGTGCTCATCCGGAAGCGCCGGATGGAACCGCCTTGACCATAAGAAATTCAGACCAGAGCCCCTGGCCAGAGAGGAATGATGCTCGAATTTTTAAGCGCTTCGACACTGTTGTTCATGTTGCTGAACCCGTTTTTACTGGTGGTTTACCTCATCGATGTGTTCCAGAAATTGTCCACCGCCATTTTCGCGCGGGTTATCCTGCGCGCCGGTTGCATCAGCATCGGGGTATTCACATTTTCCGCACTGCTGGGGGAGATGGTTTTTCGGGACATCCTGCAGGCCCGCTTCGCGGCGTTTCAGATCTTCGGAGGGATCGTTTTTTTGCTGATCGGCTTGCGCTTCGTGTTCCATGGCAATGCCGCCATCGAGGCACTGCGCGGTGAATCCCGGTACATTGCCGGCGCCATTGCCATGCCGCTGATGATCGGTCCCGGCACTATCGGCGCCAGCATCCTGATCGGCAAGCGCCTGGGACCGGGGCTGGCCGTGTTGTCCATTTTTCTCACGGTACTGCTGAGCGCGGCGGTCATGATCCTTCTCAAGCGTATACATGATGTGGTGCGATCCCACAACGAACCGATGCTGGAGCGTTATATCGAAGTCGCGGGCCGGATTACCGCCCTTGTGGTGGGGACCTTTGCGCTGGAAATGATTATGCAGGGTGCGGAGGGCTGGTTGCGGACCTTTTTCTGATTCGCCGCGCATCAGCGGAATTCGATCTTGTAAAACAGATCGACACCACTTTCCTCACCGGTGGCCGACTCCAGTTCCCAGTGCTTGCCGAGACTGTAGCGCAGGCGGAACTCCTGTGTATTGCTGAACAGCGACTGCCCGATGCTGACATACAGACTGGGACTGAGGTATTTTCCGATGGTCAGCATGGAGCCGGCAACATCGTCCACGCCGGAACCGCCGCCGGCTTCAAATCCCAGCACATCGACCCCCAGCTGGCGTTTGAGGCGGTCGCGCATCACCACCGACTCCCCCTGCGACAGCAGCAGACCGCCGGCGGTCATCAGCAGGTCGGCTTCCCCGGCGTTGCGGGCCGAGGCACGCCCGAGGATGATGTAGGCCAGCCGGTCGCTGTCGGACATGGCCGGATCGGAAGTGAGCTTGACCACCGGCGCGCGGGGGGTGCCGCTGACCTGGACGCCGGCCTTGACCTTGCCAACCGTGCGCAAGGCAACGATATCCAGGGCGGGTTGATCGAGAGGTCCATGGAAAAGCAGATTGCCGCGGGTAATATCGAGACGGGTGCCGTAGGCGGCATACAGACCCTCGGCCACGCTGATGCGCCCTTCGGCAGTCATCGCCTCGGCGCCGATATCGGTCAGGCGCAGCTCGCCGGTCAGACGGGCATCGAGCCCGTAGGCCTTGACCAGCACATGGTCCCCCAGCAGCAGCCGGATATCGCTCCGGATATGAAAATCACCGGCGGTTTTTTCCGGAACCGGCTGCCCTACCAGCACCACATCATCGCTGGGGGTGATGACCGAGGGTTTCTTGTTGTCCCGGATCAGCACCTCGGGCAGCTTCACCGTGCCGGTGAGCCGGAGTCCCGAAGCGGTGCCATGCAGTTGCAGATCGGGATCGGCCATGACCTGCAGTTCCGGCAGATTGATCAGCTGCACGCGGTGGCCCTTCAGGGTCAGGTCATAATCAGCCGGCTTCCAGTCGCGCAACTGCAGGGAACCCTGCCCCTGCAGGGTTCCTTCACCCGACTGCAGCGCCAGGTTATCGATCAGGACACGATCTTTGTCAAGTCGTGCCAGCAACGCCACCTTCCTCAGTTCGATGCCGGCGACGGGCAGATAGGCACCAGCATCGAGCAGACGTGCGGTACCGCTCAGCTGCGGCTGTGCCCAGGTCCCCCGGCCACGCAGTTCAAGTTCCAGGCGGCCGCGGCTTTCCTGCACCGCTCCCGGCAGCAAGGCCGTAAGCAGCCCCAGCTCGCTGCTGCGACCGTCAACGGCGATATCCAGTTCACCCTCCGGTGAAATTCGTACCGGCAGCCGTGCCGGCACCGGCAAACGGAAGGTGCCGTGCAGCCGGCCGTATTCCCCCAGTTGCAGATCGGTGCGGCCACGCAACCAGGCCTCGCGCCAGTGCAGGGCGATGGTGGCGTTCTGCACCGGGATGCGAATCTGCCCGTGGTCGCCGCGACCGACAATCTCACCGTCGGCGATGGCCAGCTCTCCGTCCGCGGCCAGCTGACGACCGCCGGACAGGTCCCCCTGCAAACGGCCCGTCAGCCTTCCTTTGACGACAGTCCCGGCGGGCAGCAGGGACGCAAACGGCTGCAGGTTCAGATCCTGCCAGGAGACCTGCCAACGGGCCTGTCCGGGCAGGGAAAAAGCCTTGCCGGGACCACCCTGAAGGGTTCCCTCAAGCCGCCCCCCCTGCTTGAAAACCGCCTCCATGGCGGCTTGCAGGCGGGCGGGCGTCCAGGACAGGCTGGTTTCGGCAGCGGTCCATTCCAGACGCAGACCCTCGCCTTCGAAGCTGCCGACGGCCTGCAGCTCGGCGCGCGCCTCGAAATCCGTAGCGCTTCGTTGCCGCCAGGAGGCCCTGCCGCTGGTGCGGCCTGCAATCCGGCTTGCCGGAAGCCAGTCCTGCGCATGGGCCAGCCGCAGGTTCCGCCAATCCAGCTGGGCCTGACCGGTCAGGGGCGTAAAATGGATCTTTGCCGAAGCCGACAGCTGTTCCTGCCCCCCCCCTTCCAGTTGCATGGGGGCAAGGCTCAGATCCTTTCCGGACAAGGCCAGTGCCGCAGGGGTGGCCAACCGCAGGACCCCGACGGCGTCCCGCAGAGTCAGATCGGTCAGCCGTCCCTGCCAGCGGGATGACGCGTAGCCCCCGTCCAGAGCCAGCGCCAGCTCTGCCTGACGCGGGAGCGCCAGTCGCGCCGTCAGGTTGTGCCGCTCCAGGCTGCCCTGTCCGCTCAGGGCCAGCGAGGGGACGAGAAAGCCCCCATGGTTCAAACCCTGCACGCGGATATCGACCTGGCCGGCGCGCTGTTGCGCAAGGCTGGCAGCAAGCTGCATCTGCTGAATCGCCAGCTCCTGGCGTTGCAGCGCGCGTGCCGTTGCATCGAGCTTTCCTTCCACTTGCCCGTCGCGCCAGCGCAGCCAGCCCCGCCCCTGCAGCGCCCCTCTCACACCCGGCAGCAGTCCCGCCAGGTCCTCCACGGCAGCACGAAAATCGATGCGCTGCCGCAACCGTCCCCGTGCAGCGAGATCGACTCCGCGACTTTTCAGTTCCAGCGACGCGACATCGACATCGCCATCCTGCATGCTGGCTTCGATGCGACCTCGCAGCGGATAGCCGCGCAGCGTGCTTGGCAACAACCGAACCTGGACCGCGGCGACGTCCTGCCCGGCGTCGCGGCGGCTCCATGAGGCTTGCCCCTGCAGGTTGATATCGCCCGGCCAGGCCAGGCCGGCCGCCTCGGGATTCAGATTCCGGCCGTTGAATGTACCCCTTGCCTCCAGCTGCGGCGTCCAGCGCAGGACGCCGCTTCCTTCGATAACGCCTTCCAGACCGGACAGACGGAGGCTGGTGAGGCTCAGGGTTTCCCGATCACCACTGAAAGCCGTTTCCAGGCGCAGGTTGCGCCAGTCGGCGCCGTTATTGCTCAACGCCAGCCTACCGCCGAAGGCCTCCGGATCGGCGTGCAAAGCGAGGCTGCCGCTCAGACGGGTTTGTTGGCCCGCGATGTACGCCAGATCCATATCCTTGAAATCGCCGGTAAAGTCCGCTCGCGGTCTGGTCTCCGCCCAGTCGATGGTCGCCTTGCCATGCAGGGACCCGCGTGCCGACAACAGGCTCAAATCCACGTTGTCAAAGCTCAGAGCGGTCGGCGCCAGGACGAAAGGCGTTGTAAGCAGCACGCCGCCGGCTACCGGCGCATGCCCGCCGAGCCGCAAGCTTCCGGTCAGCTTTCCAAAATCTCCGGGACGAGCCCCCAGGGCCAGCAGCACGGGGAGGTCGGTCCTTGAATCCGGCCTGGCCAGGCTTGCAGCCTGCAGCCACAGGCCGGGTTCGCGCCAGTCGATCCGCGCCCTGGCGGTCAGGGCTCCGGCCTCGCACAAACCGACAAGCAAAGGGATATGCAGCCGACGCCGGGCCCATTTGGCCCTGGCCGCCAGGCCTTCCAGATAAAAGCTCTGCGTATCCGAAAATTTCCAGGAGAGGCGCCGTATTTGCAGATCTTCCAGGGTTATGCGCACCCGGCCCAACCAGTCGGGCAGCGCCGGCCAGCTCAGATTAAGCGGTTGCAGCGGCTGGTCCTGTTCGGCGGCGGTGACAAGGTGTACTTCTTCCAGATGCAAAGCACGGATCCGCAAATGACGGGGCAGCAGGCCGGTTGCACGCCAGCGCCATGCCAGTCGCTTGATGGAGGCCTGCCCGCCCTCCCAGCGCACCGTCACCCCCGACAGCACCATGGCATCAGAAAGCCGGCCCTCGATGGACTGCACCGCGACCGTCTCTGGCATGCGACCCACCAGGGTACGAACCAGCCACGCCGATCCCCGGGAGGTGGCCATGACCCAGTAACTTCCGGCCGTCAGACCAAGAAAAACCAGCAACCCCAGGCCGACGAGAAGATAAAGGATATTCCGCTTACCAGCCATAACCGATACTCAGATGAATGCGGCAGGACGGGTCGTCTTCCCCGACCTGCCGGGCGATGTCCAGTCGCACCGGGCCAACCGGCGTATAATAACGCACCCCCAGCCCCGCACCCTGGGCCAGCCGGATGTGGCCGGGATCGTCAAAAGCGTTGCCGACATCGTAAAATACCGCCAATCCCCATTTTTCACCAAGAGCCCGTTCCAGCTCAAGACTGCCAACCAACAGATATTCGCCGCCGACAACGTCGCCGTTGTCGTCCCTGGGACCGAGGGACTGGTAGGCATAACCGCGCACGCTCTGGTCACCGCCGGCGAAAAAGCGCAGCGATGCCGGTATCTTTTCCAGCGGCTCGTTCTGCAGGGACCATCCGGCATTGATACGGGACAGCAGCGACAACTGCCCCGGCAGTCCCAGCAGAATGTTGCCGGAAGCCATAAACTGCAGCAGCCCGATATCGGAACCGAGATAAGGATGCCCGCCACGCACCTCGATGCTGTAATGGTAACCGTTTTTTGGCCGGATCAGGCTGCGATAGTGACGGTGGGAAAAGCGCGCCCCCGGCAGCACCATGCGCATGCCATCGGAGGCCTCACCCACGGTGTAATCTTCGTGGAAAATCTGCAGATAGGTGGAGAATTTTCGGCCGTTTTTAAGATCCCACATTCGTTCCGCCTCAACGCCGAGCTTGCTGGACAGAAAGGTGTCGGCATCCTCCCGCTCATAGGTGAGCCGCAGGGCGGTAAAACTGTTGAGACTCTCCGCATCGGGCCAGACATAGGAAGCGCCGACCGTCTGCGCCTTTTGGGCCAGATTGGCCTTGAGATTCAGTTCGTGGCCGCGATTGAAAATGTTCAGGTCCCGATATAGCAGCGACATGCGTGCGCCGGTATCGGTGCCGTACCCGATACC
This sequence comes from Syntrophotalea acetylenica, assembly GCF_001888165.1. Taxonomy (NCBI): domain Bacteria; kingdom Pseudomonadati; phylum Thermodesulfobacteriota; class Desulfuromonadia; order Desulfuromonadales; family Syntrophotaleaceae; genus Syntrophotalea; species Syntrophotalea acetylenica. The sequence goes on from NZ_CP015455.1 coordinate 3,070,563, forward strand.
GGGACGCAGCCGCCGCGACGGCGACGGTTCAAGCAGTACATTCACGGGGATGCGCCGATCCTTGGCATTCTCGCGATCGGCAACCAGCCGGATGTCGCTGAAACGGTCGGAATCGAGCAGTTGCAGCTGCGTTTCGCCAAGACTGGCATGGGAGAAGATATCGCCGGGCTCGAATGTCAGAAACCGCCGCAAGAAAGCCTCGGGGTAATCCTGCGCGCCGACAAAACGCCCCTCACCGAAATAGTATCGAGGCCCGGTATCCATCTCCAGGGCGATTTCCGTCGCAAGGGCAGCGACATCGACACGAATTTCATGTACCGAAAAAGCCGCGTCCAAATAGCCGAGTTCCAGCGCCTTATCGAGTAATTCCTTCTTGAATTCTTCATAAACGGCCTGATCCAGAGGATCACCAACCTTCAGCGGAAAAGAATCCGCCAGCCTGGTCAAGGCGCCCCGTGCGCTACCCGGGCCGACAACAGCCACCCGCCGTTTCGTCACCCGCACCGGCTCACCGGGAGAAATGTTCACCTTGATCAACTGGCCGTCGGCGGCTTCTTCCAGATGGCTTTCGACCTGTGGGGTGAAATATCCGAAAGGCTGCATGGCCAGCGCGACCTGCTGCGGAATTTGCGCCATATACCGTTCCATCCAGCGCCGATCGATCTGGCCATCGCGGACCAGTCCCGGCGGCAGAGCCAGCGCCGCTTCCACATTGGCACGCACCGCACCTTCAAGTCCCGCTAGCTGCAAACGCAACGGTTCGGCAGCATGGGCCCATCCCGCAACAACGAAAAACAGCAACAGCAGCCCGCCCGCGGCCGCCGCAAATTTCACGGAGATTCCATGTCGCCTTGCTTGCCGCATCTTTGCCCGCCGTCACAGCATCGTGGGATCACATTTATTCTGCAGACCGCAGAAACTGCCCTGAAAAACGCCATCATGCACCAATGCCAGCCCCGCGTCCATAAGCATTTGATATATCACATCACTTTTTGGAAAACCTTGCCGCGGCACAGGTGTTTATTACCGATGATATCGCAAAAAACGTCCAACATGTAGAGCCGCGAGCAGGATTTTCGGCCCCGTGGCGCCGCCCCTTTCGGCAATGGTTATTATGGAAAAAAATCCCCTTTGCGGTATGAAAAATCGTGCTAGAATGGCTGCTTGTTTTTGCGTGCGGGATGGATAGCTGGTACCCGGACATACCGGCAGCGGTCCCTCCTGGCGAAAAGCTTCAAGGAGGCGCGAATGACTTTAAGCGATCTTATCGTCCATTATCTCGAAAAACTTGGCGTCGAATATGTCTTCGGCATCCCGGGCAGCCCCCTGGGCCCCTTGTTCGACGCCCTCAGGCGCAGCGAGCAACGCGGCGGGCCGCGCATGGTACTGACCCGCCATGAGGCCGGCGCCGCCTTCATTGCCGACGGCTATGCCCGAGAGAGCGGCAAACTCGGCGTCTGCTGTGCCACCACCGGTCCCGGCGTTACCAACCTGATTACCGGCGTGGCGTCGGCCTGTGCCGAACAGGTTCCCATGCTGGTCCTCACCCCCCAGACGCGCCTGCGTGATCTCGGGTCCGGATGTTTTCAGGACTCGTCGCGCAACGGCATCGACGTGGTGAGCATGCTCGAACCATGCACGGTCTACAATGCAACCGTAACCCATCCCGATCAGTTGGAAAGAAAGCTGGCGGCGGCCTTGACCGCGGCCCTCGGCAACCCCGGCGGCCCCGCACACCTGAGCATCCCCATCGATATATTCGCCGCCGAAGCCGATTGGCCGCCCCGGTTTTCCCTGCTGCCACAACTCCTGGCCAGGCCGCACGCGACACTGGATATCGCGGGGCTGGAAAACCTGTGCGCGGAGATCTCCGCAACGCTCGGTCGCGGAGCAGGACTCTGCGTACTGGTGGGACACGGCGCTGCCGATGCCGGGCACGATATCGAGCGCTTCGCCGAACTGACCGGCGCGACCCTGATCACCACGCCCCGTGGCAAGTCGGTCATCAATCCCTACCATGGCCAGGCACGGGGAGTGTTCGGCATGTCCGGACACGCTTCGTCCCGCGCCGCCCTGACCGACCCGAAAGTCGAGCTGATCCTGGCTGCCGGCAGCAATCTCGGAGAATGGTCAACCGGCAAATGGGATGCGGTGCTCATGAACGACAGGCTGGTGCACCTGCACAGCGAGCGCCGCTGGTTCGAGCGTTCGCCCATGGCCCGGCTGCAGGTGGAAGGCGATCTGGTCACCCTGTTCCGCGAGCTCAACAACCGCATTGAACAATGGCAGAGCGAAGGTCGCCTGCCGGTGCCGGAAAAACCCGCACAAAGCGGCACGGCCGCACCCGCCGCTTACATTCCTGCCGGCATCGAGGTCGCCGATCCGGCCTGTTGCGCTACGGACCGAGGCGACACCCCGATCAAGGCGCCACAGGTCTATGCCGAACTGCTCAGACGGTTGCCGCAGGCAACCCGCTATTTTATCGACAACAGCAACAGCGTGCCCTGGTCCATCCATTATTTCTTCCATCCCCGTCCGCGCCATTACCACCTGTCCATCGAGTTCGCCACCATGGCCTGGGCGGTGGGTGCCGCGGTCGGCGGCGCTTTCGGCAACCCGGACGCGCCCTCGGTCTGCATTGCCGGAGACGGCTGCTACCTTATGAGCGGCCAGGAAATCACCGTCGCGGTGGAACGGCGGCTGCCGGTGCTGTTCGTGATCCTCAACGACCGGGCCTATGGACTGATCCGGCATGGCCACCGCATCGCCGGCAAGGAAGACGCCGATTTCTCCATACCGCCGGTCGATTTCGCCATGCTGGGACGTGCCGCGGGCGCGGAGGCTTTCACCATCCGCTCCCTGCAGGATTTTGACCGGCTCGACTGGCAGGCCCTCGCCGAACGCCAAGGGCCGACAGTGCTTGAGGTCATGATCGATGCGGAGGCAGAGCCGCCTATCGCCATGGCCTGAAGGTCCTTTTTCACACAAACAGACAGGGCGGATGCCGCAACCTCCGCCCTGTCTGTTGTTTCAGGCCAGGTCGCCGGCGATGAGGGCGGCGCCGATGGCACCGTTGAGCTGGGGATGCGCGGCAGTATGCACGTCGCGCTGCAGCTCATCTTCGAAAGCGGCTACCAGTCCTGGGTTGAGACCGCCGCCGCCGGTCAGCAGCACCTCGCCGTACAAACCGGCCTTGCGGGCCATGACCGCAATGCGTTTGGCCATGGCCACGTGAATACCCGCCACGATGTCAACCGGGTCCTGCCGCCTTGCCAGCAGCGATATCACCTCCGATTCAGCAAATACCACGCACATGCTGTTGATCTGGCACGGCAGTCTGGAACGCAGGGCCATGGGGCCGATATCCCGCACCGGCAAATCGAGCACCCGCGCCAGCGCCTCCAGAAAACGCCCCGTACCGGCGGCGCACTTGTCATTCATGACAAAATTTTTGATACCGCCATCCTCTTCAAGCACAATCACCTTGCTGTCCTGGCCGCCGACGTCGATCACCGTGCGGATATCGACTCCGGCCGGTGCCGCCCACCGCGCACCGGCGGCATGGGCGCGAATCTCCGTCACGTGGTCATGGGCGATATCGATCTGCCGGCGGCTGTAGCCGGTGGCGAAAATGCCGGTCACGGCTTCGACGGCACAATCTTTCTCCCGACACGACTCCTGCAGAACCTGGCGCGCGGTTTCCCGCGCATCGATTCCGGTCGGTGCGGTTTTCGTGCCACACAGATTGCCCCCTGCGTCCACCAGCGCCACCTTGAGATAGGTGGATCCGGCATCAATCCCTGCGAACAGGCTCATCGGCCGACTCCCTTCCGTTTTTTTTCCCGGATCATCTCGACAAAGGCCTCGACCCGGGTACGCAGCTGCTCGATATCCTCGGGGTTATAATCGGTTTCGATGCGCAGCACCGGCACCCCCAGTTCCGCCATCAGCGCCTCCACCCGCAGCAGTTCAAAATCGTAAATGACACAGCCCTTCAGGACATGGTAGAGCACCCCTTCAATACGGAAATCGGCAACTGCCTGGCGCAAGCGAAACAGCCGGTCCTCGTTGGGAGCGAAACTGGGACAGGTGCAGGGCATCAGATAACGCGACGCCAGGGCCACCATCATGTCCTCCATGGTGTTTTCCACCGCCCCCACCGGATCGTACAGATAGCGGTCACCGATACAGGACTCATCGGTCACCAGCATGCCGCCCATCTCTTCGATCAGAAGCGGCAGTTTCCAGTTGGGAAATACCGGCGGCGCACCAGCCAGCATGATACGCGGCGCGCGCCGGTCGAAAGCCGAGCGGCCATCGGCCTGACGCTGCGCAATTTCATCATTCAGCAAAGTCATGGCCTCGCACCAGCTTTCGGCCCGGTCGTAGGCAAAAGCATGCAGCGCCAACGCGGCTTCGCTGCCCCGCACCGCCGGCAAATCCCCCTGGCGCAGTTCGTAGAGACGCCGGGCCTGGTGCCGGGCACGGCCGAGCAGAGCGATGGCCTGCGCCAGACCGCGGCGGCCGATGCGGTTTCCGGTGAGGCGTTCCAGATCACTCTTGAAGCCATACAGCTGCTCGAGCCACTGGCGCCGCGCCCCCTCGCTTTCCTTGACATGAGGCACCTCCAGCACCCGCACATTCTGATGGCGGGACAGTTCCTCGGCCATCTTGCGCTTGGCGTCGCAGGTGGTCGGCACCACCACCATATCGCACAGCGCATAGAGCGATGGCGCGCCAAGGACGGTGCTTCCCAGGGACGCCTTGACCACCGGGCAGGCATCGCGCGGGGCCAGCTCGTCACCCGCGCAGGAAGCCTCGTAGCTGCCACCGCACAAACGCAGCGGCAAGGCGCCCGCCGCATAAACGAGCTCCTCGGGCGCCATGACACAGTACAAACCGACCACCCCGGGGCGCCCGGCAGGTTCTTCCGGAAGCTGTGGCAGACAATCCTCCACGTAAACGGAACGCATCAGGTCGATGAAATAACCAAGCCGCGCCGGACGTTCGGCAGCGGCTTCCATACCGCGCAGCACCGCCTCGGAGGAGCGCCCCAGGGCGCGCAGAAATCGTTGCTTGCGTTTACTCATGGCTCTCCTCCCGGGGACCGGTTTGGCTAGCATCGATGCCGCGCCGGCGGGAAAAGGCGGCACGACTCGAACGCAACAGGGTTATACCGCCGTAAGTCAGGCGCAGGGCATCGTTCTCCGGACAGTGTTCGACACACTCCATGCACAAAACGCAGTCAGGAAAGGTGACGTCCTCCCGCTGCCTCTCCAGAAACACCTGTTCGATATCCATGGGACAGACGTTATAGCAGATCTCGCAACGGGTACAGCGGGTCACATCCTTCTTCAGTTTCGGCAGGCTGATACGCCTGAAAAAGGACAGCAGCAAGACCATCGGACAATAGGCACACCAGAAGCGCCGCTTGAAAAAGGCCCCGACCAATGTGAAACCGGCAAACAGCACCCCAAGAGCACTCAGAACAAAAGTGGTGATACTGCCGAAAGAGACCCCCATATACCCGGCTCTTTCCGTGAACAGCGGCATTATGTACCGTACCGGGCAGAGTTCGCAGAAAGGGATGCCGAGGTGGCGGGCAACCGCCGGTACCAGCAGCGGAAAAGCGGCCCACAAAGGCAGCACAAACAAAATGACAAGAAAGATCCAGCGCAAAGGCCGCAAATTTCTGCGCAGCGTTTCAGGGAAACGCACATAGCCTATGCCCAGCTTGCGGCGTAGCACATCCAGGACATCCTGAATAAAGGCAAAGGGACAGATCCAGCCGCACCAGGCGCCACCCAAAGGGATGATCAGCAGCACCGCCACCACCAGAATGGTCAGGGCCGCGAACAGCCCCGCCAGGTTGCCTTCAGCCAGAGCCATCTGCAGGGTTGCAACAAAACAGGCGCCCCCGTAGGTATCGGAGCCCACGAAATAACAGGCAAAAGTCGGCAGATAGGAACCAAGATGCACCCCCGCAAGGCCACCAAAAGTCAGCAACACAAAAGACAGGGTCAATACCAGCCAGCGCCAGCGACTCACGGGCATGACGCACCTCCCGGCTGTCTTGCCGCTTCGAAACGGGCCAGCTGCAAACGTTGGCGGCGACGGCGGCGCGCAACCAGCAAGGCGATAAAACCGGCGGCGAAGGCGGTTCCGGCGAAGGCCCACAACACGAAACTGGTTATGCAGTGGGTCCACTCGGGCCAGGGCGGATCGACAATCATCGGCATGCTGGCACAGTGGTATTCTCCACGCTGCCGGTCAAGGTGACGGACCGTGTAAAGGCATATTTCCCAATTATGCTTTGCACCGCGACTTTCATGCGGCACCGCCACAAACCGGCCCGCCGCGTCGGTGCGCACCTTATTGCGCCAGCCGCGCTCGGTGAGAGCCGTGACCTCCGCGCCCGCCAGCGGTTTCCCGCGGTAAAAGACCGCCATCTCGCTGGGCCGGTGGGCAATCTGAATAATGCCGCTGTAACGACCTGCCTGCACCGGCCCGATTTCAAGGGGCATGCGCGGCGAATGGAAAAAGGTATTCTGCTCCCCGCCGTGGGACAGACTGTCACGCACGTGACGCAGCAGAAACTTGCCGTACAGATGCACCGACTCGACCCGGCCGTCCCCGTCCACATCCCGGCGTCCCGCCGCGACATGGCTGCCGAGCAGGTAGATGCCCTGCGGGGCGTTTCCGGCGGGTACTTCGCTGACGGTTTTTCCCGGCGCCGCGCAAAAAGGCCCTTCTTCGATGCCGCCGTCAGGCCTTTGCAGCCAGACGCGGGCCAGTCGCAACAACGCTTCTTCGCCGCGCGACCGCGTACCGGCGGGAAATTGCCCGTAGCGCAGCGCCAGACGCCGGGGCTGGCCAAGGCGCTGCCGCAACAGTTCGGCATCGTTTCGGATTTCCCAGATATCGCGATCCGGATCGTTGTAGCCGTTGATATACCAGCCGGGGTTCTGCAGGTCCCACCACAGCAACAGATCATCCTCCGCCAGCGCGGAATGTGAATCGCAGGCGACCGCCATGACAAGCAGCAACAGTATTGCCGCATGGTTCAACAGGTGTCTCATTGTATCCTCGTCATGCCTTTTCTCCGGATCCAGCCCGCCAGCTTCCGACCGGATCAGAGAGTTGATTTCGAAACAGGTTTGGCGCCACAACCATCGGCGTCATGCCCGGAGCACTCTGCCGGCCGGGGATGACGGCGCCCCCAAAGATAAAACGGTACACCGGTCAGGGTCATCAGAACCCCCATAGCGAAGACCATGGCTGGCCGCGGCCGATCTGCACCAGTACCAGCAGATAACTGCCCACGAACAGCAGTGGTACCAGGGGGTAGCACGGCGTGCGGTAGGAGCGTGCCAGACCCGGCCGGCGCCAGCGCAGCAACATCAGGGCCACGCCACTGGCGATGGATGTCAGCACCATGACGAACACCACGCAGCTCAGCAGCTGACCAAAGGTACCGAACGTCACCAGCAGAATGGCCAGCAGCGCCTGGCAGGCAATAGCCACCGCGGGGGTACGATAACCGGCGTGGACACGCCGCAGGGCGCGGCAGACGCCGCCGTTCTCGCCCAGCGCCCAGGCGACGCGCGCGCCGGTCATGACGGTGGCGTTGATCCCGGCGGCGATCGCCAGCATGATGGGCACGGAGATCCAGCGGGCGGCGCCTGAACCATACAGTCCTTCAAGAGCGAGCTGCCCGACATTCTCCGCCCCGGCCAGTTCGTGCAGCGGCCGGGCGTAGAGATAGACAAGATTGATAGCCAGATAAAGAACCGTCACACACAAGGTGCCAAGAATCAGGGAACGGGGCAGATTGCGTCGCGCATCACGGATTTCACCACCGATATAGGCCGACGCAAACCAGCCGCTGAAGGTGAAAATCACCGCGATCATGGGACCGCCGAACAGATGGCTCCAGGCTATCTTCGGCATCGGTCCCGGAGCGCTCAGCCGGTTCCAGTCGCCGTTGGCGGACAGCAGACCGGCAAGGATCACGACCACCAGCAAAACAATGGTGCCGAAGGTAAACAGATTCTGAGTGGTCCCCCCCGGGCGGATACCTCGATAATTGATCCAGGAAAACACCAGAATGAAGGCTGCCGCCAGCAGCTTGCCGGAAATCGCGCCGAGAATGGGAAGAAACCCCTGCAGGTAGCTGGCCAGAGCGATGGACATGGCGGCGATGGAGCCGGGATTGATCACCCAGACGGCCAGCCACCCCAGAAGAAAACCGGCCCAGGGCCCGTAGGCGGCCTTGAGGAACTGATAATCGCCGCCGGCCAGCGGAAACATGCCCGCCAGTTCGGCATAAGTCAATGCTCCGCACAGGGTCAGCAGACCGCCCAACCCCCAGATGCCCAGAAACAGCCAGGGGTGCGAAAGCTGTTCGGCCAGGAAGCCGCTGGTGGTAAAGATCCCGGCACCGATAACATTGCCGATGATCAGCAGCACCGCATCCGTCAGACTGAGTTGTCGGTTGAGTTGCACAGGTCACCTGCCTTTTCGGCACCGCGGCGGGGAAACCCTCCGTCCCGAGGAAGCCCGCTTCGATGGCGGCCGGGCTCGGGCACCCGATGCACCGATATTGTGCCGATAAAAAGGGCAGGCCCCGCCGTGGTTCGATCGTGAACGGCTCAAGCCTGCCCTGTGTTATGCATCCTGTTCGTCCGAAGTCTTTATCAATCCTGCCGGATCAGGGACACTCGCCGAAGCGCACATCCAGACGCGGACCCATGTAGATGAGGCCGAGAAATTTTTCCGGATCGGCATTCAGCCGGGTGACCGCGTCCTTGAGCGTGCTGCGCACCAGGCGTTCGCTGCCGGCAATGCCGGCACTGTAGACCAGATTGACCGGCGTCTCACCGGGATAATAGCGATCGAACAGGGGCCGCATTTCGCTGAATTCCTTCAATCCCATGAAAATGGCCAGGGTGTCGCCGCTTTTAGCCACGGAAGCCAGCAGTTGCGGATGTTCCTTGAGGCCGCTCGGCACCGTGATGACGATCGAACCACCGGCGCCGACATCGCGCTGGATCATGGCGTTGGCTGCATTGAAGGCGCTCAGGGCGGGAATGGTTTCCAGCTGGTCGTCACTGAAAAAGGCCCGGATCCAGCGGGTGCTGCCGTAGACCATCGGATCGCCCCAGTCGAGAAATGCCACAGTCTGGCCCCGCTCCAGAGCCTGTCGGATTTTGGCCACACCGGCCTCGCGCTGCTGGTTGCAGAGCCGCTCCGCCTCGGCCGGCGCCAGGTCGGGGTGTTCCTTGCGGAACATGTGCTTGATGAGCTTGAGGGGATCGAACAAGACCGGCTTGCCCTGCAGGTAGGTGGCGAAGCGCTTGACGATATCCTCCGGGGCCACCACCACGTCGGCTCGGGCCAAAGCGCTTACCGCCTCGAGGGTGACAAGATCGGTATCGCCGGGGCCGACGCCGATGATGGATATTTTGGGGATTGCTTTAAGATCCACCACCTCGATGCGCTGCACCGCCAGCACGTCCCGGTCATCCACCAGTTCCTCGGGGACGATCAGCCGGTATCTGCCGCCGCGCTGTCCCAGCAACGGTTTGCCGTTGTCGCTTTCGGCAAGCATGATGCGCCTGCCGGCGTGGGACAAAAACAGTTCGCCAAAGGAAAACAGTGCCCGGTACCCGTCCGGCGCGGAAATCATCACGGCCTTGGTCAAGGAGTCATCGACACCGGCTTTTTCCAGGATCCTGACCAGGGACACCCCTTTATAGCGGTGCAGGCCGTGGTAACCCATATGCACCCCGACCACTTTCTTGGACATCTCCATGCGCGGATAGTCCCTCAGGTCGGACAGCTTCAACTCCCGGGCCACCGCGCCGGTCACCAGAATCTGCCTGGACTCGAGTTTGACGTTGCGATCAACCTTGATGTCCGGATAAAGATCGATGACTTCGATGCGGGTCACATTTTCCAGATAGCGGTCGGTATAAAAATCGCTGCGAATCACCAGTTTCGGCATCGTCGCTGGCCGTTCGTACTGCTCCAGGGACTGGCGGTAGATTTCCGGGCCGTGGCATTTCAGGCACCGCTCCTCGCTCATCATGGGTTTTACGGACTGCGCGGCATAGGCGATGGCCACTTCGGCGGCGTTGCTGTAGTAAACTTCCGCCCACGACAGGACTACCTGCTTGCCGGCGGCATCGGTTACCCGGATAGCCAGGTCGGTTTGCTTGGTAAAGGCCTGATCCTGCTTGATGATTTCCGCCATGTCCAGAAGGACGCGCAACGGCACGGCCTTGTGCAGATAAACACCGTGAAAACTGCCGTCGCGGCTGACCTCGTTAAGCTGGATTTCCACCGACTGGAAACGGGCCAGATCATCCACGGTCAACTTGAGGGGACGCTTCACCTCGCCGGAAATGGTCATGGCCGGCTTGGCAGGCGCGGCCATACTGTCGGCCAGAGCCGGGTTGTTGCCGAAGCACAATGCCATCAGCATGAAAACCGTCGACAGGATGTATTTCATGATTTCTGTCCTCCATTGCGGATCTTGCGGATCTGAGGGAAGTACCAGAGCATCAGCAGACACAGCACCGTGTTTCCAAGCAGAATCAGAAGCAGGCCGGGATCCTTCTTGACCATGATTTCCAGCGGCGGCAAGGTATCGGTACCCGGCTTGCCCGCCATGCCCAGATGCAGGGTATAGCCCTGCCAGTAGACCGGTTCCAGAATGCCGATTCGGCGCTGCTCGACTCCGGCATCGCTTTGCAGCTCCAGGATCGCCGTGCATTGCCGCATGACCCCCTGCAGGGCCGGCGCCTGCCAGTAATCGTAATGGCGATCGACAAGAGTGATCTGCCGATCCCCCACCGCGATCTTTTCCCCCACTACCGCCGGCAGACGCGTCTTGGTGCCGGTAAATTCGGTCAAAGCGTGCCCGCCGACAATGAACAGAAAACAGAAGTGCATCAGTGAAGGGGCCAGCAGCAACACGAACATCGCACGCCGGTAACCGCCACGGCGGCTCCAGAGAAAAGTCACGCGCTGCAGAGTACAGGCCAGGGTATTGGCAAACAGCAGAAACAGCAGACCGAACAGGGTAAAAAGCCACCAGCTGTGCAGATTGCTGCGGGTCAGAAACCAGGTCGGGAACAGGGTGCTGTTGAGTTCGCCGAACACGGCCATGTATTTGGCGTAAAAACTGCCGATAAACAGGTTGACGGTGAGCAGCACCAGCAACCACAGCGTGAGCCGGATACTCGACAGCGCGTTCCATATGCGATCAATCATGACCAGCCTCCATCAGTTCGGGATTGCGGCAGGCGTTCGGCTCCGCACCGTGCACCTGCTGCTGGGCCGTAGCGCGGGCCGCGCCTTTGCCGGAGCCGGCTCCCGGATTGAGTATGGTCAGGTGCGCCGCGATCTGCAGGGCATAGGCGACCACCAGCACCACCAGCGCGCCGGTCACGGCCCAGCGGGCCTTGTTGCGCAGGTGGAAAGAGCGGTCGAAGTGCGTATGCAGATAGCCGCAGTACAGACACCAGATAGCGGCGGACTGCAGATGCCGTTCCCCCCAGTGGAAGGGACCGCCCCACCCCAGATAACTCCAGACCGCGCCGATCACCTGAGCCAGGCTGTAAAGGATGAATCCCCAGATGGCCAGAAGGTTGAACAGCTGGTCGCCGCCACGAATGCGCAGCTGCCGCCAGGCAAACCAGCCCGCCGCCAGAAAACAACCGATGGCCAGCACCTCGAAGAAGAAAAACATGGGGGAGGACCAGGTGGCCGTAAAAGGGCCCGGCGGCGGGAGATCGACCGGCAGCGCCAGGGTGACCAGCATCGCCAGGGTCGCCAGCCAGCTCATGGAAGCCGCGTCCTCCGCACGACCCCGCCACCACAGGAGCAAGCCCAGCGCAGCCAGACACCAGGGCAGGAAATACGCTCCGTTGAAAACCCCGTCGAGGGAAAATATCCCCCAGCGCCAGCTACTGGCGACCAGGCTGGCGGTGTGCAAGGCGAAGGCGACGCCAAGCAGCCAGCAGCTGCACCTGTAACGCTTTAAAAGGTAAAAGAGAAGGCTGCCGGCGTAAACGCCGGCAGCCGCATTGAATGACATGATGGAGGTCGTAGCAATGGTCATGCAGAAACTCCTTGCGGAGGACAGTCAAACTTGCCGCAATTTATCAGTAAGTAAAAGAAAGTCCCGCCAGGAAATTGCGCCCGGGCATCAATTCGCCACTTTCTTCGTAATCACGGTCGGTAAGGTTGGTCACTTCAACAAAGGCCTTGCCGCTGACTCCCCAGAGCTCGCCAAGGGACTGCTCGGCACGGGCATTCAACAGCAGAAAATCGGTTCCTTTGGTCCATTCATAGGTCCTGCGGGCGACCTCTTTCTCATAGTAGTAGCGATTTACATAGGACAGCTGCGTCGAGACCGCCAGGCCGAAGGGGAAGCGGTAACGCATGTCGAGGTTGGCGCGGTGACGGGCGCGTTCGGCCAGTTCGCGATCCAGCTCTTCGTCTTCGGTATTGAGATAAGTATAGTTGACCCCAACCCAGAAGCGCTCGGTGATATCGGCGCCCAGAGAGAATTCCACGCCCAGGATGTTGGCCTTGCCGACGTTGTAGTAGACCCTGTCGTCATACCCGGCTACGTAATCCCGCACGATCAGGTCCTTGATGTCGTTATAGAAAAAAGCCACCGAGCCGCTGACCGCATCGTTGAAGGCATGACTTACGCCAACTTCATAGGCGATGGTTTCCTGGGGATCGAGATCCGGATTGCCGCCGACGGATTCACTGAAAAGTTCCTTGAGATGCGGGAAACGGATCTTTTTGCCGACCGAGCCGTGCAGCATGGTGCTGTCGGTAAGGTTGACGATTACGCCAAGCTGCGGGTTGAAGGCGTCGACGCTGTCAGGTACCGGCTGGCCGCTGGCCTTGCGGGGATCGAAATAGTCGTAGCTGGCGCCGACCGTGAATGCCAGCCAGTCGCTGACCCTGATTTCATCCTCCACACCGAAGGAGTAGGTGTCGGACTCGTATTCACCGGCATCTTCCCAGGAGCCACCCGGCGCCAGAATCTCCTCCTGTTTGGTATTGTCCCTCAGATAGCTCACGCCGACTTTGAGAAAGCTCCACTTGCCGAAATCCATGAAGGCCTGCAGCTCGCCACCAACGGAGTAGCCGTCATAGCTGGATTTATAAAACCAATCACGGTCATCCCACTCCGTTTCCAGCAGGGTGTCCTTGTGATCGACGTAAAAGCCGCGCGCCTTGACGCGCAGCATGTCATTGAAGCGGTGTTCGCCGACCAGGCTGATCTGCCATTGGCGCCACTCGTCAAAATACCAGCCGTCGGAAGGGATGCCTTTTTCGTTGTCGTGGTAATCGAAGGTGAGGTACAGCTTGGTATCATTGTTCGGCTCAAAGCCGAACTTGGTGTTGAAGGTATGCTGGAGATAGCCGCTGTCGTCCCGCAGGCCGCCGTCATCCTTGGTGTAGGTGCTGTATTGAGCCGCCCAGTAGTCCTCGTCGTAATCATCGGACAGGCGCCAGCCGTTGGAATGGCGGTAGGTATAGCCCAACCAGTAGTTGAACTTGCCGGCCGGCCCGCTGACGCTGGCACTGTAACGCTCCGTTCCGTAATCGCCCCAGGCCCCGGAAACGGTCGCACTTGGCTTGGCGCCCGCTTTTTTGGTGATGATGTTGATAACCCCGCCCATGGTATTGGAACCGTACAGCACCGAGGACGCACCTTTGGTGACCGTTATTTTAGCGATTGAATCGACGGGAATCTGGTCGAGGTCGAGGGTCCGGTAGTACTGTTCATGAACCGGCACGCCGTCGACCAGCACCTTGACGTCGCTCTGGTCAAAGCCGCGGATGCTCACGTAGTTCTGCGATTTACCCCCTTTTTGCACATCCACGCCCGGCAGCTGCTCAAGGGCCTCGGCCACGGTCTGCGCACCGCGCTGCTTGATGTCCTCCGCGGTGACTTCGGTGACCGTCGTCGCCAGGTTGACGACCTGCTCCTCGCCGCTGACAATAACCTCACCGAGAGTAAACACCTCATCGCTGGCGACCGTTTCCGCCGCCGCCGGGAAAAGCGGCATCAGGCAGACGGATAGCACCCAAGCCGCCATCCAGACTCGACTTTTTCTCATAACTCCTCCTTGTAAGATGCTGAAAATGCTTCAAACGCTTTTCAGTCGAAATGCAGCACATGGAAATATCCCGAGGAACGCTGGCTCCGCGCCAAGCGACAAATCCCTGGGAGTTAATTTTTGGTTGTCACGGTCAATACATAACGATAAGCATCGATAATGCCAAATCCAACGGTGTCTAACAGCCAAGGGAGAGAATTCAGATCGTCATAGCATTGAATAAGTCATGAGTGTGGAAGAATGGAAGCAAACCTGCGGCCGCCCCGGGGAGGTGGAGCGACCGCAAGCCCTCGCAAAAAATCTCCCAGTTCTCGCTGTATAGCAACATGAATAACGCAATACAAGTAAAATTTTTTTAAGTTTAGATCATTTTGCGTTTACAGGCTCGCCGTATTAACGACCCACCAATTTAAGGTTGTGTGATTTCAGCGCAGGTGTCCGATGGCCGCAACCTGATAGAATGGATCAAAACCCCCGGACCAGGAGGATGCCATGCCTGACAAACGGTTTTTATGGACGATGGGATTGCTGGCACTGCTATTGCTGGCAAGTGCCTGCGCGGCAGGATCTTCCGCCCGCGCCTTGCTGCAGGAGGATTACGCCGCCATGAACAACCAGGAATTGCTGATTTACTACGACCAGCTCAACGCCGCGATCGCGAAACAGGAAGGCGGCGCGGGCGGTTTCGGCTTTGGGGTGGGGCTGGGAGTGGGCAGCGGCTCCTTCTCGGTGGGAGCCAGCCAGGGAACCTACATTGAAGATCCGACGGAGGCCCTGCGCCAGCAGCGCAACCGGGTGCGGCTCGAACTGGCGCGACGGGGGCTGCAACCGGCGGATTCCACGCCCTGACCGGTATGGGCCACGGCGAATCCTGAAAACCGGGGGCCTTTTCAGCCAAGGCCGAAGAGTTTCTGGATCTCCTCGGGGGCCTGATCGTAATGGGAGAATTCCATGACAAAGGTGCCCCGCCCCGGGTAACGCCACGCAACTCGCCCATATAATCGAACAGTTCGGACAAGGGAACCCGGCCCTGGATCAGTTCGGATTCGGCCCGCGGTTCGAGGCCGTCGATGCGGCCGCGCTTCTGCTGCAGGGAGCTGATGACCTGGCCGGCGCACTCGGCGGGCACCGTCAACTCCAGCGCCATGACCGGTTCGAGCAACATCAGCCGGGCCTGTTCAGCAGCCAGGCTCAGACCGCGCTGAGCGGCGGCCCGCAGGCCGATTTCGGTGGTGATGCCTGGCTGATAGGGCGCCTCGGTCACCGTCACCTCGACGTCGGTCAACGGATAGCCGGTACGCAGGCCTGTCGCACAGGCCTGCAGCAGACATTTGCGCAATTCCTCCCCCAAAAGCCCGGGCAGGGCGTCGCCTCCTTCCGGCAAAACAACCCGCGCCCCCTTGCCGCGCTGCAGCGGCGCGATTTCCAGAGTGACATCGCCCGACTGCACCCGCCCTTCGGTTTCCCGATGAAATGTTTCGTGATGCCGCGCCCTGCCGCGAACGGTTTCGCGATAAACCACCTGCGGACGGCCGGTACGCACCTCGACGCCGAATTCCCGCCGCAGGCGGTCGGTAATGATTTCAAGATGCAGCTGTCCCATGCCGGTAAGAATGGTCTGGCCGGTATCGGCATCCTCCCGTACCCGGAAGGTCGGATCCTCCCATAGCAATTTTTCCAGAGCGGCCGGCAGCCTGTCCCGATCGTCAACACGACAGGGTTCCACGGCCAGCGACACCACCGGCTCCGGAATACGCAGCCCCTCCAGTTGCAAGGGCTGTTCCGCGCGGCACAGGGTATCGCCGGTCAGGGCGTGCTTGAGACCCACCGCCGCCCCGATGTCGCCGGCCTGAATCTCCTCGATCCGTTCGCGTTTGTGGGCGTGCATGCGAAACAGCCGGGCCACCTTCTCGGGTACCCGGCGGGTGCCGTTGAACAGATCGTCTCCGGCATGCACGGTCCCGGAATAAACCCGGACATAGGTCAGCTTGCGGCCCTCGTCGGACAAGACCTTGAAAGCCATGGCACAGACCGGCCCAGCGGGATCACAGGGCAGCGGTATCCCGGCATCCTCCCCATCCAGCGAGCGGGCCGTCACCGGAGGAACATCGAGGGGTGAAGGTAGATAGTCGACAACGGCATCGAGAATCGGCTGAATCCCTTTGTTGCGCAGTGCCGAACCGAGGAATACGGGAAACAGGCGACAGGCAAGGGTGCCAAGGCGCAGGGCACTTCGCAGGCGTTCGGCGGAGATTGGCCGCCCCTCGAGGAAATCGGCCAGTATTGCCTCGTCGAAATCGGCGGCGGCTTCCACAACCCGTTCGCGGGCCCTGTCCGCCTCCTCGCGCAACGCTGCGGGAATAGCGGAAACCTCCATCGTAACCCCGAGATCGGCTTCAGTGAAAATGAGACAGCGCTCCTCCAGCAGATCGACGACCCCGGCGAATTCGCCCTCCAGCCCCAAAGGCAGCTGCATCAGCACCGGCTGGGCGGCAAAACGCTTGCGCACCTGGTCGAGCACCCGCCGGTGGTCACAGCCTACGCGATCCATCTTGTTGATCATGCAGATGCGCGGCACCGCATAGCGGTCGGCCTGGCGCCATACCGATTCGGTCTGGGCCTGCACTCCCTCGACGGCACTGAAAATCACCAATGCCCCGTCGAGCACCCGCAACGATCGTTCAACTTCGATGGTAAAGTCGATATGACCGGGAGTATCGACAAGATTGATCCGCACATCCCGCCAGTAGCAACAGGTCGTGGTGGCGGTGATGGTTATGCCGCGCTCCTGCTCCTGCTGCATCCAGTCCATGATAGCCGTACCGTCATGCACTTCGCCGAGACGATGACTTTCACCGGTATAAAACAGAATCCGTTCGGAAACGGTGGTCTTGCCGGCATCGATGTGGGAGATGATTCCCATGTTGCGCAGGTTCTGGAGTTTTTGCCGGGCCATGACACCTCACGCCAGCGGAGTTGGTTTCAATTCTCGTTTAACCGGGACAAAAGTTCCATGTCCAGGCCGTTGTACTCGAAATATTCCCGCTCGAGCTCTTCAACGTAAAAGCGGTCCAGGCCGCTGTTGTTGAGAAAATCGTCGCGCAGAGCACGGTTGTTTCCGGCGACAACGCGGGGCAGAAGATTGTGCAGATACAGTTCCTCCATCTGCACATGATGGACAACGCGGCGGAAAAGCTTGTTCAGCAGCTCATCGTCGACGGTACCGTTGAGTCCCGTCTCCCGCACCACCTCCGCCAGCAGCATCTGCTGCTCCGAGGGAGTGCCGTAGCGGGAATAAAAATTGCGGATGCGTTCCTTAGTGTGGGTCAGCAGCATATTGAACTGTTCTTCCTGCCGACAGATATCGCTGATCAGACGTTGCATCCCCTGCAGGGTCAAGCGTCCCTCTTCGATGGCGGTCAACCCCTTGCGCAGCGCCAGGAGCTTGCGCCGGCCGAACTGGCCGAGATAACGGTTCTGCAGGATGCCGGTGAAAAACAGGTCGTCAAACAGGTCCTTGCCAAGGGTATCGAATTCTTTCTTGTTGTTGAGAAGGCTGCGCACCAGCTCTTCGGAAAACCGGATCTTGTCCATGAAGGCAAGCTGATTGATATGCTCCGAAGTGCTGTCGAACAGATCGAAATAAGTAATGATGCGCGAGAAATTCTCCACCAGAAAAACGTCGGCTCCGTCGCGCACCTTTTCGTCGCAGGCTTTGGCCGCCTCCAGCAGCATCTGCTCAAAAGCGTAATCCCGGTTTTCCACGGCGCGGCGCTTGGCTTTCAGCAACTGTACCAGATCTTCACGATCGATACGGGCGTCGATCTGCCGTTCATGCAAAAAGATGCCTTCGAGTATCTGGCGGGTCTCCGAAAGATAGTCCTGCTCCTGGGTACTGACCAGCAATTCCGGCTTGAGCACCTCATCAAGGGCATAGAACAGGGCCGAGGGGATCTTGCTGCGCACGGACAGGGTTTTGAGCCGGGTCAGGCGGGCGCTTTCGGTGGCGCCCATGCGGCCCTTGAGCTTGCAGTCAACAAGGATGTTCTTGTATTCATCGACGATAGGACGGTTGGCGGCATGCTTGTACATGACATCGATGCGGATGCGCTCCTGCTGGTAACTGTCGATGCCGAGGTCTTCGGCCAGCTGCACCAGCCGTGCGAATTCCGGATCCGGAATGTTCTGGTGGGCGTGGTAAAGCTCGCGAAAGGTGTCGCGGTAGCGCTTGTGCTTGGTGTTGATCAGTTTGATCAGGTACAGGGCGCTGCGGTGTCCGAGCAGTGGCAGCAGCTCCTCAACCAGGCGGCCGTCATCCCCCTCGCCAACAAACGGAAAGCGCTTCAGGTCCTTGCCGGCGAGGCGCAGAATCTCTTCCTGCTGGTCCTGCAGCGGGCCCGACACAGAGCCGAAAATGAAAAAGAAGTAGTTATGCACCGCATTGCCTTCAAGAAAGACGCGGTCGTATTCCTCATAACCATCGGTGCGGTTGGAAAACAGCAGCGATCCGTCATTGCGGCTGCTGGCGCCGAACATGACCAGCCGGTTGCGCACCTCTTCCTTGATGAGGTCGGCAAGAGGCTGCTCGACGCCGAACATGTATTCGCAGAAGGAGCCGCCGTTGCCCCGGTGAGAAAGGCCCTCGGCATCGATAATCAGCTCATTGCCCGGCGAGAAGATGCGCAGAGACGCTCCGGACACCTCGTAAAAATAACTGCGGTAAGCTTCGGCCGAGGCGACGGTAACGTAGTATTCGATGCTGTCGGTGGCCTGGCCGTGCAGGCGCACTTCCTGATGCTTCATAGTCGGATCCGGTCGGCGGCCTCGCGCGGCAAACGCGGCTCGGGTTTGGGAAGACAGCCGGTTCTCCCGGCGGCCTCGACAAAAAGATGGAAACACTGGCCGTCATAAGCCAGCTCGATTCCCGGGGGCAGTTCCCGATTGTGTCGTGCGTGGCTGACCTCGTGACACAAATGAGTCAGCAGGGTGCGACGGGCGCCGATACGGCTCGCCACTTCGATGGCTTCACCAATGGAGAAATGGCTCGGATGGGAACGAAACCGCAAGCCGTCAAGCACCAGCAGCTCAAGTCCTCCGAGGCGCTCCATGGAAGTTTCGGGCACCCCGTTGCAATCGGTCAGATAAGCGAAAGGACCAATGCGATAGCCGCTGGATGCGCCTGAGCCGTGCCGCAACGGGATCGGCTCGACGGGAAGGCCGAACAGACTGAAAGGACCATGAATGTCCCAGGGGTCGAGCCGGGGACGGAACCCCTCCTGAATCCCGCGGTCAAATATGTAGCTGAAATTGCGCCGGATCACCGCCATGGTGGCGGCGGAGCCGAAAATCGGAATGGATTGTCTGCTGACCATGTTGAAGGCCCGCAAATCATCGATGCCATGCACATGGTCGGCGTGAGCATGGGTATAAAGCACCGCGTCCACCCGGGCAACTCCCTCGCGCAGAGCCTGGTGATACAGGTCGGCGCCGGTATCGATCAGGATATTGCGATCGCCCCAGGAAATCAGGGCACTGCAGCGTGTGCGCCGGTCGCGGGGATCGCACGAACGGCAGACATCACAGCAGCACCCGAGCATGGGGACCCCGGTGCTGGTGCCTGTGCCGAGCAGCACAATGTTCATGGTTTGAGGGCTTGCCACGATGGACTCCGAAACGGTCCCGGTCCCGAATTGCATACCGGGCTGACAGAAAGATCCTTTCGATGCGGCGTGAATACATTGTAGTGCGCAGGCAAAATAGCATTTTTCCCGCGGATGAGGCAACAACCACTTGCCTTTTCATGAAGGGGCACAGAAGACGGCGCCGCTAAACACCAGGGGGCAGTAGCATAAAATCGGCGACCCGGCGTTGCCGGAGACCTTGCTTCAGCATGGCGTTGCATCCTTCGGCAAAGGGCATTAGACTCGTTTTCACCCGGAAACGGCTCTTTTCCGCCCTGGCGGGAAAAACATTACCGACTTTCACGAAAGGAAATATCATGCAAATCGCCGCTGTCTGTGCTCCTGCCCTGACCCTGGAAACCGACTGTCTGATCCTCGGCGTCTGGCAGGAACACACCGATGCCCTGCCGCTCAGGGAGCTCGACGTGTCTCTGCGAGGCGCCTTGCGTCAAGCCCTGGACAGCAAGGCTTTTTCCGGCAAAGAGGGCGAGACCCTGCTGTTCCCGACTGGTGACACGCTCCCTGCCGCACGGGTGCTGCTGGTTGGCCTGGGATTTCGCGCCAAAGCATCCGCGGCAGCCTTGCGCCGGGCAACCGCCGAAGCCGCCCTCATCCTGCAGCAGCAGCGGCTCTCCGAAGCCTGCGTGGCGCTGTCCGAACCGCCGCCCGCCGACCTCGCCGCGGACCTGGCAATGCAGGCTCTGGTGGAGGGATTGATACTCGCAGGCTACCGGTTTGATCGCTACCGCACTCAAAAACGCGATGAATTGCCGCCCCGATGGGAAAGCCTGCGTCTGCTCGTTGCGGAAAAGGAGTTCCTGGAACCCTCCGCAAAAGGTCTCGACAGGGCGCGGCGGATCTGCGCCGGCGTGACCCTGGCCCGCGACCTGGTCAATGAACCGGGAAACGTCAAGTCCCCGGAATTCCTTGCGGAACAGTCTCGGCAACTGGCCGCGAAACACGGCCTTAGATGCACTGTGCTGGATCAGCAGGATCTGTCTCGCGAGAAGTTTGGCGCCCTGCTCGCCGTAGCCGGGGGTAGCGCCCGGCCGCCACGCCTGATTATCATGGAATACACTGGCGGCAACCCGTCCGACAAACCTCTGGCGCTGATCGGCAAGGGCGTGGTCTTTGACTCCGGAGGGATCTCCCTGAAACCCGGAGAAAAAATGGATGAAATGAAAATGGACATGGCCGGCGCCGCCGCCGTGCTCGGCACCCTGGATGCCGCGGCCGCGCTGCGACTGCCGGTAAATCTGGTTGGCATCATTCCGGCAGTGGAAAACCTGCCGTCGGCCACGGCATACCGACCCGGCGACATCGTCACCGCGCTGTCCGGGCGCACCATCGAAATACTCAACACCGACGCCGAGGGCCGGCTGATTCTCGCCGACGCTCTGAGCTATGCCGCACGTTTCGAACCCCGCGCCATCATCGACCTGGCCACCCTTACCGGTGCCTGTATCATCGCCCTGGGGCACGAAGCGTCAGCCGTTCTCAGCAATCGGGATGAATTGGCCCGGCAACTGATCGCCGCCGGAGAAGACAGCGCGGAACGAGTCTGGCAACTGCCCCTGTGGGAAGACTACGCCAGGCAGATCCGAAGCGATATCGCCGACGTGAAAAACACCGGCGGACGCCCTGCCGGCACCATCACCGCCGCGGCATTCCTGCAGCAGTTCGTCCCCGATTGTCCCTGGGCCCATATCGATATCGCCGGCACCGCATGGGAAGAAAAAGGCACCGCCTTACGTCCCAAGGGGGCCACAGGGGTTGGGGTCCGGCTGCTGATCGCGTTCTTGATGCGGAACGGATAAGGGCCCTTGCGTAACCGAGCAGGCCCGCATGCGAAAATTTTACGGAAAACCCGAAAAAATGACGCCAGCCGTTTGCACACCCCCGGAGCCTGTGTTATTAGGTTTGGCTGATTATGCCACGCCTATGCAGCGGAGCGCGACCGCGAATCAGGACCTCGGCGGTGGCGCCAGCAGCGTGGCCAACGCGCAATGGAAGGTCCGCATGACTCCGGCAGGGCCGGAACAACACAAGGAGTAAACAGGTATGACGCAGGGTACGGTAAAATGGTTCAACGATGCCAAAGGTTACGGTTTTATCACTCCGGATGACGGGCCTGACGTGTTTGTCCACTACTCCGCCATCCTGGCCGACGGTTACAAATCCCTTGCTGAAGGCGACCGGGTCAGCTTCGAAGTGACGCAAGGCAGCAAAGGCCCCAGGCTTCCAGCGTCGCCAAGGTCTGATCCTTTCGCAAAACGATCTCCAGGGTTCCACGCCTGCCGTGGAACCCTTTTTTCATGCCTGCCGATTCACAACCACCCTGCCCTGCATCTTGACTTTCTCCGGGGGATTGATAGTTTCACAGTTTGGTGATTTTCGTCAATTGTCCAGACCCGTCGCCGGACCCGATCTTCCCGGAAAGGAATGCCCATTGCCCATGAACCGCCAATCAACCGTCCCGGATGCAACGCTGCCGAGGGGGGTCAAGGACTTTCTGCCCAACAAGGCTGCCAAGATAGAGTTTCTGCAGCACTCCCTCAAACGGGTTTTTCACCGCTGGGCCTTCCGCCCCATCATCCCTCCGACCCTGGAATATCTCGATGTTCTCGAGCGCGGCCTGGGCGCGGACCTGCGGGAGAAAACCTTCCGCTTCGACGACCGGCAGAACGGCAAACTTGTCGCTTTCACGCCCGACATTACACCGCAGGTCGCCCGCATTGTTGCCACTCGGATGCAGGGCGCGCCCCTGCCTCTGCGCCTCTGCTATAGCGGCAAGGTACTGCGGCACACCGAGCAGCAGGCAGGCAAGGACCGGGAGATCATTCAGGCAGGGGTCGAACTGATCGGCCTGCGGGGACCGGAAGCCGATGCGGAAATGATTGCCATGGCCATCGAGTGCCTGCAATCCCTCGGAGCCACCGAATTCACCGTGGATATCGGACAGGTGGAATTTTTCCATGGCGTAATGGGCAACCTCGACCTGCCCGCCGACCGGGCCATGGCCGTGCAGCAGGCCATTGCCCGCAAGGACGCCTCGGGGCTGGCGGAGGTGCTCGCCGATCTGCATCTCGAAGAGCGCAAATACGCGGAAATCATGGCCCTGCCACGCCTGTTCGGAGGACCGGAAGTACTGGACCGGGCGGCGGACATCGTCGCCAACGACCGCTCACGCCAGGCACTGGAAAACCTGCGCCAGATTCTTGCGGTGCTTGAAGCCTACGGCGTCGAGCAGCACGTCACTTTCGACCTGGGCGAACTGCGCGGGCTCGGTTATCATACCGGCGTAACCTTTCAGGGGTTTCTCAGCGGCATGGGCAGCGACGTCTGCTCCGGCGGCAGATACGACACGCTCACGGAGCGATACGGCATGTCCGCCCCCGCAACAGGATTCGCCTTCAACCTGCTCAATCTGCTGACCGCCCTCGATCGGGACCTGGAGCAGACCGCCACGCAGAAGCTCGATGTGCTGATCCTGCAGAGCGGGCCGGACAAGCGAACCGCCCAGCAGCTGGCACGCACCCTGCGTGGCCGCGGGTACGCCTGTGCCCGCGACATCATCGAGCGCCCCCTGCAGGACAGCCTTGATTACGGCCGCAAAATGAATTTCCGTCATGTCATGATCGTGACGGCCCAAACCGGTGAGGTGCGGTTGATCAAGCTTGCGGACAACAGCGAACAGATGATTTCACTGCAAGCGATTCTCGCCGGAGACTTTCGCCTGTAACAGCGATCAGGAGATATACATATGGCAAATGTTGTTATTGTCGGTGCCCAGTGGGGCGATGAAGGGAAAGGCAAGGTTGTCGATATCTATACCGAGCATGCCGATGACGTGGTGCGCTTCCAGGGTGGCAACAATGCCGGACACACCCTTGTGGTGGGAGACGAGACAACCATATTGCATCTCATCCCCTCGGGCATCCTGCATGAAGGCAAACGCTGCATCATCGGCAACGGCGTCGTGCTGGACCCCAAGGTGTTCCTGGAGGAAATCGACAAACTTAAAAAACGCGGCTACATGAAGGATGACCGACAGCTGGTCATCGACGGCAACGCCCATATCATCATGCCCTACCACAAGGCCATTGACATCGCCCGCGAACAGAAATCCGGCGCCCGTAAAATCGGCACCACCGGCCGGGGCATCGGTCCGACCTACGAAGACAAGGTAGCCCGGCGCGGCATCCGGGTCATGGACCTGATCCGCCCCGACACCTTTGCACGCAAGGTCAGGGAAATGCTGCCGGAAAAAAACTTCTACCTGGAGCAGTACCTGGGAGGCAAGCCTCTGTCAGAGGACGCTATTCTGGATGAATACAACGGCTACGCCAGGCAGTTGGAGAAATACGTGGACCGTGCATCCCTGCTGCTGAACCGAAGCATCGCCGCGGGACGCAACGTTCTCTTCGAGGGAGCACAGGGCACCCTGCTCGACATCGACCATGGCACCTATCCCTACGTGACCTCGTCATCGACGGTAGCGGGCGGAGCCTGCACCGGCAGCGGCGTCGGCCCCACCACCATCGACGAAGTTATCGGCATCGTCAAGGCGTATGTCACCCGCGTCGGCGAAGGGCCCTTCCCTACCGAACTGAACGATGAAATGGGCGAGCAGTTGCGCCGGGAAGGCTCTGAGTTCGGGTCAACAACCGGACGCCCCCGCCGCACCGGATGGTTCGACGCCGTGGCACTGCGGGAAGCGGTACGCATCAGCGGCATGACGGGCCTTGCCATCACCAAGATGGACGTGCTCAACAATCTGGACAACATCCACATCTGCACAGCCTACGCCTACCAGGGCCAGTTGCTGGAAGATTTCCCCCACGATCTCGATATCCTCAAAGAATGCAAGCCGGTTTACGAACAAATGGACGGATGGCAGGCGGATCTGGGGACAGCGACTTCTTTTGAAACCCTGCCGGCCAAGGCGCAGGACTACCTGCGCAAAATCGAGGAGGTCTGTGGCTGCCCGATTGTGCTGGTTTCCATCGGACCGCGGCGGGATCAGACCATCCAGCTCAAAAATCCCTTTGACAAACAGGGAAAAATAGAGTAAAAATCCATCCATTCGGCGGCAGTATGCGAGTCGCTTTCCCGCCTTGGGGCAAACATCCGGGGCACGGGAGAAAAAATGACAAACCTGAAAAAAAGGGTTGACTCGCAAAAAGCTTTCAAGTATAAAGTGGCCTCCGTAGCAAGGAGCCGCTAGCTCAGTTGGTAGAGCATCTGACTTTTAATCAGATGGTCGTAGGTTCGAATCCTACGCGGCTCACCATTTAAGTCCCTATCGTCTAGCCCGGCCTAGGACACCGGCCTTTCACGCCGGCGACGGGGGTTCGAATCCCCCTGGGGACGCCAGAGTCAACAGCCCCACTGCCATAAGGCGGTGGGGCTGTTTTCGTTCCGGCCTCCGGCGGCCGTCCGATGAAAGGTCAGCATGTCCGAATCCCGCCCCGTAGTTGAAATTTTCAGTGACGGTGCCTGCTCAGGCAACCCCGGCCCCGGCGGGTGGGGTACGCTGCTGCGCTGCGGAGGCCATGTGCGTGAACTGTCAGGTTTCGATCCGCAGACCACCAACAACCGCATGGAACTGCTCGGTGCCATTGCCGGCCTCGAAGCCCTCAAACGCCCTTGCCTGGTGCATCTGACCACCGACTCCCAGTATGTCTGCAAAGGCATCACCGAGTGGATTCACAGCTGGCGCAAAAAAGGCTGGAAAAACTCTAAAAAGGAAGAGGTCGCCAACCGCGACCTGTGGGAACGCCTGCTGAAACTGACGGCCAGACACCAGGTGGAATGGCACTGGGTGCGGGGGCATGCCGGCCACCCGGAAAACGAACGCTGTGACGAACTGGCGCGCCAGGCCATCGCCAGCGGCCAGAAAAGTTCCTGACCCCCCTGCCGGAAAGGCGACCGCGCCGGCCGATGCGGCAAACAGCGGCCCATTGCCCTTTTTCGCCAACGGGCCGCGCTACAGGTACCTTGGATATCCTTTAAAACTGTGTTATCCTTGGCCAGATTCACTGCCGCCGGGCTTTTTCCTGGGACAGAAGGGGGGAAGACCACATGTCTGCTGACAGAGCCTTGCATCTGGCCGACTCCGGCGTATTGCCGCCGGCTCCCGGTTGGGATTTTGTGGCGTTCTTCATGTATGCCGGGGTGGCACTCAGCATCGTCATCGGCCTGCTGCTGGCGGCACGATTTCTCGGGCATCGCTCCCGCACTCCCCTTAAAAATCAGCCTTACGAATGTGGCGTGGAACCGACCGGAGCCGCCCGGGCAGGCTATCCCGTACCCTTTTACCTGACGGCGATCTTTTTCGTGGTATTTGATGTGGAGGTGGCTTTTATCGCCTCCTGGGCTACGGCTTACGACCTGCTGGGTTGGCGCGGCCTGGCGCAGATTGCCTTTTTCATCGTCACTTTGCTGATGGCGCTGCTCTACCTTTGGCGCCGGGGGGCTCTCGACTGGAGCCGCCAGCGCCGTTAAAGGATCTCCCCGGGAATGAACCAAGCCTTGCCCAAAAATATTATCCTGACCACCCTGGACGATGCCATCAACTGGGGCAGGAAAAACAGCCTGTGGCCCATGTTTTTCGGCCTGTCCTGCTGTTTTGTCGAGATGATGGGCAGCATGACGCCGCGCTTTGACCTGGCGCGATTCGGTGCGGAAGTACTGCGAGGCACGCCGCGCGAAGCGGACCTGATGGTGATTGCCGGCACGCCATTCAAAAAAATGGCGGCCAGCATGCTGCGTATCTACGAAGAAATGGCCAATCCCAAATGGGTGATCGCTATGGGCAGCTGTGCCAACTCCGGCGGCATGTACGATGTCTACAGCGTCATGCAGGGCGTCAACCAGATTCTGCCCGTGGATGTTTACATTCCCGGCTGTCCGCCGCGCCCTGAAGCCTTTATGCAGGGGCTGATGATGCTGCAGGACAAAATCGCCTGTGAGGAGCGCCCGGCGCGGCCTGTATTGAACCTGGCCGGCGGCTGCGAAGGCACCACGGTGCCCATTCTGATTGACGGCCACAGTAAAACCCGGGATACCCGCGGTCCCGGATACGGAAGCTGTCCGATTCGCGGGACCTCCCAGCAGCCCCCCGAATTTCGCGGCAGCCGCGTGGATGGCATGTGGCGGCCACAGCAGCCGCGCATCGCTTTTTCTCCCGCAACCATGCCAATGCTGGAGCAGATCCGGCAGCGTTTCGGCGACAGCGTCAGGGAAGATGCCTCTGCCGACATGCCGACCCTCATCACCGACCCTGCCCGGGTCCCTGCGTTGCTGGGTTTTTTAAAACAGGACATCGAACAGCCCTACCTGCGTCTCGAAGACCTGACCGCGGTTGACGAAACGGCCCGCCGGCACCGCCCGGACCACGAATTGACCCTGATCTATCACCTGCTGTCCTTTGATCGGGCTGCTTACCTGCGGGTCAAGACACCACTGCCCGCGGAACGGGCCGAGGCGCCATCCATCACCGGTTTGTGGCCGGCTGCCGGGTGGTACGAGCGAGAGGTGTTCGACATGTTCGGCGTGAAATTTGCCGGGCACCCGGACCTGCGCCGTATCCTGATGCCGGAAGGCTGGCAGGGACATCCGCTGCGCAAGGATCATCCCAGCCGCGCCACGGAAATGCCGCCGTTTACCCGCGACACCGCAACCACCATGGTGCCACCGGAAGGATCGCACTTTTTCCGGGGCCGCGAAAAAACCGATGGCCAGCGTCTTTCAATCCTTAATCTCGGCCCCCAGCATCCGGGGACGCACGGCATTTTGCGGGTCATAATGATGCTGGCGGGAGAAGAGGTGGTCGATCTCGATCTGGAAATCGGCTATCACCATCGCGGCGCCGAAAAAATCGGCGAACGCCAGCACTGGAATCAGTTCATCCCCTACACCGACCGCATCGATTATCTTGCCGGATCCCTGAACAATCTGGCCTACCTGCAGACGGTGGAAGCCCTCTGCGGCGTGGAAGTGCCAGCCCGCGCCCGCACCATCCGCATCCTGCTCAGCGAACTGTTCCGCATCGCCAGCCATCTGGTCTGGCTCGGCACCTTCGCCCACGATGTAGGAGCCATGACCCCGGTGTTCTACGCCTTTGACAGCCGCGAAAAGATTTTCGACATCGTCGAGTTGATCACCGGCGGGCGCATGCATCCGGCGTGGTTCCGCATCGGCGGCGTGCCGGATGACCTGCCCGACGGCTGGTGGGCGGCCGTGGACGCCTTCTGCAAGGATTTTGCCACCCGCATCGACGAGTTCGATCGCCTGTTGACCGATGGCCCGATCTTTCGGGCCCGCACCGAAGGCATTGGCGCCATCAGCCGGCAACAGGCCATCGATCTGGGGTTCAGCGGACCCAACCTGCGCGCCACCGGACTTTCCTGGGATCTGCGCAAGACCATGCCCTACGCCGGCTACGATGACTTTGACTTCGAGGTGGTGACAGCCCATCAGGGAGACTGCTTTGCGCGCTACCTGGTGCGGCTCGGGGAATTGCGCCAGAGTCTGTCCATTGTGCAACAGGCCGCCCAGCGCATGCCGCAGGGCCGCTGGATCAGCGACGACTACCGGTATGCCTATCCCAAACGCGAAGACGGCCTGCAGGACATCGAAAGTCTGATCCATCATTTCCTGCATGTCAGCCGCGGGCCGGCGGCGCCGCGCGGCGAATGCTACCGCGCCATCGAATCGAGCAAGGGCGAGTGCGGGTACTACGCCGTCAGCGACGGCGGCAGCGGCGCCTACCGAATGCGCATTCGCACCCCGAGCTTCCCTCACCTGCAGGCGCTGCCCGAGCTCTGCCGCGGCCTGCTGGTGGCCGATGTCATCACTATCCTCGGCTCACTCGATTACGTGCTGGCCGACCTGGACCGCTGACATGGCAATGTTGCTTTCGGAAAAACAGATCGCGCAACTTAAACGGCGCGTTACGGAAACACCTCATCCCCGGGAAATGGTACTGGACGTACTGCATGCCATCCAGGAAGCCAAGGGCTGGGTGTCCGATGAAGGTATCGAGCTGGCAGCGGCCATCCTCGGCCTGACGCCGCTGCAGGTCGAGGAAATTGCCACCTTTTATGACAAGATCTATCGCCGCCCGGTGGGACGCAAGGTCATTCACGTGTGCGATTCCATATGCTGCTGGAGCCGCGGCAGCGAGGCCATCATGCTGCGGCTTCAGCAACTGCTCGGCATCGCGCCCGGGGAAACCACCGCGGACGGCATGTTCACCCTGCTGCCGACCTGCTGTCTGGGCGCCTGCGGCGACGCACCGGCGATACGGATCGGCAAAAACCTGTACGGGCGGGTCACGCCGGAAGACCTGGCCGGGATTCTGGAAGGCGAGCGAACGGAGGCGGGCCCATGAGGATCTGCGCGCCGCTGCTGTTCAAAAACCGCCAACCCTCAATGACGGTCTTTCTGGAGGGTTACCGCAAAACCGGCGGCTACCAGGGTCTGAAAAAGGCCCTGCGCGACATGACGCCGGCGGCGGTACGCCAGGAGGTCAAGGCGTCCGCCCTGCGCGGACGCGGTGGCGCCGGTTTTTCCACCGGCCTGAAATGGTCGTTCTTCCCGGCGGACGAACCCGGTGATAAATATCTGGTGTGCAACGGCGACGAAATGGAGCCCGGCACCTTCAAGGATCGCCAGCTGCTGCTGGCCGACCCCCATCACCTGCTCGAAGGTATCCTCATTGCCTGCTATGCCCTGGGCATCGCCACGGCCTACATTTTTTTGCGCGACGCCTATCGCGACTGCGCGGCCAACCTGGAACGGGCGATGGCCGAAGCTCGCGACGCCGGGCTGCTGGGGGACAACATCCTTGGCAGCGGATTCAACTGTGAAATCCATCTTCATCGCAGCGCCGGACGCTATGTCTGCGGCGAAGAGACCGCACTGCTCAACAGCCTCGAGGGCCGGCGTCCTAATCCCCGCGCAAAACCGCCGTTTCCGGCCGTCAAGGGGCTGTTCGGCAAACCGACGGCGCTGAACAACATCGAAACCCTCGCCAACGTGCCGCATATCATCACCGGCGGCGCCGACTGGTACCGGGGCCTGGCACTGACCGAACAAGGCGCCGGCACCAAACTCTACGGGCTGGCGGGACATATCGAAACCCCGGGTTGCGTGGAACTGCCCATCGGCATGCCGCTGGGGGAACTGATCCGCGATTTCGGCGGAGGCGTATGGCAACAACGCTCTTTCAAGGCATGCCTGCCCGGCGGAGCCTCGACGCCTTACCTGACAGCCGCACATCTGGATGTGGCACTCGATTACGACCCCCTGGAGCAGCTTGGCACCCGCCTCGGCACCGGCGGCGTGGTGGTGTTCGACGACCGCACCTGCATGGTCGCCGCCACTCTCAATTTACTGCGGTTTTTTGCGCGGGAAAGCTGCGGATGGTGCACGCCGTGCCGCGACGGGCTGCCTCTGGTCTGCTGGCTGCTGGAACGCATCGAATCAGGGCAGGGCAGCCATGAACACCTGGCCATGCTGCAGGAACAGCTGCGCCACATCAACGGGCGTTCCTTCTGCGCCCTTGCCCTCGGAGCGATGGGGCCGGTCGAGGGGCTTTTGCGGCATTTCTCCGAAGAAGTAGTGGACCATATCCGGCGCGGTTGCTGCCCGCTGAAGAACTGAAATTCATTTTTCTCGAACCCGCGGAAAGCCCAGAATGCCGACGCTTATAATCGACAACCAAACCGTCACCGTGCCAGAGGGGACCAGCGTCCTTGAAGCCGCCCTCAAGCTCGGCATTGAAATCCCCCATTTCTGCCACCACGAAGCGCTGGGGGCCATCGGGGCCTGCCGCATGTGTGCCGTGGATATCATCGAAGGACCGGCCAGGGGCATCCAGATGTCCTGCATGCTTGCCGCAAAAAACGACATGGTGGTTGCCACCGGCAGCGAGGCTGTGCTGGCCTATCGCGCCCAGGTCATCGAGTGGCTGATGACCAACCACCCGCACGATTGTCCGGTATGCGATGCGGGCGGTGAGTGCCAGCTGCAGGACATGACCGTGGCCGGGGGCCACGGTATCCGGCGTTACACCGGACCGAAGCGGACCTATCGCAACCAGGATCTGGGGCCGTTTATCGCCCATGAAATGAACCGCTGCATCCAATGTTACCGCTGCGTGCGCACCTACCAGGACTACTGCGGCGGTACCGATTTCGGCGTGCTCGGCTCCCGCCAGCGTCTTTATTTCGGGCGCTTTGCCGACGGCCCGCTGGAGAGCCCCTTTGCCGGAAATCTGGTGGATGTATGCCCTACCGGAGTACTGACGGATAAAACCTGCCGATTCAAAAGCCGCGGCTGGGATCTTCAGGAAGCGCCGTCCGTCTGCCTGCACTGCTCGCTGGGCTGTGCCGTGACCGGCGGCGCCCGCTACCGGGAACTGCAACGCCGTCGGGCGCGCACCAACCTGCAAACCAATGGTTATTTCATCTGCGACCGGGGACGTTTCGGTTATGGGTACGTTAACCGCGCCGACCGCCCCCGCCATCCGATGATCGGCCACCGGCGAGCGACCTGGCAGGAAGCATTGGCCACCCTCGAAAACAGGTTGCAGGAGATGATTGAAGTTTTCGGCGCCGCCAGCATCGCACTGCTGACCTCCTCCCGGGCCTGCCTCGAAACCCAGTTCCTGGCGAAACGCTGGGCCGCGGCGCTGGGAAGCCCCCATGTGTGCTTTGAGCCTCATCCTCGCCGGGATCTTGCGGCCCGCGTCGCCGCCTCGCAATCCTCGGATTATTGTGCAAGCCTTGCCGACATACGGCAATGCGATGTGGCCGTCCTGGTTGGCGCCGATCCCCTGTCCGAGGCACCGGTGCTGGCTTTGGCCCTGCGCCAGGCAGCGCGCCGTGGCGCACGCATCGTGGTGATCGATCCACGGCCGGTGGACCTGCCCCTGACTTTCGAGCGGCATGCCATACCGCCGGAAAGCCTTTCGCGGGTGCTGCAGGCAATAAGACATCCCGACCAGGAAGACGAAACCAGAACCGGAAGGCTGGGCCGGCCCCTGGGCCGCGCCTTGCGCAAGGCGCAGAACCCGGTGCTGATCGGGGGTACCGATATTCTCGGTCCGCAAGGGTCCCTTGCCCTGCTACAGGCAGCGGCCGCCTGTTCTGGCCACCAGGCTCCCTGCCGCAGCATGCTGCTGCTGGGCGGCGCCAACAGCTTTGGCGGAGCCCTGCTAGGTGGCGACAATCCCGGCTTCGATGACGTGATCGAAGGCATGGAACAAGGCCGCATCAAAGCCCTGTTGTGCATAGAGGCGGATCCGTTGGCCGATTTCCCGGATCGCAAGCGCAGCCGTGCCGCCCTGGCCCGGCTCGAATGGCTGGCGGTCTTCGACTACGCCGCCACCGCGACCTTGCAGGAGGCGGATTATTTCCTGCCCACCACCGCACTGGAAGAAAGCTTTGGCACCCTGATCAACAACGAAGGTCGCATGCAGTCCTTCGACCGGGTGTTCACCGCCGGGGCACCTGTTGCCGAAACGGCCGGGGACAGCCACCCGCCCCGCATCTTTACCCGCGAGATTCCCGGAGCCGAACCGCAGCCGGCGTGGGCCTTGATGGCCGGGCTGATGGGACGGGACGCCAACCTTGATGTGTTGCGGGGCGAAATCGATCATGCCGGCCGACATTTTGCGGGCATTTCAACCCTGATCGCCGATGGGGAGGGATGCCGCATCGCCATCCCCGGCCCGGTTCCGGAACTTGCTGAAACCAGCCATGGGGAGACTGTTTTTATCGATGACCTGCGGCTGCTGATCACCCAGGCCTTGTACGGATCGGAAGCACTCAGCAGTCTTTCACCACACATCGAGCCCCTGCTACCCCGTCCATTCGTTATGCTGCACCCCCAGGATGCAGCTCGTTTTAAGATCACGGAAGGCGCGCAGGTCACCCTCTTCACACCGCTTGGCGACTTCCCGTTGACGCTTCGGCTCAGCGAGGAAATGGCCCGAGGGCTTGCCATCGTGCCGCGCTTGCGCAACACGGTGACCGAACCGCTGGTGTCGGGCGGCGAACCGATGATCTGTCGCATCGAGAAAGTCTGAACCATGCATGAGGTGCTGCCGAACATCATTCTGATCCTGGCCAAACTGGCGCTGGTGCTGGGATTCGCCCTCACCCTGGCCGCGTATCTGGTTTTGGCCGAACGCAAGATCCTCGGCCGCATGCAGATGCGCCACGGACCCAACCGCGTCGGCCCCTTCGGCCTGCTGCAGCCGTTGGCGGATCTTATCAAACTGCTTTGCAAGGAAGACCTGATCCCCGACAAGGCCGATCGCCCAATTTTCATGCTGGCCCCAGCCATCCCCGTCATAACGGCACTGCTGGCCTTCGCCGTCATCCCCTTCGGTCCGCCCGCGGTGTTTTTCGGCCGCGAAATTCCCCTGGTCATCTGCGGTTCGGATATCGGCGTGCTGTACCTGTTCGCCCTGTCCTCCCTGGCGGTGTACGGCGTCGCCCTCGCCGGATGGGCATCGGCCAGCAAATACGCCCTGCTGGGCGGCCTGCGGGCCATGGCGCAAATGATCTCCTACGAACTCGCCATGGGGCTGGCCATCGTGCCGGTCGTTATGACGGCGCGCTCCTTTTCCCTCACCGCCATCGTCGAGGCACAGCGCCCCCTGCCGAATCTGCTGGTTCATCCCCTGGCTTTTCTTATTTTCCTGATCGCCATCATGGCTGAATCGAAACGCACGCCCTTCGATATGCCAGAGGCGGAAAACGAACTGGTGGCGGGTTTCCACACGGAATATTCCGGCATGCGTTTCGGCATGTTCTTCGTCGGCGAATACCTCAACCTGATCGTGCTCGGCGCCATGCTCACCCTGTTGTTTCTCGGCGGCTGGCACGGTCCGCTGCTTCCCGCAGCCTGCTGGTTTATTCTCAAGGTGCTGGCCGTGGCCTTTTTCTTCATCTGGGTGCGCGGCACCCTGCCGCGTCTGCGCTACGATCAGCTCATGGCCCTCGGCTGGAAGGTCCTCGTGCCACTGGGCCTGCTGAACATTCTGGCCACGGCGTCCTGGCTGACCTGGAGAGGTTGACATGCGTTTCTGGAAGCACATCAAAGGGGCGATCCTGCCCTTCTGGGTCACATTGCGCTATCTGTTCAAACGGCCAGTGACTGTTTGTTATCCCGAGCGCAAACAAACACCGGCGCCGCGCTACCGGGGCCGGCTGGTACTAACCCGTGATCCCGACGGCGAGGAGCGTTGCGTGGCCTGCTACCTGTGCAGTGCCGCCTGTCCCGTGGACTGTATTTCCCTGCAGGCTGCCGAAAGGGAAGACGGGCGCCGCTATGCGGCCTGGTTCCGCATCAATTTCTCCCGCTGCATTTTTTGCGGCCTGTGCGCCGAGGCCTGCCCTACCCTGGCGTTGCAGATGACCCCTGAATACGAATTGGCCACTCGCGAACTGCTGCAGGTGGTTTATGAAAAGGAAGACCTTCTGATTGACGGCTGCGGTAAAAACACCGAATACCATTTCTATCGGCACACCGGCATCGGGGTCGTCGCGCCACGCGGTGGCAATCCTGGCGAAACGCCACCGGAAGATATCCGGAGCAACCTGCCCTGAGGCTGCGCCGCCCCGGCGCGGAACCCGGAAGGAATCATCATGACGGCTTTGTTGTTTTACATATTGTCCGCCCTGGCACTGCTGGCCACGCTCCTGTGCCTGACACGCCCGAATCCCGTGCATGCGTTGCTCTACCTGATGCAGGCCCTGTTTGCCGTAGCTCTGCTGTATTACCTGCTCGGAGCGCCTCTGCTGGCGGCGTGGCAGGTCATTCTGTATGCCGGAGCCATCATGGTGCTGTTTTTGTTCGTGATCATGCTGCTTGAACCTGCATCCGCAGCAAAAAATGCCGCTGCAAAACGATTTCGATGGATTCCCCCGGCCATGATCGGTAGCCTTTTACTGGCATGCGGCGGGATTCTGGTCGGCATGGATCCTTTAAAAAGCGGCGAGATTGCCGGATTCTGGTTGTCCCCACGAGGCTTCGGCCAGGCCCTGTTCGAACATTTCGGCCTGGCGGTGGAAATCGTATCCCTGATCCTGCTGTTTGCCGCGGTGGGCGCATTTCACCTGGCCCGTCGTCACAGTGCCAACCGGGAGGATGCCTCATGATGGTGCCACTCGGACATGTTGTGACTTTGGCCGGCCTGCTGTTTACGGCAGGGCTTTTGGGCGTTTTGCTGCGACGCAATCTGATCATGATTCTGATTGGCGTGGAAATCATGCTGAATGCTGCCGGGATCGTCCTGGTCGGCGCCTCCGCCTACTGGCGGCATCCGGCCGGCCAATTGTTCGCCCTGCTTCTGATGGCCGTGGCCGCCGCCGAAGTGACCGTGGCCCTGGCTCTGGTCATCTACCTGAAGCGCAGTCGCGGCACCCTCGATGTGAACCGCTTTGACGGGATGAAGGGATGATGGTCGAATTGCTGTTTCTTATACCGTTGCTGCCCCTGGCCAGCGCCTTGTTCATCATGGTTGCCGGCGATGCCGTGCCGCGGCGGGTACTGACAACCATGGCTGCCGGCGCGGTCGGCATCGCCGCCGCGCTGACCATCTGGATGTGGCCCCTGGCGGCCGACGGCGCCCGTGCGACCCTTTACACCTGGATCGAATCGGGCCCGCTGCAGATACCGGTACAGATTCTTTTTTCGCGTCTTTCAGCGACCATGACCCTGATGGTGACCGGCGTTTCATTTCTGATCCACGTCTACGCGGTCTCCTATCTGCACCAGGAAAGGGATCTCCGTCGTTTTTTCAGCCTTTTCAATCTGTTCGTCGGGGCCATGCTGGTCATCGTGCTGGCCGACAATCTGCTGCTGCTGTTTCTTGGATGGGAAGGCGTAGGTTTCTGCTCCTACGCCTTGATCGGCTACTGGTACCGCAATCCGGAGTTCGCCGATGCCGGCCGCAAAGCGTTTTTGACCACGCGCGCCGCCGATGTGCTGTTTGGCATCGCCCTGCTGTGGCTTTTCCAGTTGACCGGCAGTCTGTCCATCACCGCCATCAACCAGCAAGCCGTCATGCTCCCATCAGGCTCGGTGACGGCGGTGGCGCTGTTGCTGGCGGCAGGCGCCTGCGGAAAATCGGCACAGTTGCCCTTCAGTTCCTGGCTGCCCGATGCCATGGCCGGCCCGACCCCGGTGTCCGCCCTGATTCATGCTGCCACCATGGTAACTGCCGGCGTTTATCTGCTCTGCCGCCTGTTCCCGCTGATATCCCTGTCACCCACGGCGCTCGCGGCCATCGGCCTGACCGGCGCAGCCACCGCTTTCTACGCTGCCGCCAGTGCCTTGGTGCAACGGGACATCAAGCGGCTGCTGGCCTACTCCACGATCAGCCAGGTTGGCTATATGTTTCTTGCCGTCGGTGCCGGAACCGTAACGGGCGCCATGTTTCACCTTCTGACCCATGCGTTTTTCAAATCCCTCATGTTCATGGCAGCGGGGCTCGTTATACATCTGGCCGGCGGCGAACAGGACCTGTACCGGCTCGGCCAATTGCCAAAACGCGCCCCGGTGCTGTTCTGGCTGATGCTGGCCGGCGCCGTGGCTCTGGCCGGAGTCCCCCCGAGCAGCGGCTTCTTCTCCAAGGATGCCATCCTTGCAGCCTGTTTCGCCCGGGCCACACCTTACTGGACCGGGCTGGGCGGCCTGGGCCTGCTGGCCGCCTTTTTGACTGCCCTTTACGCGTTGCGTCTGGTCTATCTGCTGATCGCCGCCCCCATGGACCTCCCGTCACACGGCCAAGCACCGCTGGGCAAGACCTGGCCATTGCTGCCGCTGAGCCTGCTGGCTTTGACGGCCGGCCTGCTCAACGTGCCGCATACGCTGGGCGGGACAGCCCTTCTTGACCAATGGCTGTCCGCACCGACAGGCATCGCGCCTGCCCGGCGCATGGAATGGGGGCTGGCGGTAGCAACCTGCCTGTTGGTCATGGCAGCCTGGCAGCTGATCCGTAATTGGCGCCGGTCCGCGCCGGTTTTCACCGTTGGCGGCTGTACGCGGTTTTTTGCCTCGGGCTGGCGGCTGGACAAAATGATCCGGGCCGTGCTGACCGTACCGTTTCGGAACACCGGGCGATGGCTGCAGAGATGTCCCGAAAAATGGTTGACACTTGTTTTGCCCGGCAGGCTTGGCCGATGGAGCCAGAACGCGGGCCAGGCCTTTCGCCATGTCACATCTGGTCATGTCAGTGACTACCTGTCGGCCATGCTCTGGGGCACGGCCTGGCTGCTGATTATGCTGACCGCTTTGCTGGCGCTTTGATATTGATCGTTTCCATCCATCCGATTGCGAGCCGAGAATGAATGGTTTTATCCAATTACCCTGGCTGACCCTGCTGGTGCTTGCTCCCTTGGGCGGCGCCCTGGCCTGCATGGCATGGGGGCGGCGCGCCGCCGTCATCGCGGCAATGACGGAAATCGCCATCGCGCTGCGGCTGTCACTCGGGCAGAAGCCGGCCGTCGAAGCCTGGATCCGCTTTGAGTCCTGGCCCTGGATTAAAACCTACGGAGCCCGTTTTTCCCTCGGCATGGATGGCCTGGCGCTGCTGCTGATCTGGCTTACAGTGATCCTGATGGCCGTGGCGCTCGGCATTTCCTGGCCGCGGTACCGCCAGGGCGGATATTATGCCCTGCTGCTGACCAGCTGCAGCGGCACCCTCGGGGTGTTTCTGGCACGGGATCTGTTGCTGTTTTATCTGTGCTGGGAGATCATGTTGCTGCCGCTGGTGCTGTGCATTGCGCTGTGGGGAGAAGCCCGGAGAGTCGAGGCCGGCCTGAAACTGCTGCTCTTCACCCTGACCGGCAGTCTTTTGATGCTGTTTGCCTTTTTGACACTCTATATCCTGCACGGTCGGACCACGGGGGATTATACCTTCGCCATGCAGGCGATTCTGGCAACCCCTGTCGCCCCCGAGCTCGTACCCTGGCTTTTTGGCTGCCTGATGGTGGCTTTTCTGATCAAGGTGCCGGCAATCCCCCTGCAGGGATGGCTGCCGGATGCCTACCAGCAGGCCCCGCTGGCGGTCGCTCTGCTGCTGGCCGGAGCGCTTGCCAAAACCGGCATCTTTGGCCTGATACGCATCGTGCTGCCCCTGTTTCCTGACTGCTGGGTCGGCTTTGCACCGTTTCTGGCAGGCATCGGCCTGGCAGGCACGATTTATGGCGCCTGGCTGGCCTTCGTACAGGATGACCTCAAGCGCCTGATTGCCTACATGTCCGTTGCGCACCTCGGTTTCGTCCTTCTGGGTATTGCGGCAGGCAACGAACTGGCCCTCCAGGGAAGCCTTTTGCAGCTGTTCAGCCATGGCATCACCATAAGCGCCCTGTTCGTGCTGGTCGCCTTCGTGGAGCGACGCACCACTGTACGTCAGTTGCCCGAACTGGGGGCCTCTGGTCCCGGGCTCCCCGTCTTGGCGCCCTGTTTCTGCTGTTTTCCCTGGCTTCGCTCGGGCTGCCGGGTCTCAACCTTTTCGTCGGGGAAATTCTCATTCTGATGGGCGCCTTCCTGGTGCGTCCCTGGTGGGGCGCCGTCGGCATGGTCGGTGTCCTGCTGGCAGCCTGCTACACGCTGCGCATGGTGCAGGGGGTACTGTGGGGAGCTTGCAAGGGGGGGAGCAACCCGCGGATCTTCGCCACGGTGAAGCGGCGCTGCTTATCCCGCTTGCGATCCTGGTACTGTGGACAGGACTTTATCCGGCGCCGTTCATGAAACTGCTGGACAATCCGGTACGGCAGATTGTGCTGCAACTCACGTCCACGGGAGGACTGCCATGATCGGCAACATCCTGGGATTGATGCCGATGCTGGTACTGTTCCTCGGTTCCGTAGCGGCTCTGTTCCTTCCGGCGCGGCGCTCCCTGGTCTTCGGTGCCTGCTGTGCCTTGCTGGCCGCGGCCACGGCCTGTTGGCCGGAACCGCCCGGCGCTGCCGAGACGCCGTTGATCGCAACTCACCTGTTCGCCAGGGGATGCACCATTCTGTGGTCACTGTTCGGAGCTTCCGCCTGCCTGCTGGCCGGGCGTTACCGCCGCGGCAGTCGCCTGCCGGGTCCCGAATTCGCCGCGTTAACGCTGTTTACCGTTCTCGGCATGGCAATTCTTTCAGCCGCGACATCCTTGGTCAGCCTGTTTCTCGGGCTGGAAACCATGACCCTGGGATTCTATATCCTGATTGCTTTCGACCGGCAAAATCCAACCGGTGCCGAGGCCGGTCTCAAATATCTTCTCCCCGGGCTCGTGGCGAGCGCGCTGCTTGCTTTTGGAACGGCTCTTGTTTTTACAGCGACAGGAACTTTTGCCCTGCCCGATGCCGTCACTTTGTCGATGGCCGGCGCTTCCATGCACGGCATTGCGCTTCTGGGGTGGACCTTGATTTTATGTGCCGTTGCTTTCAAAGCTTCTCTGGCGCCGTTTCATCTGTGGACCCCCGATGTGTACCAGGGGGCTCCGGCACCGGTAACCGCACTGCTTGCCAGCGGATCCAAGGGCGCGGTATTTGCGGTGCTGCTGTCATCCGCCCCGATAGCGCTGTTGTTGCCAATGCGGCCCCTGCTGACCGGGCTGGCAGCCTTGTCCATGATCGTCGGCAGCTTCGCCGCCCTGCCTCAGACCAACCTCAAGCGTATGCTGGCTTATTCATCCATAGTGCATATGGGCTACCTTGTCCTCGCCGTGCTTGTCGGAGGGGACTCCGGTCTCAAAACAGGGCTGTTTTATCTGATCTCGTACGCAGCCGCCACTCTGGCAGCCTTTGGCCTGCTCGCTTCTCTGTCCGAAGATGGGGAGGAGCCGCAGCAATACGCCGCGCTGGAAGGGCTTGCCCGCAGGTCCCCATGGCGCGCCGCCATACTTGGCGGCGCGCTGCTGTCGCTGGCCGGCTTCCCCCCCATGGCGGGCTTCATGGCCAAAATGGTGCTTTTCACCAGCAGCCTGAGCGCCGGCTTCAGGGAGCTTGTTATCCTGGCTTTGCTATCTTCGCTGGTTTCCTGTTATTATTACATGCGTCCGATACTGGCCATGTTCCGCCGCAGCCCGATACAAGGGTGTTTATTACCGCCCAGTCTGACCGAGGGCGTGGTGCTTGGCCTCTGGTCGATTATCATGCTGACAGGCGGTTTCTACCCGGAGCCGATTTTTCTCTGGATCGCATCTCTCGTGCCCTGACCCCCGACAGGAGTTGCCATGGACATCACCGAACGTATTGCCCAGTTCCTTGCCGCCGACGGTTTCGCCGTTGCGGGGGCTTCCACCAATCGTGAAAAATACGGCAACAAGGTGCTTCGCTGTTACATGCAGCACGGCAAGCACGTCGTGCCCGTCAATCCCCATGCCGTGCAGGTCGAAGGACTGCCCAGCGTAACAAGTGTTTCCGAACTGCCCGACGGCATTCAGAGCCTGTCCATCATCACGCCGCCGCAAATCACGGACAAGGTCGTCGAAGAGGCCATTGCCAAGGGCATCCGGAATATCTGGATGCAGCCTGGCGCACAAAGTCCCCAGTCAATACAACGCTGCGAGGACGCCGGGTTGAATCTTATTGCCGACGGCAGTTGCGTACTGGTGGTGATGGGCTATCACGAATCCTGATATCTGGCAAAACCGCGTTTTTATTCCACCAGACCAGCCGAATCGCTGCGCCAGGCGCAGGGTCCCAAAAAACCCTGCCAGCCCCCCTGGCGTTTTGCTCAAGCGTATACACAACATCTGCTAACCTATTTTTTTTAAAGGTTTTTTGTTGCTTTTGCGTTATACCGCATGTTATATAACCGAAACCTGTTTCAGGTTGCAATTTAACAGAAAATGGATTTTGTTTTTCTCTCGGAAACGAGTTGCTTACACTTTAACCAAAGAAAATCAAAGTATTCAGAAATGCACGATAGTGAAGAGCGTCAACGTAGAAGACAAGTCGTCACCAACATCCGGGTTCCTAACTCTGTCTGGAAAAAGCGAGTATGTGATACGTTTGTCGATTTACTCATCATCCCTGAAGGTTTTTCAGGAAAGCTGGTGATCTCATTTAAAGACGGGGGCATCAGTTACATTGAAAAAACCCAGACATACAAATAACCCGCGCTAATTTCGACCTCTGTCTTCCAGTACAGACTCAACGAAACCCGCACTGAATGCCACTCTCGATGGTATTGGTGCGGGTTTTTTCTTTATTCGAAAAACAGCACATAAACACCTGTTTTTCTGTTTTTACAAGGACTTCCATCCTGAAATGGATGGTTAAAAAGGAGAGTTCCATGGCTATTGTCAAATGTGCGATTTGCGGCGAAGAAGTCGATAGCGAATTTTATGGCGTCAAGCAATGCTCTAATTGTGGATTATGGTTCTGTTATAAACACCTGGGGCAATATAAGTCCCAATGCATTGTATGTAAGGAATATGCGCTTAAAAACAAATACGGCAGATAGTCAGGACGAACCTTTCCATGGCAAATTTCACCAACTTCGATCACCCAAAAAAATAATTACAATCCATCAAGGAGCCTGTCTGATGAAACTATGCTTCCCGGTTGCCGAGGATCGCGGCATCAACAGTAAAATTTACGGGCATTTCAATTCCGCGCCTTTTTTCCTCATCGTGGATGCGGATAGCCTGGAAACCGAGACGGTGGCCAACATCGACCCTGACAATCCGGCAACCAGCTGCAACCCCTTCGCGGCCCTCAAAGGGCACCAAATTGACGGCCTGATTACCGCCGGCATGGGGGATTCCGCGCTGCAGGCCATGCATCTGTGCGGATTTCGGGCATACGAGGCCCAATCGGAAAACCTCCTTGAGAATATGGAGATGTTCAAACGCAAAGAGCTCCCGGAAAGCCTCGTGCAGGACAGCGCCGCCCAGGGAAGATGCTCCGATGGCGACGATACTGCCGACAGCGGGTCCGGATCCTGCGGCGATGCCCACGAGCATTAACCCGGGCAGGCTTTCCCGGGGTGTGTGTGGCATGCACCGTTTTGACTCTGCCAGAGGCGTCTGGCCCCTTCGGGCAGGCCCGACCGCTGGGGAATAGGACCTTCGCTATGCTCGGTTGAATGACAAATTTTCGGCAACACTGTTATTTATGGTTGTTTACGGTAAAGTATAGTTTTTTTTGTCCGGTGTGGTTATTTTTAGCTTGCCTGTTAACAGGTGCTTTGTTAAAAAGGCACTGCAGCCGGATCGCTGGTTCAAAAAAGAAACACTGTTTTTCTCTTAGCACCGGCACTGCGGTCCCAGAAAGGCCGGAATTTCATCGAGCGCAAGTCTGGAGAAGGCATATCGATCCTGTCTGGCGGAGACGATATGCTACATGGGAGCACCGGCGACATGAAACCTCCCTTTACGGCATTCAACGCCAGAGACGTGGGCAAAAGCCTCCAGGTGGAAATCATGCATATCCCTGAACTCTGTTATCAGGACCAGGTGCTGGAACAAAAAGCCCGCCTTCGGGCAGAGAAGAAACGGCTGGGCAACGGACCCAAAAACATCGCTGCGTGCAAAAAGGCCATTGCAAAATTTCTTGCAAGCACTGAATTGATTGCAACGGATTTTTCCGGCAAGTTGATTATCTCTTTCAAGGAAGGTGGCGTGAGCTACATCGAGAAGGTAGAACAGATCAAGTAACCGCCATCGACAAAACCAGAAACTACGCGCTTATTTCGTCCTCTGCTTTGGCAGACACACCGAAACCCGCATTGATTCCGAGTAGTCCCGGAATTTAATGCGGGTTTTTTATTCATCAAAACCTGGGGAAAAGAACATGGTACAGATCATTCCGGTTGAAGAGGCTGTAGGC
This sequence comes from Syntrophotalea acetylenica, assembly GCF_001888165.1. NCBI lineage: Bacteria > Pseudomonadati > Thermodesulfobacteriota > Desulfuromonadia > Desulfuromonadales > Syntrophotaleaceae > Syntrophotalea > Syntrophotalea acetylenica. The sequence goes on from NZ_CP015455.1 coordinate 3,113,247, forward strand.
AAGATTTTATCCCACGATATCACCCGTATTGTGCCAGGTGAGTTCAAGGGTCGTGCCTTCAAAAAGGGTCATATGATCACGGATGAGGATGTACCAAAGCTCAAACAGCTCGGCAAGGACCACATCTATGTACTCAACCTCTGTGAGGGGTTGGTACACGAAAACCTCGCTGCAGAGCGCATCGCCAAAGCGATTTGTGGTCCTTGCCTGAAGTTCGGAGAGCCGAATCAGGGGAAAATCGAGCTGACGTCGCAATTGAGCGGGTTGCTTAAAATCGATGTTTCACTGTTGCAAAAGCTCAATGAGATCCCGGACGTAACCATAGCGACCCTGCTGACCAATCAGCCGGTGTGCGTTGGAACAACGGTTGCCGGCACACGTATTATCCCGCTGTTTACCCGGGAAGAAAACCTGCTTCGATTGGAAGATGTCTGCCGACAGCACGCCCCCCTGATTACGGTCAAACCCTTCCTGCCTTTTCGCGTGGGCCTGATCACAACAGGAACCGAGGTATTTCACGGCCGCATCCCGGACGGTTTCGGGCCTATCGTTCGCAGCAAGTTTAAAGCGATGGGGAGCGAAATCTATCGGCAGGATATTGTTCCTGATGAAATTCCCATTATTGCGGAAGCCATTAGCAGACAAGTCTCCGAGGGTGCGCAACTGGTGGTTCTTACCGGGGGGATGTCGGTCGATCCGGATGACCTCACGCCTGCCTCCATACGCGCCACGGGCGCCTCTGTCATCTCCTACGGTGCTCCTACATATCCCGGTGCCATGTTCATGCTGGCGGAACTGAACGGGGTCCCGATCCTGGGCCTCCCGGGTTGCACCATGTACCACAAAGCCACCATCTTCGAGCTGGTAGTCACCCGCCTGCTGGCGGGCGAAAGAGTCACACGCTCCGACATTATCGCTTTGGGCCATGGAGGTCTTTGCGCTGGCTGCCAGAATTGCCACTACCCCAACTGCGGATTCGGAAAGAGCTGAGAGTTCGCAAAAACGGGAGCATTCGCTTCTAACCGGTTTTTGTTCGGGGTTCCCCGGGGCTTCCGGAAGGACACTAACTGAAAACGACAACAAGGAGGAAAACAGGAATGATCAAAAAGGTACTGAATGTCAACGGCATCGACCGTACCCTGATCGTCGATCAGGAAGCGTTGCTGTGCGACGTACTGCGCAAACAGTTGCAGCTGACCGGCACCAAGGTCGGGTGCGGAACCGGCGTGTGTGGCGCCTGCAACGTCATTGTTGACGGCAAACTGGTGCGTTCTTGCGTGACCAAGATGAAGCGGATTCCGAACCTCGCAAAAATCACCACCATCGAGGGTATCGGATCGCCCCTGAATCTGCATCCCATCCAGAAGGCTTTCATCTTTCATGGCGCCATCCAGTGCGGCTTCTGCACCCCCGGCTTCGTTGTGTCGACCAAGGTTCTGCTCGACCAGAATCCCAACCCGACCCGCGAACAAGTCCGCGACTGGTTCCAGAAGCATCGCAACGCCTGCCGCTGCACCGGCTACATCATGATCGTCAACGCAGTCATGGATGCGGCCAAGGTGCTGCGCGGAGAAATGCCCGTGTCCGCCATCGAGTACAAAACTCCCGCCGATGGCAAGGTCTATGGCACCTGCATGCCGCGGCCGACATCGGTGGCCAAGGCCTGCGGCCTGTGGGACTTCGGCGAGGACATGCGCCAGCAGCTGCCTGAGAACACCCTGGAATGCGCCCTGGTACAGCCGGAAGTTTCCCATGCCATCATTAAGGGCATCGATACCTCCGAGGCCGAAAAAATGCCCGGCGTAGTCAAAGTCGTCACCCACAAGGACGTCAAGGGCAAGAACCGCATTACCGGCCTGATCACCTTCCCCACCAACAAAGGCGACGGCTGGGATCGTCCGATTCTGAACGATGAAAAAATCTTCCAGTATGGTGACGTTGTTGCCATCGTCTGCGCCGATACGCGGGAGAACGCCAAAGCGGCGGCGGCCAAGGTCAAGGTTGATCTGGAAGTGCTGCCCTCCTATATGAACGCCATCGCGGCCAAGGCCGAGGACGCTATCGAGATTCACCCCGGCACTCCCAACGTATATTATGACTGCATCATCAAAAAAGGCGAAGAAACCAAGCCGATCTTTGAAAAAGCCGCCCACGTGGCCGAGGGCTATTACTACCTGCAGCGCCAGCCGCATATGCCCATCGAGCCCGACGTCGGCTTCGCCTACATCGACGACGACAAGCGAGTGATTGTGCATTCCAAGTCCATCGGCATCCATTTGCACCACGCAATGATCTGCCCGGGGCTGGGCCTCGAGCCCGAACAACTGGTGCTCATCCAGAACCCCACCGGCGCCACCTTCGGCTACAAATTCAGCCCGACCATGGAAGCCTTGGTCGCCGTGGCCACCATGGCTACCGGCCGCCCCTGCTTCCTCGGTTACGACTGGGCCCAGCAGCAGTTCTACACCGGCAAGCGTTCGCCGGCATTCCTGAATGTACGCCTTGCCGCTGACGAGGAAGGCAATTTCCTGGGCTTGGAAAGCGACTGGGATCTGGACCATGGCCCCTATTCCGAATTCGGCGACCTGGTAACCGTGCGACAGGCCCAGTTCTGCGGCGCCGGTTATGACATCAGAAATATCCGCGGCCACGGCCGCACCGTCTGCACCAACCACGGCTGGGGCTCGGCCTTCCGCGCTTACGGTTCCCCCCAGGCGTTCATGGCTTCCGAGTCGCTGGTCGACGAACTGGCCAAGCAGATGGGCGTGGACCCCTTCGAATTGCGCTACAAAAACCTGTATCGCGAAGGCGCCACCACGCCGACCGGCCAGGAACCCGAAGTGCTGTGCTTCCCGGAGATGTTCGACATCCTGCGGCCCAAGTACAAGGCAGCCGTGGAACGTGCCAAGCGTGAATCCACCGACACCAAGAAACGTGGCGTCGGCATCTCCCTCGGTATCTATGGCTGCGGTCTCGACGGACCGGATACCTCCGGTGCCTGGGCGCAGCTGGAAAAAGACGGCAGCGTAACCATCGGCAATGCCTGGGAATGCCACGGTCAGGGCGCGGACATGGGTACAGTGGCCTTCGCGCATCATACCCTGCGTCCCCTCGGCCTGTCGGCCGATCAGATTAATCTGTGCATGAACGATACCAGCCTGACCCCCAACAGCGGCCCTTCCGGCGGCAGCCGCCAGAACGTGGTTACCGGCAACGCCATCCACTCGGCCTGTACCAACCTGCTGAACGCCATGCGCAAGAGCGACGGCAGCTTCCGCACCTACGACGAAATGGTCGCGGATGGCAAGGAGCTCAAATACGAAGGCACCTGGACAACGCCCTGCACGCACATGGACCTCGATACCCAGCAGGGCAAGCCTTTCTGCATCTACATGTACGCGCTGTTTATGGCCGAGGTCGAAGTGGACGTTACCACCGGCAAGGTTGACGTGCTCAAGATGACCTATGTCGGCGACAACGGCACCATTACCAACCGTCTGGTGGTTGACGGGCAGGTCTATGGTGGCCTTGCCCAGGGTATCGGCCTGGCCCTGACCGAAGATTTCGAGTTTATCAAGAAGCACTCGAATATGGTCGGAGCCGGCTTCCCCTACATCAAGGATATCACCGACGATATGGAGCTGATCTATATCGAAACACCGCGCAAGGACGGAGCCTTCGGCCAGGCCGGCGTCGGAGAAGGTCCGCTCACCTCGCCGCACGTGTCGATCGTCAATGCCATCGACAACGCCTGTGGGGTGCGTATCCGCCATCTCCCCGTGTATCCTGAAAAAGTGCTGGCCGCCCTCAAGTCGGAGAAAAAATCCTTCGATGTCGAGGACGCATTTGCCGGCGGATTCTTCACCGAGTAACACCTGCCACGGCGGGCCCGGCTTGAGCCGGGCCCGCATGGGTTGCGATGACTTTGCGGCAAACATGAAAAGTTTAGTATTCGATGGAGGGGATGTCCCATGGAGCCCCTCCATCGTCTTTTCTTTGATCCTGACAGTTTAACCTCTAGGTTTGGTCGACCGCCAAACCCCGCGAGAGCGACGGATGGAAAAACAAGAACTTACAGCCTGGGAACAGAGATGCATTCAGGACGAGGCGCCAGCTTGTACCAGTGCCTGTCCTATCCACGTCGATGTACGGCAGTTTGTTCAGCAGATAGGGCAGGAAAACTGGAAGGGCGCCCTGGACACCCTGGCCCGCACCATGCCCTTTCCGCGGATTCTGGCGCACATATGCGATCACCCCTGTGAAGAGCACTGCAAGCGTCGCCAGGCCGGCGGCGCCATTGCCATTGGCGCTCTGGAACGGGCCTGCATCCAGCATGCGCAAAACTGGCGACCCAAAGCCGTCATGGCGCAGAAACGCGCACATGTCGCCGTGGTTGGCAGTTCGCTCAGCAGCCTGACCGCAGCCTGGGATCTGCTCACAAAAGGCTATGCCGTCACCATAATCGAGCCGCAACAGCGCCTTGGCGGACGCCTGTGGGAGTTGCCGGAGGAACTGCTTCCCCGGGCTATCCTTGACCAGGACCTGCAGGCTCTGAACGCCCTGAGAGCAACGGTGGAACTGGCTGCGAAATGCGACGGCGAACGATGTCTGGAGCGACTGCAGGCTGAATTTGACGCCGTGTATATCGGCTTCGACCACGATCTGGGCAAGGCCTTTCCCGAGCTGCGCGATGATTCGGGCCGTTTTATTTCAAACCTGCCCCTGATGACCACGGTGTGTCAGAATGTTTTTGCCGGCGGCATCGCGCCCGATGGGGAAGCCTGCTCCAACATCATGCAGGTACTTGACGGTCGCCGCGGCGCGACTTCCATAGACCGCTACCTGGCAAAAGTCGCTCTTACCTATGGCCGAGATGGTGAAGGGCCCCATGATACGCGTTTGTTCACCAACCTGACGGGCATCGAAGCACAAGCGCCGCTATTGTCATCCGACGAAACCGAACCTGCCACCGACGACGATGCCGTAAAAGAGGCGCGGCGCTGCATACAGTGCGAGTGTCTTGAATGCGTAAAGGTCTGCGATTATCTGCGCCAGGCCAAAAGTTATCCCAAAAAATACGCCCGCCAGATCTACAACAACGAGCGGGTGATTTTTGGCAGTGCCCATACCAAAAACCAGTTTGTAAATTCCTGCAGTCTTTGTGGGCTGTGCGCGGCTGTCTGTCCGACCAACTTTTCCATGGGCGAGTTGTCCCTGCAAGCGCGTCGCACCATGGTGGAGCAGAACTCCATGCCGGCCTCGTTTCACGAGTTCGCCCTGCAGGACATGGCCTTCAGCAACAGCGACAAATTCGCCCTGTGCCGCCATCAACCACGGCACAACAGCAGCAGATACCTGTACTTTCCCAGTTGTCAGCTGTGCTCCACCTGTCCTGGTGAAGTGCTGGACTCCTATGCATACCTGTGCGATCACCTGACCGGTGGCGTCGGTATCTGGCTGGGCTGCTGCGGTGCGCCGGCGCTGTGGGCCGGCCAGGAAGAGCTTTTCAAACAAGCCCTGACGGCCATGCGGGACCAGTGGTGCGAAATGGGCCTGCCCAAAATTATTGTCGCCTGCAGCAGTTGTCAACAGCTTCTGGAAAAACATTTACCCGACATCGAAACCATTTCATTATGGTCCCTGGTCGATACCGACACGTTGGCATCACGCGGCCAGACAACTAACCACACCGCCACGCCTCGAACACTGGCAATCGTCGATCCCTGCAGCAGCCGTCACAACCATGCCGGCCAGCAGACAGTCAGGAAACTGGTGCGGGATCTGGGCTTCCGCATCGAGGAGTTGCCATTGCACGGGGAAGAAGCAGAATGTTGCGGTTATGGCGGGTTGATGTTCAACACCAACCCGCGACTGGCAAGGGAGATCGTGAACCGTCGCGCCCAGGACAGCCCGTGCGACTACCTGGCCTATTGCGGCATGTGCCGGGACAACTTCGCCGCGACCGGCAAACGTACGGCGCACCTCATCGAGCTGCTTTTTTCCGGTCCGGGAAAAGGCGATCCGGCGGCACGCGGCTGGATTTCCTGGTCAGAGCGACGGGCCAATCGCAGCAAGATAAAAACACACCTGCTCCAGACCCGGTGGAACGAAAACGCTACCCGGACGGATTCGGAAAACAAAATGATCCTGCACATGTCACCCGAGATCCAAAGGCGCATTGATGAGCGCCGCATACTGGAAGATGACATCCAGCGCGTTATCGCCCATGCCGAGAAAACAGGTCAGCGTCTGATCGACAAGCGCAACGGGAACTTCCGGGCCTGCCAGGCACTGGAAAATGTTACCTTCTGGGTGGAGTACGCTCCCGAAGATCAGGGCTTCACGGTCTACAATGCCTACAGTCATCGGATGAAAATCAAGGGAGTCAAGCATGATACCGCCTGAAGAAGCAGAAGCCTGGATCTGCGCCAAATGCGGAGCGCCACTGAAAATTCTCAAGGTGGAGTTCAGTTACATGAAGGGAAATTTCACCGTTGACCTGCCGGCCTGTGCCGGATGCGGAATGGTTCTGGTCACGGAAGATCTTGCTCTCGGGAAAATGGCCGAGGTGGAACGCATTCTTGAGGACAAATAGCGTCGACCCGTGTTGCATGGCAGAACCGCCGCGGCTCTACGAATCGGCTCTTGTGCGCCAGGCCACCGGAAATACGATTCGTCCCGGAGGCCTGACCCTCTTGCAGCGCGCCATGGAACTCTGCGCCATGGCCAGCGGGGCGCGGGTGCTGGACGTCGGCTGCGGTACGGGCGCCAGCACAACATACCTGAGACATCGATATCAGTTGCGAGCGGCAGGGGTGGATCTTTCCGCCAAACTCCTCTTGGAAGGATCAGTGACAGTTCCGGGTCTGCCACTGATCCGGGGGAGAGCGGAATACCTCCCCTGCCGAAACGCATGTCTCGACGGACTGGTATGTGAGTGCGTTCTATCCCTGCTACCCGACAGCCATGCGACCCTGTGCGAATTCAACCGGGTTCTGAAACCTAGCGCCAGGCTGATTGTCAGCGATCTATACCGGCGCGCGCCGGATGAAAACGGGCAGGCTGAGGTATCCGTACCCTGCTGCGTCGCAAGCGCCCGAAGCCATTCGTTCATTCGGAAGCAGGTGCTTTCGGCAGGTTTCGAGTTGCAGCTTTGGGAAGACCACTCTTATCTGCTTGGCAATCTGGCGGCTCGACTGATACTGGATCATGGTTCCCTGCAAGCGTTTTGGGTAAAGGTTTTCGGCGAGACGGCGGGCCAGGAGATAGCGCACGCCGTGGCGGCCTCCCGCCCTGGATATTTTCTGATGATTGCGCAAAAACGGATTTGAAGGAGACGGGATGATGCTTGAAAATACAATGCGTATGTTTGAACTGGCCGAAAAAGGTTATTACTGCAGCCAGATACTGTTGTCTCTTGCCCTGGACAGCTGTGGCCGAACCAATCCCGACCTGATCAGAACCATGGCCGGGCTTGCGCACGGTGCGGGTTTCGGTGCCGGCACCTGCGGCGCTCTGACTGGCGGCTGTTGTCTGCTCGCTTTCTATTCCGCCAAGGGCAGCGATACGGAAGAAGAGACCGAGCTTTTCATGGGCATGCGCCAGCAACTGACCGAATGGTTCATTGAATCCGTCGGCGAGCAGTATGGTGGCGTCGACTGTGAAACCATCGTCGGAGACGGCGCGGACAAACAGATTCGCTGCGGACAGATTGTCGGGGCGGTTTATGCCAAGGCACGGGATATCCTGACCCGTAACGGTTTTGACATGTCGATTTGCAAACAGGACTGACACCATTATGTCGATGCCACTGGAAACCGCCAGCCTGTGCCCTTACTGCCTGCGCCGGGTACCCGCCCGCCGGATTTTTAGCGGAAATGACGTGCAGCTGGTAAAAGAGTGCCCCGAGCACGGCCGGACAAGTACCGTTATCTGGCGCGGAACGCCGTCCATGCCGACCTGGCGACGCCCCAAAACACCCTCCCGGCCGCCGGTCTGTTTTACAGAAAGCAAACACGGTTGCCCCTTCGACTGCGGACTTTGTCCCGACCATGGCCAGCACAGTTGCTCCGCCCTTCTGGAAATAACCCAGCGCTGCAACCTGCACTGCCCGGTCTGCTTTGCCGACAGTGGTGACACCGGGACTGCTGATCCGGATCTTGAAACAATCGAATCATGGTACCGTTCAGTGCGGCATGCCTGCGGTGATCACATTGCCGTTCAGCTCTCCGGGGGGGAACCGACCGTGCGTCAGGATCTGCCGGAAATCATCGCCGCGGGGCGTCGCCATGGCTTCAGCTTCCTTCAACTCAATACTAACGGCCTGCGGGTGGCAAAAGACCCGAATTATGCACGGCAACTCAAGGAAGCAGGGCTCGCCACCATGTTTCTGCAATTCGACGGCACCGATGATACCATCTATCGGAAACTGCGAGGCCGCGATCTGCTGGAAATAAAGTTGCGTGCCATTGATCATGCCGTGGCCGCGCGGTTGGGTGTGGTGCTGGTGCCGACCATCGTGCCCCGGGTCAACACGCAAAACATTGGCGACATCCTTCGTTTTGGCCTGGAGCGCAGTCCGGGAGTGCGCGGCGTGCATTTTCAGCCAATCAGCTATTTCGGCCGGTTCCCCTACCCCCCTCGGATGAAGACCGCATTACGCTGCCGGAAATTCTGCAGGCCATTGAGCGCCAGTCAGGCGGCGACATGCGCGTCGATCATTTTGCCCCGCCCGGCTGTGAGCATTCCCTGTGTTCTTTTCACGGCAACTTCGTGTCATTGCCGGACGGCCGACTGCACGCGCTTACAGACCCATCTTCAAGCTGCTGCTGCAAGCCAATCGTGGCGGCAGAAGGTGCCAGGAAATCAACGGCTTTTCTTACCCGACAGTGGGCCGCGCCCGAATCCGCCACAGAGCAGAAGAAAAAAACCGGAACAGAAGCCTGCGGTTGCGAGCCGGCAGCATCCGACCTGGACGATTTTCTGCAAAGGGTCAAAACCCATACCTTCGCCGTTTCGGCAATGGCTTTTCAGGACGCCTGGAACGTTGACCTTGAGCGCACCCGCAATTGCTGTATTCATGTGGTCGCGCCCGATGGTCGCCTCGTCCCTTTCTGCCTGTATAACCTGACTTCAGCCGAGGGCAAAACTCTTTATCGTGGTCACAATCGTGCAGATGTCGCCCATTGAAAACTGGACCGCCCGACAGATTGGCCTGCCAGGCGGAGAAAATCTGTCCCTGCAGGCGCTGCGCGCTTATCAGCTTGACCGCCTGAATGCAACCCTTGCGCACGCTGTCGTTAACAGCCCGTTTTATGGGCACCGGCTGCAAAGCTGTGGACCTTTGCGAAAGCTGGAAGAACTGAACCGGCTGCCCTTCACGACAGCGGCGCACCTTTCCGGGCAGGGCCTGCAGATGCTGGCCGTCTCTCAAAGCAAAATCGATCGCATTGTAACTTTGCGCAGTTCCGGAACCACCGGGCAAGCCAAGCGGCTTTACTTCACACGCGCGGATCTGCGGCGGACCCAGGATTTTTTCCGTTGTGGCATGTCCCAGGTACTGCAACCCGGCAGCCGGGTGCTGGTCCTGCTGCCCGGCGACCTGCCGGACAGCCAGGGACGCCTGCTGGCGGAGGCCCTTGAAACCGTCGATGTGGAATGCGAGATTTATGGCCTGCTGAACAAGCCAGGCCACGCCGCCTCATTGCTGGTCAAAGAACCCTTCGACTGCGTAGTGGGCATACCGACGCAAGTGCTGGCGTTGGTAAGGCACCCCATGGCGGCCGACGTACCGCGCGGTCGCATCGGCGGCGTTTTTCTGACCTCGGACTATGTCCCCTCGGCGCTGGTGCAGGATATCAGTCGCATCTGGGGGTGCCCGGCCTTCAACCATTACGGCATGACCGAACTTGGTTTGACGGGGGGCGTGGAATGCCAGGCATTGAGCGGCTATCACCTGCGCGAAACCGACTTTTATTTCGAGGTGATCGATCCCGACTCCGGTAAGGGATTGCCCGCCGGTGAAACTGGCGAGGTCGTGGTCACCAGTCTGCAGCGCACCGGCATGCCTCTGATCCGCTACCGTACCGGGGACCTCGCCCGCTTTATTGACACCCCCTGCCCCTGTGGGAGCAGCCTGCCGCGCCTGAGCAAACTTCAGGGACGCCTTGCTGGGCAGATCGATATCGGCGGCCCCCTGAAACTCTCCATGTCAGACCTGGATGAAGCATTGTTCACCATTTCCGGTCTGCTCAACTACCGCGTCAGGCTGTATACCCCGGCGTCCGGCAAAAAGGCCTTGCAGCTGACCCTGGAAACCCTGCCCGGCAGGGAAGGCCAAACCCGCGACACCATCAACCGACGCCTGCCAGCCATCCCTGCACTGCACGAGGCGGCTGCCACCGGAGCCCTTGTTCTGCTCCCCGCACAGCTGGCCGAAGCACCCTTTTCCGCGTCGGCGAGGACTAAACGTATGATTGAAATATCAGAAAAGGAGCATCCCTGCCTTGAAACAGCTCATCACTGAAATTTGTAAATACCTCGGCGCCGGAGAATCTCTGGCCGTGGCGACCATCCTTACACGCAGTGGCTCGGCACCGCGCACGGCCGGAACCAAAATGATCATTCGCGCCAATGGCGATATCTCAGGGACGATCGGCGGCGGGCTCGTGGAAGCGCGAACCCAGGAAGCGGCCCGGGAAATTTTTACCACGCGCCAATCCCGAACCTACGCTTTTGATATGACCGGAGCCGCGGCCGATACCATGGATATGATCTGTGGCGGCGTTGTCGAAATTCTGCTGGAATACGTGGATGCCACCGATGAAACGCGAACCGTTTTCGAGGCTTGGCTTGCCGCGCTGCAGACCGGCAGGGATTGCCTGCTGATCACACCTTTGCCGGCGGAAAAACAGGCACCGACGTTGAAACGCTGCCTGCTGTACGCGGACGCCTCCTGTTTCGGACCGACCCTTCTGCCTCAGCAGCTCCGCCAGAATTTACTGACGGCCGCCGATGGCAGTCGTTACCCGATGCTGATCGACGTAATGGGTTCCCTCTTCTTTGTCGAACCCAGCCATGCTCCCACAACGCTTTATCTGTTCGGGGCGGGGCATGTCTCCCGGCCCACGGCGGCATTGGCGTCAATGGTCGGATTTCGCACAGTGGTTCTCGACGATCGCGCTGAATTTGCCAACCGGCAACGGTTTCCCGAGGCACAGGAAATCTTGGTGGTTCCCTCCTTTGACGACTGCATGACACCGCTGGGTATCGATCGCCACAGTTTCCTGGTAATCCTCAGCCGCGGCCATCTGCACGATCAGAACCTGTTGCGCCAGGCGGTACAGACTTCGGCCGGATATATCGGTATGATCGGCAGTCTGGGCAAACGCGACAAAATCTACCAGAACCTGCAGGCCGAAGGCATCCCCAAACAAACCCTGGACAACGTCTTCTCGCCCGTAGGTATCGCCATCAATGCCGAAACGCCGCAAGAAATCGCCGTCAGCATTGTTGCGGAACTGATCAAGGTCCGTGCCACCCTGGGGCAGGGTCATGAATGAATCGTTTGCCGCCATCATTCTGGCTGCCGGCTTTTCATCCCGCATGGGGGCTTTCAAGCCCCTTTTGCGATTGGGCGCGGAAACCGCCCTGGAAAAATCGATAAAGCTGTTCCGCCGAACCGGCATCGCGCATCTGCAGGTGGTTGTCGGACACCAGTCCGAGGCGCTGATACCCCTAATCGAGGATTTGAACGTCTGCTGCACCATCAACCCCCGCTACCAGGAGGGCATGTTCACTTCGGTGCAATGCGCCATGGCCCGCTTGCCGGAGGGGATAGATGCTTTCTTTATGCAACCGGTGGACATACCGCTGACCAGAAACCGGACTCTGGATGCCCTGATTCGGGCCCGCCAGGCAACCGGCAAGGGGATCATTCATCCGGTATTTTGGGGCAAACGCGGACACCCGCCCCTGATCAGCACCACATATCGGGACCTGATTCTGCAAAGCGACGGAGAAGGCGGACTCAAGGCTCTGCTGCTGCCATTTGCCGATAATATCCTCGAAATCGAGGTCCCGGATGAACATTGTACCCTGGATATGGACACCCCTGCGGATTACGCTTATCTGCTCTATCGCCAGGAACACTTTGCCGTGCCTTCCCATCGGGAATGCGAACATCTTCTGACGCATCATTTTTCGGTATCCGAGAAGGTTGCGGCACACAGTCGCCAGGTTGCTCGGGTGGCCCTGACCCTGACGTCGCACCTGAACCAGGCGGGCATCGTGATGGATCGCGAGCTTGTCCGGGCGGCAGCATTGCTGCACGATTGCTGTCGCAGCCAGACGGATCACGCCCGGACGGGGGCCAGGGCGCTGCGGGAACTCGGTTACGAAACCATCGCCGGGCCGGTCGCTTCACATATGGATATTGACGTTCCCCGGAGGCAGTTCCCACTTTGCACGAAGTGCTGTTTTTGGCGGATAAGCTGGTGATGGGTTCTCGGTTGACCGACCTGAATGAGAGGTTTGCGGAAAAGCTGGAACGTTTCTCCGGCCAACCGGCCATTGTTGACGCGATAGAACGTCGCCGGCAGGCCGCCTGCCGGATCGGAAAAAAATGCGAGACGATTTTCAAGAGATCGCTGACCGAGGTACTCAGGCGCGATCATCTGGACGAACTGGAAGGGTAAAAGGTCGCAACCATGCCACATAACAGTGATAATTCCTGCACCCTCTACCTGGTGCGACACGGAGATTCACGTCAGGACGCTAACCGGCGCTATATCGGACAGTGCGATCCGCCCCTCAATCCGCAAGGACGCGCCCAGGCCAAATCTCTGCAACAGATGCTGGCGCATACCGACCTGAAGAGTGTGTATTGCAGCGATTTGCGCCGCTGTCGGGAAACCGCCCGCATTGTTGGCGGGCACCGGGGGCTGAGAATTCGTCCCGTGCCAGCCCTGCGCGAGATTGCCCTGGGTGACTGGGATGGTCTGACCGTGGCGGAAGTTTGCCATCGTTTTCCCGGTGAATATGAAAAACGCGGCAAGGACATGGTCAACTACAGACCCCCCTCGGGGGAAAGCTTTGCCGATCTTCAGGCGCGGGTGGTTCCGGCGTTCCTCGAAGTGATCCGCGAGGCGAGAGGTCCGGTTCTGCTGGTCGGCCATGCCGGCGTCAACCGTGTCATCCTGTGTCATGTCATGCGGCGTGCACTGGAGGAGTTATTCGAGATTCCACAAAACTATGCACGCCTGAACATCATCGAACGCCGCGACGACACATTAAATGTGAAAGCCATGGATATTGCCCCGCGAAGCACGGCCTGGGAGGCGCTGGAAATTTCGCCGGTCCGAAGCGCGCAAACCTCACCCTTTGCAGCGGAGCAGGTACGCAAATATGGCACGGGACAATCGACCGTGAAGCCGTTATCGAAACCGGCTGTTTCTTCATAAACCTGAAGGTCTGCCTGCAAGACATGTCTCCATTGCTGCTTAAAATACAGGCAAATATTGCATCGATACGCTTATCGCAGAAACGGCTCCTGAAGGGTGCGAAAAACCGGATATCGCGCTGCACGCCTTCCAGGCCGGATCTGACAATTCCAAATTCCGATCAGCGCAGCCTGCACAGCGACCGGCACAAATCTTGCCCATATAATAAAAACCGCCTTGATGCCGAGGTGCTTATTTCCGGGGGGAAGCCGTTGCCGCCATGATCACACCCATTGTCCTTTCGCTCAAAGTCGCCCTGATCGCCGCCGGCGTCGATGCCGTACTCGGCACCCTTCTGGCCCGCACCATGGCCCGCAGGGATTTTTCCGGCAAAAATCTGATTGAATCGTGCATCATGCTGCCGATGGTTCTACCTCCTACCGTGCTCGGCTATGGACTGCTCATGCTTCTGGGCAAACGCGGACCGCTTGGAAGATTATTGCAGGAAATCCTGGGAGTGCAGATCGTGTTTACCTGGTGGGCGGCCATCATCGCCGCCGCCGTTGTATCCTTTCCCCTTATGTATCAGAGCGCCAAAGCCGCATTCTGCAGCGTCGACGTATCCCTGGAACAAGCTGCCAGAACCCTCGGCAGCGGTGAAGCCAGGGTTTTCATGCGTATCACTTTGCCCCTGGCCTACCCCGGCCTGCTGGCCGGCGTGGTACTGTCACTGGCCCGGGCCCTCGGCGAATTCGGTGCCACTTTGATGATCGCCGGCAACATCCCCGGTAAAACCCAGACGATCCCCCTGGCGATCTACTTTGCCGTCGAGACTGGCGACAACCTGCTGGCAAGAAACCTGGTTCTGGTCATCACGGCCATGGCGGTCGGAGCCCTTTTCTGGCTTAACAGCTGGTCGAGGAAAAAACTTCAGACCCTGCAAAAAGGAGGCGATGCGCGTGCTTAAGGCTGCCATTTTCAAAAAACTTCCGAATTTTGCCGTCGAAGCCGAACTGGCCATCGACCAGGGAATTCTGGTACTGTTCGGCCCCTCGGGCTCTGGCAAAACCACGATTCTGAACTGTCTTGCCGGTCTGCAAAAACCGACATCGGGACAGATCTCCCTCGGTGACAGGCTGTTTTTCGACTCGGCCCGCAACGTGAATATTCCAGCCCGGCTACGACGCATCGGTTATGTCTTCCAGGACTATGCGCTGTTTCCGCACATGACGGTCAAAAACAATACGCTTTATGGAATGCCGTCCAGTGCCATGCTTGCCAAAAAAAATGCCGGCAACGCCAATGCCCTGGCGGAAATACTCGCCATGTTGCGCATTTCCCATCTGCGGGACCGCTACCCGGCACAACTGTCGGGGGAGAAAAGCAGCGCGTGGCACTGGCACGCGCCCTGATGATGGAGCCGGACCTGTTGCTGCTGGACGAACCCCTCTCGGCGCTTGATGCCGATACCCGATGCGCCCTGCAGCAGGAATTGAAAAAAATCCAGCGCATCCGGAACATTCCTTTTGTGCTGGTTACCCATAGCAAAAAGGAGCTGGATGCCCTTGCCGACACGGTGGTCTTCCTGAACAATGGAAAGGTCGCCACCCCGGCCGCCCAAAAAATCCCCCTGGGCTGGGCCACGGGTCAATGGGCCTGAGTCCCGGGTGTTTCGGCGTCCCGACAAAATGACGCCGGTTTTTCGCCGCTATCCATCCGGAAACTCCGGATGGATACAGCGTAGTTTTCATATGGGAAACGAGCAATTTTTCGTTGTGGCAAGGAAATCAAGGGGTTGCGCGGAGGCGTACATCGGTACGCCGCACAAGCAAGCCTGCCGATTGACGCCGCCACAGCGGAAAAGGGCTGTTTCCGGATGGAAACCAGCTATCTCCAACAGATCGTCATTGATCGTCACCTGATATCGGAAAGGAACAGCAGAATGAGTCTTTTGCAACAAGCGCAGACCAAATTGACAAGCCTGTGCGATGCCGCGCGACTGGAACGCGACAGCACCGTAACCGTTCGGGTACTGACCCCCGACGAGGCCATTGGCGCCAAGGCCGATCCGAATTTTGTCATTAAAAAGGGCAAAGAGCGGGTCATTGAAGCCTGCTGGAATGAATCTCGCGGGCAAGCCTTTACGGATCGCCCCTGCGACTGGCAAGGCAGCCTCGACGAATTACTGACCATGGATCTGCACCAGGTCGATCGCAGGGCGGTATTCACCGCCGGCCTGAACGCCGTGCTGTGCGGATTGAAGCAGGCGGAGGGCACCATCCACTGCAAGGATGAGGAACCGGCTCGCTGCGGAGAGGAATTTACCCGACGGCTGCATGCGCGTTTTGGCGTCAAGCGTTTCGGCATGATCGGATTGCAACCGGCCATTCTGGACGCCATGGTGGAGGGCTTCGGCGCCGTCAGGATGCGGGTGGTGGATCTGAACGAGGACAACATCAACAAAAAGATTTGTGATGTCATGGTCTGGGATGGGGAAAAAGATCTGGAAAAATTGATCGAATTCTGTGACGTGGGTGTCGCCACCGGTTCCACCGTCGTGAACGGCAGCATCAACGATCTGATAGAAAAGTTTCAGGAAGCCGGCAAGCCACTGGTTTTCTTCGGCAACACCATCGCCGGGGTGGCTTCACTTATGAACCTGGACCGCATTTGCCCTTTCGCCCACTAACATAAAAAGCCTGTGTGAACCTGGACGACGCAAACCGATGATAAATGACGATCAACTGCTGGCCCTGTTCAATTCCCCGGCCAGGGTGCTGAAAGCGGAGCAGATATTGCGCAAGTCCGCGCTGTCCTGTCGGCTGGTTCCGGCACCGCGCGAGGTGGCCGAAGGCTGCGCGCTGGCATTGCGGTTTGCGATGTCCGACAAGAATTTGGTCCTGTCGGAGCTTGCCCGGCAGGAACTGCCCCCGCAGCGCATCTATCGAAAGAAAAAAAGGCTTTTTCAGAAGGTTTTCCCCTTGCAGGAAACCTGAGAGTACCATCTTGTTGATATTGTCCGGAGACAAACGTGGCCATTTATCTCGATAACGCCGCAACCAGCTTTCCCAAGCCTGACAGTGTTTACCGCGCCGTCGATGCAACCTTTCGGAATCTCGGAGTCAGCCCGGGCCGCGGCAGTTACCAGCTTTCGCTGGATGCGGGGCGGCTGGTGCTGGAAACCCGGGAGACCGTCGCCCGGTTTTTCGGCATCGCCGATCCCCTGCGCGTGGTATTTTGCGCCAACGCCACGGAAGCCATCAATATCGGCCTGTTTGGCACGCTGCGACCCGGAGACCGGGTTATCACCTCAACCATGGAACACAATGCGGTGAGTCGCCCCCTGCACGCCCTTGCTTCCCACGGGATCGAGGTTGTGCGGGTGACGGCCGATGCGAAGGGACGCATAGAGCCGGGCGCCATCCGCGAGGCGGCGCGCCGTGGCACAGGACCAACCCGCATGGTCGTGATGAGCCACTGTTCCAACGTCACCGGCACCGTACAGCCCGTCGAGGAAATCGGCACCTGGTGCCGTCGCGAGGGGATACTGTTCATGGTCGATGCGGCACAGAGCGCGGGAATACTGCCTGTCGATGTCCATGAGATGGGCATCGACCTGCTGGCCGTTCCGGGGCATAAGGGCCTTTTAGGGCCGCCCGGCACCGCCATCCTCTACGTAGCGCCGCAGCTTGCGCCACAGCCGCTGATTTTCGGCGGCACCGGAGGGAACTCCATGTCTCGGCACATGCCGGACGAACTGCCCGAACGTCTGGAGAGCGGTACCATCAATACGCCGGGACTGGCCGGCCTGCATGCCGGCATCACGTTCGTCACACAAACCGGTCCGGATCGAATTCTGCGGCATAAAACGGCCTTGCTGGAGCGGCTGTGCTATGGGTTGCGTTCCCTGCCCGGTTGCTGTCTTTACGGTACCGGGTCCGCCGCCCAGGCGGGCGGCGTGCTGTCCTTCAATATCACCGGTCGCGACCCGGCCGAAATCGGTTTTTTTCTGGACGAACAATACGCTATCTGCGTGCGCACCGGCCTGCATTGCGCACCGGATGCTCACCGCAGCATCGGCACGCTGCCCAGTGGCACGATCCGTGTCAGCCCGGGACTGTTCAATACAGAAAGCGATATCGATGCGTTGCTGGCTGCTTTGGAGAATATCGTCCGCAAACGTGAAGGCCTCGGTTCGTAAGGGCCTGCTACCGGGCCAAGCCGGCAATGCCCGAGCATGCCGACTGGTCGATCAAATTTTAAAGGAGAGGTTTGATGCGCTGCGCAATCGTGCGATGGATGCTTGCCTTTTTCATCATGGCCACAGCCCTGATCCCCACACCGGGCTTTGCCCGGGAAGACAAACCGACCGTTCTTCACATATCGGCCGGAGTCGGCCTGAAGGATGCTCTTTTCGACATTCAAAAAGCCTATGCGCGAAAACAACCGGGCGTTGTCCTGGAACTCAATTTCGCCGCTTCCGGATTTTTGCGCAAGCAGATCGAACAGGGAGCCCCGGTCGATCTGTTCCTGGCACCGGGCATACAACATCTGCAGGCCCTTATCGATGCCGGGCACACCGACGCCAGGCATTCCTGCGCCCTGCTGGGCAATCGTCTGGTGCTTATTGTTTCCAAGGAAAAACGACACGTCATTAAAGGCTTCGCTGATCTTTCCAGGCATGCGCACAGCATCAGCATCGGTCTCCCGGAGATGGTGCCGGCCGGCAGTTACGCCCGGCAGGCCCTCGAACACCAGCAACTTTGGAAAAACCTGGAACCGCGGATGATCTATGGTAAAAGCGTCCGTCAGGTGCTCGCTTATGTCGACTCGGGAAATGTGGATGCCGGTCTGGTATTTGCCTCGGATGCGCCATTGGCCAACAACGCCACGGTGGCAGCTCTGGCCCCCGAGTCCAGTCATCAGCCTATCGTGTTTGCCATGGCCGGAATGCTCGGCAGTCCCCGCAGCGCCGCACTGCAGGTATTCATGACCTTCCTGAAAGGAGGCGAAGCTGCTGCGATCTTTGCCCGTCACGGTTTTACCCCCCTGCAAGGCAAGCCATATCAAGCCGTGCTCGACAAGTAAAAACGGAACCGGGTCAGGGAAGGTCAGGGAAGGGGCTGACAATTTTCCAGCCCTTCTCCCGGAATTCCCACTCCAGCCGGATTTTCAGGTTTTTCAGGGTGTTGGATGGCAGACGGTAATAGTCAATACGCAACAGGCAAACGGCTCGCTGCTGCTCAGGGTCTTCAAACAGCACCTCTTCGGGGCGTATTTCCAGGATGCGTATATCCCCGCGCTGAGGAAATTTTTCCTGAAAATCATGCCGGTAGTCCTGCGCCATGAAACCCGCCGCACTATCATAATCCTGCCAGACCAGACGCTTGGCAAATTCCTGATAGTTTTCACCGAAACTGTCGGCTGGCCGTGGTTGCAGGACGGGGGCACAAGCGGCTATCCCAAAAAACAGCAGAAGAAGGTATACTGTTTTCATGCTCTCTCCTGTGTGCGGGCATGGCATATGACAACCCGGATAT
The DNA here is from genome assembly GCF_001888165.1 of Syntrophotalea acetylenica. Taxonomy (NCBI): domain Bacteria; kingdom Pseudomonadati; phylum Thermodesulfobacteriota; class Desulfuromonadia; order Desulfuromonadales; family Syntrophotaleaceae; genus Syntrophotalea; species Syntrophotalea acetylenica. Next base: position 3,132,226 of record NZ_CP015455.1, read on the forward strand.
CAAGTGATCAAATTTGCCGCCATGAAAAAAATCGAAGTCTACACAAAAAACTATTGCCCCCACTGCCAGCGAGCCAAAGAGCTGCTGCGCCGCAAAGGGATCACCTTCATCGAATACGATGTCACCGACGACCCTCTCCTGGAGCAGGAAATGCGAAAACGCTCGGGACATGCGACGGTTCCGGAAATCTTCATCGAAGATGCCTGGGTAGGCGGCTGCGACAGCCTTCATGCCCTTGAGCAAAGCGGAACCCTGGACCGGATGCTCGAAGACTGATATCAGACCCGGATAGCCTCGATCAGGCTCAGAGCCATGTCGACCTTGCCAAACGGCGGCATGAGATAAAACCCGTCCACCCGGCCGCGACCCGCCTCGACAAGTTCCCGGGAAATGGCCAGGCCCCGGCGCACACCCTCTTCTCCGCTGGCGCCATGCATGCGCCGGCGAACCTCTTCCGGCAGCCGGATGCCAGGCACCTCGTTGTGCAAAAACTCCGCATTGCGCTCACTCACCAGGGGCAAAATCCCTACCAGCACGGGTATGTCGACATCCGCCATCCCATCGAGCATGGCATCAAGCACCGGGATCGAATAGATCGGCTGCGTCTGAACAAAACAGGCCCCGGCGGCGATTTTCTTCCCCAATCGGCGCAACTGGGCGTCCATGTCCGACACATTGGGGTTGAAAGCGGCACCGGCTTTGAATCGGGTCGGCTCCCCCAATTCCCCGCCCACCAAAGTGTGCCCGTTGTTAAGCGCCCTCACAAGCTCCAGCAAACCGATACTGTTCAGGTCAAAGACATTGCTGGCGCCGGATTCTCCACCGACGGCCACAGGGTCTCCGGTGACCGCCAGCACATTGCGCAGCCCAAGCAGATGCGCACCCATGAGTTCCGAGTGCAGACCGATCAGATTGCGATCCCGGCCGGTCACATGGATGATGGTTTCAATGCCGATTTCATCCTGAATCCGTTTGGCCAGGGCAATGTTTCCCATGCGGATACGCGCCAAAGGGTTTTCCGCCAGACTGATGGCATCGGCGCCGGCTACCGCCAGGCGCCGGGCTCCTTCCAGAATTTTTCGGCAATCCATGCCGCGCGGGGGATCGAGCTCGACCGTGATCAGAGGGCGTTTGCCCCAATCGGACAGAAAACCCTGCCGTGGAGTGTCCCTTGCAACGGTTGCGGGAGCGACTGCTGCAACCTGCGGCTTTATCCTGCGTATTGAGGGTTTGAACCCGGCCACGGCGGCGGCCAGAGCGCGTATGTGCTCGGGGGTCGTGCCGCAGCAGCCACCAACCAGACAGGCGCCGGCTTCCACCATTTCGCGGCCTCGCGCCGCAAAATACCCGGGGGTTGCCAGATAGATGTAACGGCCGTCGACATATTCGGGAAAGCCGCTGTTGGCAAAACCGGAAAGAGGAATGTTTACCTGTGTCGCCATGGTGCGCAGCACCGCCAGCACATCGCGGGGCCCCGACCCGCAATTGGCCCCGACCACCGATGCACCCGCTCCGACCAGACGTCTGGCGACTTCGGCGGCCGTCACCCCTTCGCGGGTTTTGCCCCCCTCAAAAAACGCCATCTGGGCCACCACCGGCAGACCCGTGCCGCCAGCTTCGGCAACTGCCAGTTCCAGTTCTTCGAGGCTGGCAAAGGTTTCCAGCAGCAGAAGATCCACGCCACCTTCCGCCAGCCCTTCCATCTGCTCGCGGAACAGGGCGGCCCGCTGCTCCCGTGACAACTCCGCGGTCTCGCCCGGCGCCCTGCCCAACGGCCCTACGGCGCCGGCAACCAGAAACCGGCGACCAGCCTCCTGCCGCGCCAGTCGTGCACCAAGGGCATTGATTTGTCGCGTCTGCTCCTCCAGACCGGCGGCAGCCAATCGCAGCCGGTTGGCCGCGAAGGTATTGGTCTCCACCAATTCGGCCCCGGCCGCCAGATAATCCCGGTGAATACGGCGCACCACATCCGGCTGCCGCAGATTGAGGCATTCGAAACAAAAGGACAGGGGAATCCCCCGCTGATAGAGCAGGGTTCCCATGGCGCCATCGCCAACAATGACACCCTGCTCCAGACGCTCCAGAAAACCGCAAGCGGCGCGTTTCATGGCCGGGCTCCGCAAGGATGGTCCTGTGGCAACAGCCCGGTGCGCTGCAGAAACTGACGCAGAATCGCCCCGGTCAATCCCCAGATCCGATTGCCATCCACATTGAAGAAACAGACAGGGTAAAGACGTCCGAGATGTTCCCAGCTTTCGGTGTGATAAATGCGCGGATCGCACAACCTGTCAACAGGAACTTCAATCACTTCGGCAATCTCCTGATGGTTGACGGTAAAAGGGTAGCCGGCAGCGATGCTCCCGACATAGGGCACCACATGAAAACCGTACACCGAAATAAAGTCATCCAGACGCCCAAGGATCGTCACATCTTCCTGGCGCACGCCCATTTCTTCTTCCGTCTCACGCAACGCCGTGGCGCACAGATCTGCATCCTCGGGCTGGGCGCGGCCGCCCGGAAAAGCAATTTCTCCGGCATGATGCGGCAGATGCTCGGTACGACGGGTAAACAGAATGGTATCGATGCCTTGCCTTGGATAAAACAGGAGCAGCACGGCCGCCGGTTTCAGCACGCCCCGATCGACGCGGCGGCAGGTATGCCGTGACAGGTCTTGCCGGACCTGTTCCGGCTCCAGCTTCACCGTCCAACCCCGCAGGCAGCCTTTAAAGCGGCAATAGTGGCCGCGTAGTCTTCGGTACCGTACACGGCACTGCCCGCCACCATCACATCCGCACCGGCCGCGGCGATGCGGGCGATGTTGTCCAGCTTGACGCCGCCGTCCACCTCCAGCTCGACCGGCAGGCCACGGCGATCGATCTCCTTGCGCAAAGCCTCGATTTTTGAAAGGCATACGGGAATGAACTGCTGGCCGCCAAAACCGGGATTGACGGACATGATCAGCACCAGTTCCAGTTCCTCCAGGATAATATCAAGACAGCTGACCGGCGTGGCGGGATTGATGGAGACGCCGGCCTTTTTGCCGAGGCTGTGAATCAGCTGCACGGTGCGGTGCAGATGCGTGGAGGCCTCGTAATGCACGGTGATGATATCGGCGCCGGCCTTTGCAAAGGCGGGAATGTAACTGTCGGGATTTTCAATCATCAGGTGCACATCCAGGGGCAAATCGGTAACCCGGCGTGCCGCTTCGACCACCAAAGGCCCGATGGTGATGTTGGGGACGAAATGTCCGTCCATGACATCGACATGCACATAGTCGGCGCCGCCGGATTCAATGGCGCCAATTTCCTCTCCCAGACGGGAAAAATCCGCGGACAGAATGGAAGGAGCGATTTTGATCATGATGTACTCCGTGTTTTGGAAACAAAGGGCGCCGCCGGATCAGGCGCGTTTTTCGAAAGCTGTCGCATAGAAGGCATCCATGCCGTCATGCCGATGAGGCATGGTGCGCAGGCTGCCCGCGTCATCGAAGAGTTCATGCCATTCGGCGGGGGTCGTGGCGCGCAGATCGCAGCGCACAAAATCAGGATGTTTTGCAAGAAACGTCCGCACCACCCCTTCCGTTTCCTCCGGAGTGAACGTGCAGAGGGAGTAAATCAGTCGGCCTCCCGGCCGCAACAGCGATGCCGTATTCTCCAGGATAACGGCTTGTTGGCCAGCCAGTTCTCTGATATCGGAAGCGGTGCGACGCCAGCGAATCTCGGGGTTGCGGCGCAAAACGCCGAGGCCGCTACAGGGTGCGTCGACCAGCACCCGGTCGAAACTTTCCGGTTCGAGGAACGGGGCGGGGCGGGTCAAATCCCAGCTTCGGCCTTCAATCCCCAGGCAGCCGAGACGCCTGGCGCCGCGCATGAGCAGCTCTATCCGCCGGGCGTGCAGATCGAGGGCCACGATGGTGGCGCGGTTGCCCGTCAAAGCGGCGATGTGCGTGGTCTTGCCGCCCGGCGCCGCGCAGGCATCGAGAATGCGCTGCCCCGGCCGGGGATCCAGCAGGTGGCTGATCAGCATGCTGGCCTCATCCTGCAACTGGAACAATCCTTCACGGTGCCCCGGCAGATGCCGGATGTTACCGTGCAGAATACGCACCCCTTCCGGAGCAAAACAGGTCGGGCGCACCTCGCATGAGTCCTCCGCCAGCGCCTTGAGCAGATCATCGCGGGTTATTTTCAGAGTATTGGCGCGCACGCAGCAGGGAGCGGGCTGCAGCATGGCTTCGGCCAGCGCACAGGCCTCTTCGACACCGTAACTGTCCAGCCAGCAAGCAGCCAGCCAACGGGGCAGGCCAAGCACGCACTCCAGGTAGGCCAGCGGTTGTGCCTGTCGGTCAGGCCAGGGCAACATGCCGGCCTGACGCACCACGGACCGCAACATGCCATTGATAAATCCGGTAGCCCTGTGCAGTTTCAGGCGTCGGGCCATTTCCACGGTTTCAAAAACCGCCGCATGGTGCGGGATCCGCTCCAGCAAAAGGAGCTGATAACACCCCAGTCGCAGCAAAATCAGTATCGCGGCTTCGACCTTGGCCAGGGGTTTTTGGCAAACCTGCTGCAGGACAAAATCGAGGCGCCCCTGATAGCGAAGCACGCCGTAGACAAGTTCCGTTGCAAGAGCCCGGTCCCGGGGGTCCATGTCGGGCAGCTTTTCCAGCGCACCGTCCAGCGCCAGATCGGCAAAGGCCCCATGCTGTACTCTCTCGAGCACGTCAAAGGCAATGTCACGCGGATCTTTCCGAACCACCAGGAGTATTCCTTTCCGGACATGGACGCAAGGCGGGGGCATGTTGTGCCATGCCCCCGAATAAAAATTCCGCCAGAATGCCCTTATCAGGGCATGACCATGTTCTCAAGACGCCGGATACGCTCTTCCACCGGCGGATGGGTCGAGAACAAAGACTTCAGACCGTCACCCCGCAGCGGATTGACGATAAACATATGCGCCGTGGCCTCATTGACCCTGGGCATGGGCGCGCGACTGTTGGCCATCTCCAGTTTTAGCAGGGCGCTGGCAAGATAATGGGGCGTACCGCACAAAGCCGCACCACCCCGATCAGCGGCGTATTCACGGGAACGGGAAATGGCCATCTGCACCAGCATGGCGGCCAGTGGCGCAAAAATAATCAGCAGCAACAGGCCCAGCGGATTGCCGTTATCGTCATCCCGCCCGCCGAAGCCCCCAAACAGGGCAGCCCACTGGGCCATGTGGGCCAGGTAGGAAATAGCCCCGGCAATGGTGGCGGCAATGGATCCGATCAGAATATCCCGATGGCGCACGTGGCTCATTTCATGGGCCATGACCCCCATCAGTTCTTCCCGGGAGAGGATCTGCAGAATCCCTTCGGTCGCCGCCACGGCGGCGTGTTGCGGATTGCGTCCGGTGGCAAACGCATTGGGCGTCGCCTGGGGCAAAATGTACACCTTCGGCATGGGCAGGCCATTGCGCACGCAGAGCTCCTGCACCACATGGTACAAGGGGCCGCTGTTCACCTCGCGCCCGCGATACATGGCAATGACAATCTTGTCGGAAAACCAGTAGGAACCAAGGTTCATGACCGCCGCCAGTACCAGCGCGATCAATGCGCCGCCACGGCCGCCCATCATGCCGCCTGCCCACACCAGCAACAGGGTGAGCACGGTCATCAGCAGTACCGTCCTCAAAATATTCATGGTTCACCTCTCTTTTGTGGCGTTCTTTGGGTTGCATCCTGTCGCGACCACCCCCGAAAGGGCCGGAAGGCCTGACCAAAGCAGGCAGGCGCGTTCCTGATTCGCTGAAGCACTTGCATCGCGGATATCTCTACGCACTGACGACATGCGCATCCAGCGCCTGCCGGACAGCCTCGATATCGATGCGAGTGTTGAAGCAGGGTCCTTCGGGGCGGGTATTGAAAACGCCGATGACCGGCAGAGGATAGGCATCACGAATCCCGGAAGCGAGATCGCGTTCACAGGCCACCGCAATGACAAGCCGGGGACGTTTTTCCATAAGCAGCTTGCGCGCCAGGGTTCCGCCGGTCGCCACGGCCAGCCCTACGCCACGCTCCTTCGCAAGAGTAGCCAGATCGCCAATGTCGCAACGGCCACAACGCGCGCATTTATCCACATCGCCGGTGACCTTGATGGAGCAATCGAAAAGTTGCAGGCAATGGGGCAACAGGATCATGACCCTGTCGGCCGGCACACGGGGATTGCGGGAACACACCAGCTGGTTGTTCAGGTGGATGAAGCAACGCTGCAAAGCATCGCGATCGAGCCGCATGACCGCACCGATAGCGATAACCGCCGGCATCAGGTAACGAATCACGATGCCGCGCAATTGCGGAAAAACAAACAGGTCACGGCCGGTCACCATGCTCAGGGCCAGAAGAAGCAATCCCCCGACAATCACGGCAACCAGCGTCAGGACGGCCAGGCCAAACCAGTAAGGCAGTCGGGGATGGATGGCGGACAACCCGATACTTGGCAACCACCAGACCAGGAATCCGCCGCAGGCGAACAAGCCTCCGACCAGCGCCAGAAGAATCAGAAACGGTCGTTGCTGGGACAGTGCGCTTTCCGGGGCTCCGGTTTTTCCGCATGCCGCCGAGCAGGCATGACCGCAAGCCTTGTCAGCTTCCTTCGGGCAAGCCATGTCCGGTCTCCAGGCGGGTACCGACCGACAGGCTGGCCCCCCGCAGAAAATCACCTGCCGGCAACTTTTTTTTGCCGGCTAATTGCAGTTCGCGCACCCGCAACACGCCCTGCCCGCAAGCTATGCAGACCCCGCAACCATCCGCCGCGACCACGGTACCCGGCTCGGCGTCAGGCCCTTCTTCCGCCAGGGTGCGCCCAAGCTTCAGCATCTGGCCGTTCCAGGAGGTAAACGCTCCCGGCCAGGGGCTCAATCCCCGCACCAGATTGTGAATGTCCCGGGCTGGATGTCGCCAGTCAATGCGTCCATCCTCTTTTTTCATCATGGGCGCGTAACTGCTCTGTGCATCATCCTGCGGCTCCGGCCGCAGGGTACCTTCGCACAATCGCCGCAGCGTCTCAGCCATGGCTTCCCGGCCCAGCAGCGCCAGTCGATCATGCAACTGTCCGGCCGTTTCTTCGATGCCGATTTCCGTGGCACGCTTCACCAGCATATCGCCGGTATCCAGACCCACATCCATAAGCATGGTGGTGACGCCGGTGACCTGCTCTCCATCGACAATCGCCTTGTTGATGGGCGCGGCGCCCCGATATCGCGGCAGCAGAGAGGCATGCACGTTGATGCAGCCGTAGCGCGGAATGTCAAGAATGCTCGCGGGGAGGATCTGACCATAGGCCACCACCACGATCAGGTCGGGGCGCAGCGACCGAAGGGTCTCGACCACCGCCGGATCGCGCAGCTTTTGCGGCTGGAATATCGGCAGGCCGTGGGCCACGGCCATCTCCTTGACAGGCGGCGGAGCAAGCAGTTTGCCCCGCCCCCGGGGCCGGTCGGGTTGGGTAAACACGGCGCAAAGATCAACCCCGGCGGAGAGCAGACCCTGCAGAGTCGGCAAAGCAAACTCCGGTGTCCCCATGAAAACAGTACGGATAGCCGCTGGCGCGATCATCACAATTCGTGCTCCTGTTGCCGGCGGAGTTTTTCGTATTTTTTGCGAAACATGCCCTTTTTCAGGGACGAAAGGTGATCCACAAACAGCAGGCCGTGCAAGTGATCGATTTCATGCTGAAAGGCGATCGCAAGCAACCCGGAGGCTTCCCGGACCACCTCCTGCCCCGCGAGATCAAGATAACGGACCTTGACCCTGGCACTACGCTCGATGCGGGCGTAGTAACCGGGCACCGACAGACAGCCTTCCTCTTCAAAGCTCTCGCCGTCGCGCGCAATGATCTCAGGGTTTATCGCGACAATGAGATCCTTTTCTTCCTGTGGAGAGCAATCGATAATGATCAGATTTTTGTTGATACCCACCTGGGGCGCCGCAAGACCGACACCGGGGGCGGCATACATGGTATCGGCCATATCCGCCACCAGGGTTCGAATTTCCTCGGTGATGCTCTGGATTGGCGCCGATGTTTGCTTCAAGACCGGATCGGGATAATGTCGGATAGGTAAAATTGCCATTTAATCAACCTGTTATGAAATAAACCTGGGCAGGACCCAGGCCAAAAAGAGCCACTGTTGACTTTTCATGATACGTGCAGGCAATACGCAAAGTCAACCATCATGGGGCTTGTCGCGGATGGCCCCCATTGGGTTCCAGCGCCTGCCGCATGGCATCGGCCATGCGGGCCGGACTCTCGGCGACCACCACGCCGGCCCCACGCAATGCCGCGATTTTGTCCCGGGCCAGGCCCGATCCGCCATGAACAATGGCACCGGCGTGACCCATGCGTTTTCCAGGTGGCGCCGTGACTCCGGCAATATAAGCCGCCACCGGCTTTTGCATGTGGCAACGGATCCAATGCGCGGCCTCTTCTTCCGCGGACCCTCCGATTTCGCCGATGAGAAATACGCCGGCGGTTTCAGGATCATCGTTGAACAGCGCCAGAACATCGATAAAGGACGTCCCGATAATCGGATCGCCGCCAATCCCGACACAGGTCGACTGACCCAATCCCGCCTCGCTCAATTGCAGAACCGCTTCATAGGTCAGAGTCCCGCTACGAGACACCACGCCGATATGCCCGGGACGATGAATGTCGGCGGGCAAAATACCTACCTTGCACTGGCCGGGGGTAATGAGACCCGGGCAGTTTGGACCGAGCAGGCGCATGGGGCGACCGGCCAGTGCCCTGTTGACCAGCACCATATCCTGAACCGGTACCCCTTCAGTTATGCAGACCCCCAGCCGGATGCCGGCATCCGCGGCTTCCAGAATTGCCTCCGCCGCTGCCGGAGGCGGCACAAAAACCATCGATACATCGGCCGCGGTATGCTCCACCGCCTCCAGAACCGTATCGAAGACGGGAATGCCTTCCACCTGCGAACCTCCCTTGCCAGGCGTGACGCCAGCCACGATCCGGCTGCCGTAATCACGACATGACAAACCATGGTGGCGTCCGGCGCTGCCGGTCAGCCCCTGGACCAGAATACGTGCATTGCGGTCGATAAGAATGGCCATGCTGTCGATCCTTCAGGCAGACGCGGCAATACGTCCGACGATGGTTCTGGCTGCCGATTCCAGACAATCCTGCCAGACGATGTTTAATGCGGAACCTTCGAGCAATTTACGCCCCTCTTCCCGTCGCGCCCCGGCCATGCGAACCACGATGGGCAGGCGACAATCCTTCTCTTGCGCGGCGGCGACCAGACTTTCGGCAATCAGATCGCAACGCATGATGCCACCGAAAATATTGACCAGGATACCCGCCACCATCGGATCTTCGAGCAATATGCGAAAGGCCTCCACAACCTTGCCCTGGTCGGCCCCTCCCCCGACATCGAGGAAATTGGCCGGTTGCCCGCCGCACTCGGCAAGCATATCGAGAGTCGCCATGGCCAGTCCCGCGCCGTTTACCAGGCATCCGATACGGCCATCCATTTTGATGTAGGCAATATCCGAAGCCGCAGCCCGCACCTCCAGCGGCTCGAATTGCCGGTCATCACGCAGCGCGGAAAGAGCCGGCTGCCGGAACAGGGCACTGTCGTCAACCGTAAATTTGGCATCCATCGCCAGCAGGCGCTCATCTTCAGTCACCACCAGCGGATTGATCTCTATCAAAGAAGCGTCCTTGTCCTGAAAACATTGATACAGCGACAGGATCATGCTGGTAGCGGTTTCCGCCACCCGGCCCTCCAGACCAAGAAACCGGGCAATATCCCGGGCATGAAAGGCGCGCAGCCCGATCAGCGGGTCAACAACCACGCGCCGGACAAGCCGCGGAGACTGGCGCGCGAGTTGTTCGATATCGACGCCACCTTCAGCGGAAGCGATAAGACAATAACGCCCGGCACCGCGATCAAGGGTCACAGAGAGATACATTTCGCGGCGCACGGCAACAAGCTCTTCCACCAGCAGGCTGTTGACCGGCAACCCCGCCTCTCCGGTCTGCGACGTCACCAGATGGCTGTCCAGCAGACGGCCAGCCAGAACGCGCGCCGCATCGGCGCTATCCACCCGAACCACCCCGCCGGCCTTGCCCCGCCCACCGGCATAAATCTGCGCCTTGACCACACAGGCCCCGCCCAGCGCTTTTGCAGCCAATGCCGCCGCATCGGCGGAATCGACCAGACGGGCGCGGGGCACCGGGATGCCGTAGCCCTGGAGAAGCTCCTTGGCCTGATACTCATGCATTTTCATGACGATAACCGGTGCCTCTGAAGAAGCGGTCGACGAACCCGCCCCCTCACTGTTGGGATTTATTCCAGTCCGCCAGGAATTTTTCAATCCCGACATCCGTCAAGGGGTGTTTGGTGAGTTGCATGATGACCCCGTAGGGGATGGTGCAGATGTGAGCACCCATCAGTCCGGCCCTGAGCACATGCAGCGGACTGCGCACCGATGCAACAATCACTTCGGTCTCAAAACCGTAGTTTTTGAAAATGGTCAGAATTTCCCCAACCCCGCTCATGCCGTCATGCCCGACATCGTCCAAGCGGCCGACAAAGGGGGAGACATAGGCAGCTCCGGCCTTGGCCGCCAGCAACGCCTGCAGTGGAGAGAAGACCAGGGTCATATTGACACGGATGCCCTCGGCGGCCAGCGCGCGGGTGGCTTTGAGTCCTTCTCCGGTCATGGGAATCTTGATGACGATATTGGTTGGATGATACTGGATCAATTCCCGGGCCTCGGCGACCATGCCTTCCGCGTCGGTCGCAACCACTTCCGCGGAAATCGGGCCGTCGATAAGGGCGACTATGTCCTTCAGTACATCGGTAAATTTGCGGCCGGTTTTGGCGACCAACGAAGGGTTGGTGGTGACGCCATCGACCAACCCCATGTCGTGGGCGGCTTTAATCTGTTCGATATCGGCGGTATCGATAAAAAATTTCATGTGGACCTCCTTCCGCGATTAGCGGTGACAAGGATGGATTCGGGAAAAGGGTAATTTTTTATCCCTGAGACGTGTCGGAAGCATCGGCAGGATCGAAACTTTCCAGACACCGTTGCGAGCAGAAATAGTAGGTTTGTCCTTTGATCACCTTTTTAAGAGCCAGGCTTCGAGGCACAAAGGTGCCGCAATGCGGATCGCGCACCATGACCTCTCCCTCCGGGCTTTTCGCGGGCGGGGGTCGGTGGGTACTGCTTTTAAACAGTCCGGATACCGCCGTAACAAGGTAATAACATAGCAGAAAAAGAAAAAACAGCCACAGCAAACGAAGCATAGTCGGCTCACCATTGATCGCGCAGACAGCGAATGCCCGCAGGAGAAGATAATCTGGCCATCATTTCCTCCACGGTCTGCCCCAGCAGCGGGTGGAGGAGGCCGGGTGACAGATCCCTGAGAGGAACAAGCACAAAGGCGCGTTGATGCAAACGGGGATGGGGAATCGTCAGATCCGCCTGACGGTGGATTTCGTCGCCGAAAAGCAACAGATCGACGTCGAGAGTGCGAGGCCCCCAGAGTTCCGTGCGACGTCGGCCGAAAAGTTTCTCGACGGCAAGGGCCTCAGCCAGCAGTTCGGCCGCTGAAAGCAGGGTTTCCACTCGGAGAACGGCGTTAAGGTAGGGGGATTGGCCTGCCGGACCGCCGACCGGCGCGGTCTCATAGATGGGGGATGCGGCCACGACCCGAATCAGCGGTGGCCGATGCAACGCCCGTCTCGCCCCGCGCAGACAGGCGAGGCGATTCCCGAGGTTGGACCCCAGGGCCAGATAGGCGGTAATGGATCGGCGGCAACCGTTCATAGGGGAGCATTTAACCACAGGCTTTCGCCGGGAGTCAATCGGATCAGGCTTTGCGGAGGCAAACTAAAAAGAGCGGCCGGGATTGCTCCCGGCCGCTCCTGATCGTACCTTGCTCGTTGACCGTCCGGATGTCACCCAGTGACCATTCGGCAAGTCGATACGGGCGATGATTACATGGCTGCCTTGTAGATAGCGATGACCTGATCCAGAGTAGCTTTGCGGGGATTGGTCAGCATGCAGGCGTCCTTCTGAGCATTTTCAGCCATGGTCTTGAGGTCTGCTTCTTTAACATTCAGCTCGGTCAGACCGGCAGGAATGCCGATGGAAGCGGACAGTTCGCGGATGGCTTCGATACCGGCGGCGGCAGCTTCGATCACGCTCAGGCCCTCGGTGTTGACGCCCATGAAGTCGGCGATGTCAGCAAAGCGGTCCGGGCAGGCGATCAGGTTGAAATCGCAAACGGACGGCAGCAGGATAGCGTTGCAGACACCGTGGGGCAGGTTGTAGAAGCCGCCCAGCTGATGAGCCATGGCGTGTACGTAGCCGAGGGAGGCGTTGTTGAACGCCATGCCGGCCAGGTACTGAGCGTAGCACATAGCGTCGCGGGCTTCGATGTTGGCGCCCATGGCAACGGCGGGACGCAGCCACTGGGCGATCAGACGGATGGCTTTTTCAGCGCAGGCGTCGGTGATCGGAGTAGCGATGGTGGAAACATAAGCTTCGATAGCGTGGGTCAGAGCGTCCATGCCGGTGGCGGCGGTCAGTGCGGGGGGCTTGCCCAGCATCAGAACGGGATCGTCAACAGCGATCAACGGCGTTACACGCCAGTCAACGATAGCCATTTTGACATGGGTATCCAAGTTGGTGATGATGCAGAAGCGGGTCATTTCGGAAGCGGTACCCGCGGTGGTGTTGATGGCGATGAGGGGAGTCATGGGCACGGTGCTCTTGTTCACGCCCTCGTAATCGCGGATGTTGCCGCCGCCAGCGGTAACCAGGCCGATGCCTTTGGCGCAGTCATGGGAAGAACCGCCACCCAGAGAGACGATAAAGTCACAGCCGTTGTCGGTGAAAACCTTAACGCCGTCATGCACGTTCTTGTCGGTCGGGTTGGGCTCGGCACCGGGGTAGATGACGACGTCAACACCAGCGGCTTTAACATAGCCGGCGATGGTATCGGCAACACCCATTTTCATCAAACCGGCGTCGGTAACGAGAAGGGCTTTTTAGCGCCGAGTTCCTTGGCCTTGGGACCAACTTCTTTGGCGCAACCAGGACCCATCAGGGTAACGCTGGGGATGAAAAAGCCGTAGGTGGTTTCTGCGAGGTTGACAATTGGCATGATTAATCCTCCTAGATTGAGCGTTGATGGAAATAACCCACACAACCAAAACTGCCCGAATTACTTACTACAATGAAAAATACAAATCAAACCATTTTTTTAAACTATTGTTTCCGTATACGTTACGTTCAAAATATCCCAAAAGGTATTAAAAAATATTTTTTGTATACGAAAATGCTGCAACCAGAAAATAACGACTATAACTTGATAAGTTATCGGTTTTTTCAAATGCAAATACAAAAAGAATTTATAAGGTATACGATACTTTTATAACTAATAAAAAGTTGGTTGTTTTGAAAGAATTTTTTAGAAATTATCACCAGAAAACTTTTTCAGTAGCACTTATGATCGATTTCATTGAAACAAAATACTTCAATTTTAAAACAGTATTTTGTTGATTTTTTGTCTGGTCTACAGGTTGCGGAATTTTTTTAATAACGGAAAAACACCTATTCAATGGCGATTTGTAAAAAAATCAACAATCAAGGACCTAAAACCCATATAATTACTTAACAATTTTCTTCAAAAGGCATACAAACATCGTTTCAAACAAATGCGCCGCCAAGGGAACTCTGGGAAGAGCATGAAACCATGAACGTTTGCGGGGAAAATCAATGGAGCATTGCAGCCCCAAACTACGGCAGGAGAGACCGCACAGGACGCACCCCAATCGTGTACATCCAAAGCGATAGTCTCGAAATCAACTAATGTTCAACCGGAGTTTTCAGATGGGAAAGGGGCAAAAAAAGCCGGCTCATGGCCGGCTTCGATTCGGAACAAATTACCCTGCCACCTTTATGGAAATAATACAGCCACGAAGCATTGCGGGGTCCTGGAAATACGGGACAGGTCCACGGAATGGAATTTTCGAGATGCCATCAGCATTCAATCTCGACAAATTCCATATCGTAGAGATCGATGGACAGGCAGCGGCGGCGGGCAAGAGTCCCCCGATTCAGCAAGATCTTGCAGGCTTCGGCTACCTCAAGGCTGGCAACAACGGCGGGCGTAAAGGAGGGGTTTCCAAGTTGCTTTTCCAGCCCCCCTTCCTGCGAATTATGGGAAAAGAATTTCTGCAAGGTCCGCTCGCCGGGAAACTGGGTCATCAGATATCCGTACCAGCCCGCTATCGCACCGTGCACCAGGGGAATGCCCAGGTCCTGGCAGACCTCCGCCAACTCCAGACGCACCGCAATGCTATCGAGCGCATCGACCGCAACCTGGCTGCCTTCCAGTATCTGCTTGCCATTGTCCCGGCTAAAAGCCAGACCCACGGGAAGAAGCTCCACGGCGGGGTTGACCCTGTCGACCCGACGCGCCGCAGCCGCGACCTTTTTGATTCCCAGAAAATCCGGAGTGGCCAACAGCTGGCGATTCATGTTGTGTTCTTCGAAAACATCGGGATCCACCGCAACGATGGTGCCGACCCCAAGGCGCGCAAGCTCTTCGATAATGTAGCCGCCAAGCCCTCCGCAACCGATAACCGTTACCTTGCTTCTATAAAACTTCAGCTGATCGTCAAGGCAAAACATATTGCGGTTACGCTGATAGCGAGCTGGCAACAAGCCGTTTTCAAGAGCGACGCCCTCGACCTCGCGGACACTTATTTTAAACCGATTGGCGGCTGACAGCTGATCTGCCCAAAGCAGCAGGTCGTCCTTGGCTCTTTCTTTCAGCCAGCTCAGCAGTTCTGCCATGTCACCCTCCGCCAACTTTGGGAAACAGGGAAACGGTTTCCCCGTCCTGCAAAACCTGCTCCGGCAAAACATGCCGTCCGTTGATCAGTGCTACGCCCAATTCAGGGAGTTCGATCGCCAGTTCGGCGAGCACATCCGCTACAGTGCAACCTTCAGGGACGTCCCGTTCGGCAACCTTGAAACGGTTTACTCGAAAACCCGCAAACAGCTTTACCGTTACCTTCATTGTAATTTTCCCCCTGTCTCCCGGAACAAATGGTGGCACGCCATCCATCCCGATCATGGCCTCCGCGCCAAACCTACGCGAAGAATCTACCTTTCCATCAAGGATTATGCAAGCAAAACCGTCGTCTTAGGCTGTTCGCCGTGACCCGCCCGAAAACTCTGTTCATGGCTTTTGAAAGTCTTGTAACCTGAAAAAAGGGCACCCTCGGGATGCCCTTTTGGTCAGAAATCCGGGATTATCAGAAATCCCAGAATGCGTCGAGCTCCTCATCGGAAAAATCCCAAACAGCGTTGTGCGGAGGAATCGCTTCATAGGAAAAAAATTCCGGCAGGCGGTCATCGGCGGGACCAAACCCGGCGGCAATGTTGAAGTCGTGTTCCAGCTTGAGAATGTTTTTTCCCAACTCGGTGACGTCATCGGCCGTCAGGCTCAGATCATAGGCGGCATTGATGAGATCGATGAGCGCGGTAAAAGACTCGGGGATATCCAGAGCCGGGAAAGCAATAAACACGCACATGCCGGTACTGTCCACGGCAGCGGTTGCAATCTGCAGGTTGCGGGACAGATCGACCTGTCCGTCCTTCTTCAGCGGATCGACATAGCCGCCAACCTTGAGGATGTTGGTGGCGATGGTATAGCCTGCGGTATGATCGGCCCCCATGGTGGAGGTGGCATAGGTTACGCCGATACCTTTGACGGCTCGCGGATCGTAGGCCGGAATACCCTGATTTTTTACCACGGGTACCCGCACCAGACCATAGACCTTGCCCACCGATGCGGTCCCGTTGCCAAGAATCCGCCCCAAGGGTGTCCCCTTGCCTATCTCTTCCCGCAACACACGCTGGCACTCCTTGCCATCCCCCCAGGCAATGATGCCCGCCTCCATGGCAGCGGACAGCAGCACGGCTCCTTCGATGGAATCAATGCCGATATCGTCCATAAGATGATCGCAGATCGCGATATCGTCAAGATCCTCGATCATGGCATTGGCGCCAAGTCCCCAGATCGTTTCATATTCAAACCCGGAGGTGATGTACCCTCCCGCCTTGTCCACATAAACCTGAGAGCATTGAATAATGCAGCCTGCATGACAACCATGCTTATGCTTGCCACCCCGGGCAACAATGGTGTCGTGCATGGTTTCACCGCAGATCTTTTCGTGGTGAGCGCATTGTCCGTAGCGAAAATTTTTGGTGGGCAAGCCACCGGCTTCGTTGAGAATATTGATGAGGATATTGGTGCCGTAAGTGGGCAACCCCTCGCCACTGACCGGATGATCGAGCAGTGACTTGGCGAAAATCTTGGCCGCCTCGCGGAACTTGTCGGGATTCGCGATGGGCACCTTGCCGGCCCCGGCATCATCGATCGTAATGCATTTGATCCTTTTGGCCCCCATCACCGCGCCCAGCCCCCCGCGGCCATGGCTGCGGATTTTCTGATCGGGATCCTTCACGGAAATATTGGCGGCACACATACGCAACTCCCCGGGCACACCGATGGACATCACCCCTATCTTGGGGCCGTAAGTATCGATCATCTTATCGATAACGGCAAAATTCTGCTTGCCCGTCAGTTCGGCGGCGGATTCAATGGAGACGCCCTGCTGCGTCACATGCAGGCGATACCATGTGTCCCCGGCTGGCAAGCCTTCGACAATAAGGGCCTTGATCCCGAGGCGAGCCAACTGCTGTGCCGCTGTTCCACCGGCATTACTTTCCTTGATGGTACCGGTAAGGGGGCTTTTGGCGCCCGCCGAAAGCCGGCCGGACTGGGCTGCCGGAGTCCCGGACAACAGCCCCGGCGCAAACACCAGTTTATTGTTGGGCCCGAGAGGATGACACCCGGGAGGGACTTCCTCGGCAACGATGGTCGAGGTCAGGCCACGGCCTCCAAGACCCGCCCATCGTGTCGGGACCGGCTCAACACTGACCGTCAACTGCGACATGTCGACACGAATAACCTTGTTCATTTCGGCTTCCTTCCATTTGTGGGTTTGATTCGCGGGAACGCAAGGTGTCTCTCCGACACACGCCCCCCCTCATGCCAGACACTGGCAACCACATTTCAAATGGCGAAAACTGACACGCCGAAGGATTTCTCCGTGGAACATATACTGTGATTATATCCCGCAGGATGTTTCAACGCAAAAAAGGAGCAACAGAAAACTTTTCCATTGCTCCGCAATATTGAACACAAAAAATTTTGAGATCGCGCCCGCGAAAACGCGGGCGCGATAGTGGTAAAACCGGATGATTACATGGCAGCTTTGTAGATGCCGATGATTTGATCCAGGGTAGCTTTACGGGGGTTGGTAAGTCCGCAAGCGTCTTTCATGGCGTTTTCGGCCATGGTCTTGAGGTCTGCTTCTTTAACATTCAGTTCGGCCAAGCCGGACGGGATGCCGATGGAAGCGGACAGTTCGCGGATGGCTTCGATACCGGCAGCGGCTGCTTCGGTAATGCTCAGGCCTTCGGTCGGCACGCCCATGAAACGGGCGATGTCAGCGTAGCGATCCGGGCAGGCGATCAGGTTGAAGTCGCAGACGGCCGGCAGCAGGATGGCGTTGCAGACGCCGTGGGGCAGATTGTAGAAGCCGCCCAGCTGGTGAGCCATGGCATGTACGTGACCCAGAGAAGCGTTGTTGAAGGCCATGCCGGCCATGTATTGTGCATAGCACATGGCGTCGCGAGCAGCGATGTTGGAGCCGAGTGCAACGGCGGGACGCAGCCACTGGGCGATCAGACGGATGGCTTTTTCAGCAACGGCGTCGGTGATCGGGGTGGCGATGGTGGAGACATAGGCTTCCACGGCGTGGGTCAGGGCGTCCATACCGGTAGCGGCGGTCAGTGCGGGGGGCTTGCCCAGCATCAGGATGGGATCGTCGATCGCCACGATCGGGGTTACACGCCAGTCAACGATAGCCATTTTGACATGGGTATCGGTATTGGTGATGATGCAGAAGCGGGTCATTTCAGAAGCGGTACCCGCGGTGGTGTTGATGGAGATCAGGGGAGTCAGAGGCACGGAGCTCTTGTTTACGCCCTCGTAATCGCGGATGTTGCCGCCGCCAGCGGCAACCAGGCCGACGCCTTTGGCGCAGTCATGGGAAGAACCGCCACCCAGAGAAACGAGGAAGTCACAACCGTTGTCCTTGAATGCCTTCAAGCCAGCGGCGACGTTTTGGTCGGTCGGGTTGGGTTCGGCACCAGGGAAAATAGCTACATCGACGCCAGCTTCTTTCAGATAACCGGCGATTTTTTCGGACACGCCCATTTTATGGAGACCGGCGTCGGTGATGATCAACGCTTTTTTAGCGCCCAGCTCTTTCGCCTTGGGGCCGACTTCCTTGGCACAACCAGGGCCCATCAGGGTAACGCTAGGAATGAAGAAGCCGAAAGTAGTTTCTGCGAGATTTACAACGGGCATGATGAATCCTCCTCATAAGATGAGTTTTTGTGAAAGCACCAAGCTCTCACACACTAAGTGGAACATCCGCTTGAAAATCTTACTACGTAATGCCGACACAAATTCAAAGACAGCTCAAATCACAATACCGCGTCTCTGGTGAGTCACCTCCTTCCGCACGATGTAGCGATTCCTCGACTCAAATAAAGCATATGTTTACTTTTTGTCAAAACACCGTTTTTGAATTTCCGGGTCGCGGCTTATTGACAATAGCAATTAGGGTGCCAGCAACTCTTTTGATGTTTCATTCAAAAACAAAACGGTGGAACTTTTCATCGCCTCGCCACTGGGTGAACTGGGCAACCCCTGTCGCCTTGGGCAAAACTCTCTTCAAAGAAAACAAAACACGGTTCGCTTTTTACCGAAACCAGCCTGAAACCAAACCGGAATACGGTGAAGCCAGCGTGAATCGCCCATGTTCCATAAGTTATCCATTGTATCAATCGCGTTGCGTTCCGTATCGTTTTGGAACACCTGGGAGAAATCGAACCGCATCGCCGCCCCCATCGCCGCCCCCATCGCCGCCCCTCCGCCAACCCGGGCAAACTGTTGCCGCTTTTGTTTGTGGTTGAAAAATTCCCGACATTATTCTAACTTGGGAGGCCGTTCAGGGGCCTGGTGAAGGACGGCCTGCTTTTCGCGGACGGACATGACTGTTATCGCAGCGCTGTCCGCCCCGGGAAAAGTGTCGAACTCGAACACTGTTATTCAGGCTGCATTACCGACGGGGCCGATGGCGCCCGGGCAAGGTTTTGCGCGAAGAAAATCCCTGCGCCTCGCACGGGAGATCTGTGGCGTTTCGGTGACAGGCGAAACCTGTCCCACCGCGCCCTGCTGACCGAAACGATTGTCCACCGAATCTTCTGTTTTCAAAGAACTCCAGCTTCCGGGCTCTTTCAAGCACGACGATTGCCAGTTTAGCAGAGTTTTCTTGAACCGCATCGCCGTGGGCGCTTTTTTCGCAAAGACGTCGTTTTATTCGTCATATTCTTGTTTGTACATAATACATCCCGCCCATGCCTGCCGTCTTCGATGACGACAAACCATGGGCGGCAATTTGTGCGGGTGGGTGCCCGGTGCCGTCCTCGCGGGAAATTCCAGTTCACGCAGCCATGCCGGACGGACGACAAAATATCACTCGCGAAGGAGACCAATTCATCATGCCGAGCTTTTATGAAGCCAGGAAACTTATTCTTGACAGCGTTCCCCTCCTTGGCCGGGAGAGGGTCTTGATCACCGATGCTGTCGGCCGCGTTCTGTCCGAAGACCTCACCGCGACCTGGGATATGCCGCGATGGACCAATTCGGCCATGGACGGTTATGCCGTGCGCAGTCAGGACTGCCAGCAAGCCGGCCGCCTTCAGGTCATCGACTTTGTCGCCGCAGGAGGCGCTTCGGAAAAAATCGTCACAGCCGGCACCGCCATCAAAATCATGACCGGCGCGCCGTTGCCCCAGGGAGCCGATGCTATCATTCCCGTCGAGGAAACCACCCTGGATGGGGCGGATATCCTGGTTCATGAAAAGGTGAAACCCGGCGCCCACGTCCGACCCCGTGGCGAAGATGTCAAGATGGGAGAATGTATCGTTCCGCGCGGAACACTGCTGCGCCCTGCTGAAATCGGCATGCTGGCTTCCTACGGAAAAGCCTTCGTATCCGTGTATCGCAAACCCCGCGTCGCTGTTTTGTCCACGGGGGACGAACTGGTGGAAATTGGCGATACGCTCGCCGAGGACCGGATCATCAACAGCAATTCCCTGGCGCTGGCAGCAGCCCTCAAGGAAATCGGCGCCGAACCGATGATGCTCGGCATCGCGGCGGACAACCGTGTCAGCCACATGGAAAAAATCAGCGAAGGGCTCAAGGCCGACGCGCTGATCACGTCCGCGGGGGTCTCGACAGGCGACCGGGACTTCGTGCGCGCCATACTGGACGAACTTGGGGCGAAAACCCTGTTCTGCAAAGTCGACATAAAGCCCGGAAGGCCGACCACCTTTGCCTTGAAAAATGACAAGCCGGTATTTTCCCTGCCTGGCAACCCGGTGTCGACCATGATCACCTTTGAAGAGCTGGTCAAGCCGGCGCTGCTGAAAATGATGGGGCATGCGCGGGTCATCAAGCAGGAATTTGAAGCGGTTCTGGAAACCGGTCTGAGCAAAAAACGGCTTGGCGTGCTCAACTTTCAGCGGGTGAAAATTACCGTTCGCGATGGCAGATACTTTGCCAGCTGCGCCGGCGACCAGAATACCGGGATACTCAAAACCATGGTGCGTGCCGATGCTCTGGCCCTGCTGCCGGAGCACAAGGATTCCTTTAATGTAGGCGATGTCGTCAAGGTCCACATGCTGAGTCCCCATATCGCCATGGAAGCGTTCTGACGTCCCTAAACGCGGGCGTGTTTTTCATATCGCCTTTCCGGCGGCCTCCGCCTGACGACGCGACCCGCCCGGAGGATGGAACGAACGGTTTTTACTTTGATATTGCATGCTTTGGCTTCCGGCTTTGAAAAAGTTTGTTTTGACTCCAACTGCCGAATCACTATACTGTAAACGTCATACGGCCGTTTCGGTTGACGTTTGCGATGCAATGCCCCGTTTCTGTTTGCATCGGGGCGGTTTTGAGCCCCCTTGTGATAAACCCGGCACCACCGAAACATTCCACCGTCGGCTGGACCAGTGATGAACCCGCACCCTGAGGGAGATGCCGTGAGCATTCGGAAATTCGTCACGCCGGAAATCATTTTCGGGCAGGGGGCACTCAGCCAGATCGGAGATAGTGCCGCGCGCAGTGGTGCGTCCAAGGTCTTCGTCGTCACGGACCAGGGGCTTATCGAAGCCGGCTGGGTCGACAAGGCGCTGCACTATCTGCGCACCGCCGGGCTGGAATACGAAATTTTTTCCTCCATCACATCCAATCCCAAGGACTTTGAAGTCGCCGAAGGGGTCACCCACTACCTGCGGTCCCGGTGCGATGCGCTGGTGGCCGTGGGAGGCGGCAGCCCGGCGGATACCGCCAAGGCTATCGCCATGCTGGCGACCAATGGCGGCGAGTTGCAGGATTACGAAGGAGTGAACCGAATCCGCCATCCGCTGCCGCCCATGGTGATTGTGCCAAGCACCGCGGGTACCGGTTCGGAAGTCAGCCAGTTCGCCATCATCGTTGACCACCAGCGCCGATTGAAGATGTCGATCATTTCCAAGTCACTGATTCCCGACATTGCCATCATCGACCCGGATCTGCTCAACACCAAACCCCCCAGGCTCGCCGCGGCCACCGGCATCGATGCCCTGTCCCATGCTATTGAATCCTATGTTTCACTGGCCGCGACCCCGTTGACCGACATTCACGCCCTCAATGCCATCCGCTTGATCTTCGGCAACCTCAAACGTTCGGTGTTCGACCGCCATGACGCCGAGGCAAACAACAACATGGCCATGGCCAGCCTCAATGCCGGCATAGCCTTTTCGAATGCAATCCTGGGCGCCGGGCATGCCATGACGCACCAGATCGACGGCCTTTTGGACACCCATCACGGCGAGACCAATGCCACTTTGCTGCCCCATGTCATGCAGTTCAATCTTCCCGAATGCCGCCAGAAGTTTACGCAAATAGCCCGACAGATCGAGGCTTCCGCAACGGATCAGGATCGATGCGAGGATCTCTCGGAACAGGCCATCGAAGCGGTGCGCAGGCTGACAAGGGACATCGGCCTGCACAAAAGCCTGGCCGATGTCGGCCTGAAAAAGGAAAGCATCAAAACCCTGAGCCAGAACGCCCTTAACGATGCCTGTCTGGTGACCAATCCCCGCAACGCGACCGCCGAGGATATCGAACAGTTGTTTCTCAAGGCTTTTTAGGACGCCGGTTACCCGGCAGGCGGGAAGAACGTCCTTCGCACGTTCCCGTAACCTGCCGGATTTATGCACAACTTCATGCCAATCCACTTTTGCAACGGTCGGGACCATGCTCGATAAAAAATCGCTTATTGAGAATCTGACGGGGGTCAACTCCTCGAAGCTGAATTATTACGTCGAACTCAAAAAGCGAAATGCGGAAATCCTCAAACAAAACAGCAGACTTGAAATCCTCCATCAACTTTCCAGGGACATCAACCTTGAGATGTCCACCGAAGATATGATCGAGAGGGCCTACCGGCAATTGCACCGCGCCTTGCCCTGCGACTTCCTGGCCCTGGCGCTGCTGCGGGGAGACGATCTCAGCATGCGCGCCGTGATCCCCCTGAAGCCGCGACGGCTGCCGGTTATCCCTGCCGGTTCCTTTGTCTGGGATGCGATGCGCACTGGTAAGGTGCGCATGTACGAGCCGGCACAGACCGCCGATCCATTTTTCAGGGTCTATCCGGAGCTGGCCAGGGATCTGCGCTGCATGGCCATCGCACCTCTGTTCATGCGCACCGCCATTCAGGGGCTTCTGCTGGTCGGGAGCACCCAGAAAAATGCCTATGCCAAAGAAGAGCTCGGGTTTCTGCAACACCTTGCGGACCACCTGACCATCAGCATCCAGAATGCCCGCCTCTACAAGGAGGTATCCCGGGCGCAGCAGGGCTGGGAAGCCACTTTCAAGGCCGTCACCGACCCGATTCTGTTGCTGGACCCGGACTACAATATTTTGCTCGACAACGGCCGGCAAATGCCTGAAATGGTTTCGGATCAGGCGGGCGCCAGAGGAATGAAGTGCTATGCGCGTCTTTACGGCCGTGACGTCCCCTGCGAGGGATGCCCCATGGAAACGCTCAAGAAGGATCCCAAACCGGTTTTCAAGCGGCTGGAAACCGATTCCGGCCTGGTCCTCGACCTCTTCTATTATCCGGTCCTGGATGAAAACCGACGCCTCACCGCCATTACCCACATCATCAAGGATGTCACGCAAAAAACCAACATGGAGGCCAAGCTCATGCATTCGGCACGACTTGCCGCCATCGGCGAAATGGCTGCCGGCGTCGCGCATGAACTCAACAGTCCCATGACCGTGATCATCGGTACCGCGCAGCTGATTCATCGCGAGTTTGAAAATCACCGGGAAATCCGCGAACCGCTGGAAGACATCGTCAACTGCGGCCTGCGCTGCAAGCGTATTATTCAGAATCTGCTGACTTTTTCCCGCCAGGACCACCTGCCCATGGCGGAAACGGACATCAACGAGGAAATCGAACGCGTCCTGCACCTCATCTATTATCAGATCGATCGCAATCAGATCAGCGTCTGCAAAAACCTTGATCCCAATCTGCCCTTTACCAAGGCTAACGGGCGTCAGATTCAGCAGGTTCTGACCAATCTTCTCATCAATGCCAGGGATGCCCTGGCTGGCGTCGACCGTGAAAAGATCATCGAAGTGACATCACGCTGTGAATGCAATAGCAATGGACAGTGGATCATTATTTCTGTAAAAGACAACGGCATAGGGATCCCGGCGAAAAACCTGCAGCGGGTGTTCACGCCCTTTTATACCAGCAAGGAAGAATCCAAAGGAACCGGGCTGGGGCTGTCCGTCAGCCTGGGCATTGCCGAAGCACACGGAGGCTCTCTGGAAGTGGAAAGCACCTGCGGCCAGGGCAGCTGTTTTTCACTGCGCCTGCCGGTCAAAAAAGGTCCGGCTTACGATTTGAATATCTAAATCCAAAGGTGGTGTAATCTTGTCAAAGGTAAGTGTCCTGATCATCGATGACGAGGAATCTGTCTGTACATTTTTCCGGCGTCTGCTGCAAAGAAAAGGATATCGGACCGTTACCGCGGTCAATGAAGAGGAAGCGCTGCGGGCTCTGGACTGCGGCACCTACAACGTGGCCATGGTAGACCTGAAGCTGCCAGACACCGACGGCCTGACCCTGTTGAAACATATCAAGGCGCGGCAGCCTGCCTGCGAGGTCATTATCATGACCGGCTTCAGCACCATCAAAACCGCAGTGCAGGCCATGCAACTGGGCGCTTACGAATATCTGGAAAAACCCTTTGAAGACATCAAGCTTATCGAAAGGCTGATCGAAAAAGCCACCGCGGTCAGCTGCCAGGGCCCCAGGGAAGAAGAGGAGGAATGGAGTGAGCTGGCCAAATCGACCGGATTCCTGGTCGGCAACTGCCCCGATATGCGGCATCTCGTCTCCCTGGCCTACAAAATTGCGCCGAAAGACATCAGCGTCCTGATTCAGGGTGAAACCGGCACCGGCAAGGAAGTGCTGGCACGATTCATTCATACGGCTTCGGCCCGCTCCGATCAGATGTTTATCCCCATCAACTGCGGGGCCCTGTCGGACAACCTGCTGGAAAGCGAACTTTTCGGCCACGAACGCGGGTCCTTCACCGGCGCCGGCAACATGCGCCGTGGCATTTTTGAGATGGCCAACAAGGGAACCCTGTTTCTCGATGAAATCGGCGAGGCCAGCCTGGCCATTCAGGTCAAGTTGCTGCGCGTGCTGGAAACAGGGGAATTCATGCGCCTGGGCGGGGAAAAGCAGATCCATTGCGACGTTCGGGTGATTTCAGCGTCCAACGTCGACCTGGAAGAGGCCATGCTGCGGCGGGAGTTTCGCGAAGACCTTTTTTACCGTCTCAACGTGGTCAAGTTGGTCATCCCGCCATTGCGTTCCCGGGCGCAGGACATTCCAATGCTGGCCAGATATTTCGTCAAGCAGTTCAACCCGACCCTCACCCTCTCGGAGGAAATCCTCGATTTGCTGTGCCAGTACGACTGGCCGGGCAATATCCGCGAACTTTCCAACACGCTGCGCCAGGCGGTAGCGTTGTGCGACGGCAAGGTCATTCTTCCCGAACATTTTTCCGGCAAGCTGACCGCCAGCAAACCGCGTTCGGCCGCGCAAAACGGGCAACAGGCCATGACCGCCGCACCCGCCTGCGAAGTCTCGTCGCACCAAGCCCAACCGCCGATGGAAAGATTCTGGGAACATTACGGCACTCCGGAGGCATTGTCCCAGCTTTCAGACGGCGAATTGACCCAGTTGCTGAATTCCCTGCGGGGGCTCGAAGCCAACCTGTATGCCGTCATGCGTCAGAAAGGGCTTTCCTCATCTGGTAGCGAGGCATTGCGGGACTCGGAGGCTGCCTCCATCAAACGCACCCTGTTGCAGCATCGCTGGAACATCACCGAAGCTGCCCGCTCCCTTGGTATCGCCCGCAACACCCTGCATCGCAAGATCAAGAAATACGGGTTGCAAAATCAGTAAGATCCATAATCGTCCGCGGCAAGGCCGGCGCTGCAGCCTGTCCCTTCAAGGTTTACCTGGAGGCATCCTGCGGTTTCTGCAACCATTGATCGCCGCAAGCAGGAACCCCAGTGCCAGAAAAGCACCGGGCGGGAGCACCAGCAACAACACCGGTGGCAGCGCCTGCTGCAGGCCCGGAACGCCCAAACCAAACAGGCTGCCGCTGCCCAACAGCTCCCTCCCCGCTCCGAGCAAGACCAGGGCCAGGGTGAATCCCAGCCCCATGCCGGCACCATCGGCCGCGGCTTCCCACACCCGGCGGCGACAGGCAAAGGCCTCCGCGCGACCGAGGATCAGGCAATTGACCACGATCAGCGGAATGAAAATGCCCAAGGCCTGATACAGCGCGAACACATAAGCCTCCATGAGCAACTGTACAATGGAGACAAACGTTGCGATGACGACGATAAAACAGGGTATGCGGATTTTGGAGGGAATAAGGTGGCGCAGCGCCGATACCGCTGCATTGGAACACAACAGCACAAACGTGGTGGCCAGGCCCATCCCCAGACCATTGCCGGCGGTGGTGGTAACTGCAAGGGTCGGGCACATGCCGAGCACCAGTTTGAAAACCGCGTTGTTGCTCCAAATCCCCCTGACGAAAACATCCGCATGGCTCATGGCCGCTCTCCGCTATCCGCGAGAATGACTCCGGCATGGCGACGAAACCGCTCCAGCCCCTCGGCAACCCCTTCCACCACGGCCCGCGAGGAAATTGTGGCGCCGCTGATCTGATCGAAATCGCCACCATCCTTGCGTACCCGCCAGCGATAACCGTTCAATCCCTTGCCGACAAAAAGATCCCGAAATTCCGACGCAACAATGCGGTTTCCCAATCCCGGCGTCTCGTTCTGCTGCAGAATTTCCAGCCCGGTGAGGGTTCCGTCCGGCGCAACGCCAATCATGATGGCGATGGGCCCGGCATATCCCTTATCCGATGTCACTCTGAACGCAACTCCGACAATACGCCCCTGGCGGCGCCCGCGATAATAGACGGTGCGCCGCGCCGATCCATCGGCAAGCGTCACCGAATCCTCATCCGGAGCGTTATCCACCGGCGGCAGCACCGCTCGCAGGGCGGCCAGCTGCTGACCGGCCTGCTGTTTTTCGATCGGTTCGCGGGTACAGCGTTCGGTCACTCCCAGCAACAGGCCGGACAGGGAAGTAATCAGCGTCAGAACCACCACGTAGCGCAAACTCTCCTTCATGGCGTCCCCCATGTTCTGGGGGAGCCGAAAGGACGCGGCACCAGGTAGCGGTCTATAAGAGGTGTTGTGGCGTTCATGAAAAGAATCGAGAAAGCCACGCCTTCGGGATAGCTTCCGAACAGGCGTATCGACAGGGTGAGGAGCCCGCAGCCACACCCGTACAGAAGCATGCCGCGCCCGGTTAAAGGCGACGTCACCAGATCGGTCGCCATGAAACACGCCCCCAGCATCAATCCTCCGGTCAAAAGATGTACGCCTGGATGCGCAAAACGGGTCGGATCGGCCAGCCAGAAAAGGCCGGACAGGATGGTTACCGTGGCAAGGTAACTGACCGGAATATGCCAGCTGATCACGCGGCGCCAGAGCAGATACAGAGCACCGGCCAAAAGCGCCACAAACGAAACCTCCCCCAGGGATCCGGCCATGTTGCCAAGCAGATAGTCGGTCAGCGAACCCCCCGCTCCCGGCGGCAAACGGCCGCTGAGCCATAGGGCGCTTTTCATTTCGCCCAGAGGGGTTGCCGCAGTAACGGCATCGGCCAGCAACCTTCCGGGCTGTGGCGCCGACCAGCGGGTCATCAACGAGGGGAAGGAAACAAGCAGAACCACGCGGGCAACCAGCGCAGGATTGAAAAGATTGTGCCCCAGGCCGCCAAACACCTGCTTGCCGACCGCAATGGCAACCAGTGAACCCAGCAGTGCCAGCCACCAGGGACTTGACGGCGGCAGATTAAAAGCCACCAGCAACCCGGTCAGGGCGGCACTGCCATCCCGGAACGAAGGCTGTTTTCCGGAGGCCTTTTGCCACAGAACCTCCACGATCACCGCCGTGACCACGCAGATGGACAAGGTCCGCAATGCCGGCAGGCCGAACAGGTAGACGGCAACGCCGCACGCCGGCAGCAAGGCCAGAAGAACCGATGCCATCATGCCCTCGGTGGTCAGGCCGCAATGCTGGTGCGGAGAAGGTGAAACGATCAGCAAATGTTCCCGGTTATCCATGGGATCAGCTTCTCCTGCGCCGGGCCAGAATCGCTCCTTTGGCATACCGGATCGACTGCACCAGGGGGATGCGGGCAGGACAGGCGTAAGAACAGCTGCCGCATTCGATGCAGTTGCGTGCCGCAAAGCGTTCCGCCAGCGCCAGTTCGTCCCGGCGAGCGTAATCGGCGATATAGGTCGGCAGCAGATGCATGGGGCAGACCGCGACACAGCGACCACAGCGTACACAGGGACCGGGCTGCCCGTCCACCAGGTCCTCCCGGCGAAACGCCAGCACGCCGCTGGTACCGCGCAGCACCGGCACGGCAAGGCTGTGCTGGGCGGCACCCATCATCGGGCCACCCATGATAACCTTGGCCGGCGCATCCCGCAGCCCGCAATACGCCAGCAGATGCGCGACAGGCGTGCCGATGCGCGTCCGCAGGTTCCGCGGTTTCTCGACGCAACCGCCAGCAACCGTCACCATGCGTTCGATAAGAGGCCGCCCCCTGGTAACCGCATCGGTCAGAGCGGCCACGGTACCGACGTTCTGCACCAGAACCCCCACATCCATGGGCAGCCCCCGCGCCGGCACGCGTCGCCCGGTGATGGCATAAATCAGCTGCCGTTCCGCGCCCTGCGGATAGCGGGCAGGCAGCACAGCCAGCTTGATGCCACGCTGGCGACAGCGGGAAGCCAGCCGTTGGGCCGTATCCGGCTGGTTGTCCTCCAATCCGATCCAGAGATGCCTGGCGTTCAGAATTTTCTGCAACACCTCCACCCCGGTCAGGACTTTTTCCAGCTGTTCCAGCAGCGTGCGGCGATCGGCCGTCAGCCAGGGCTCGCACTCCGCGGCATTGACGATCACCGTGTCGATCGGTTTGCCTTCGGGGGGATCCAGCTTGACATGGGTGGGAAACGCAGCTCCGCCCATGCCGACCACACCGGCCTCCCGGATACGCTCGAGCATCGCCTCCACGGTCAGAACATGAAACCCCTGACCAAGATATTCCTCGCCCCAGGCATCGTCGCCATCCGGTTGCAAAACCACCGCGAGCAGTTGTGCCCCGCAAGGATGGGGGCGCGGTTCCACCGCTGTGACAAGCCCCGAGGTGGGGGCATGTACCGGTACCGAAACAAAACCGTTGGCACGGCCGATCGTTTGCCCCCGCGTCACCCTCTGACCGGCAAGGACGCAGACACTGGCGGGAGAGCCAACATGCTGCGCCAGCGGAATCACCAGTTCATCGGGCAACGGACAGGTTTCACTGGGGATATCGGCGGTCGCCGATTTATGCGATAGCGGATGGATACCGCCTGGAAAACCCCGCGCCATCAGAGCACCTGCTCCGGCGAAACATTGCCAGCGGCGGGCGTGCCGGCAATCTCCCGAATACAATGAGTGGGACAACGCCGCACAGCGGCGGCCAGCGTGACGGCGTCTTCATTTCCGTAACGGACCACCGCCAGGAAATCCTCCATCATGAAACAGCCGGGCGCCGTTTTGAGACATAGTCGGCAGCCGATACACCCCGCCTCGCAATACGTTTTGACCTTGCCACCGGGGTCATGGCTGTTGCACAGGACGTGCACCGTGGCCTCGGCCGGAGCGAGAGTCAGCACTTGCCGCGGGCAGACAGACACACAAAGACCGCATCCGGTACAGCGGCCGCGGTCTACCGCAGCCAGGCCACGATCATCGATGAACAGGGCATCAAAAGGACAAATTTCCACGCAACTGCCCAGCCCCAGGCAGCCGGCAGGGCATAACTTTGGCCCCTGGGCAAGCTTCTGCGCGGCGCGGCAATCGTGCAATCCCCGATAATCGTACTTGGGCCGCGCCTGCTGCCGCCCTCCCTGACAGCGAACCACGGCCACCTGCGACTGGCGGGGAGTCGTCGCAATATTCAGAATCGCGCCGATGCGTACCAGCGTTTCCGTTCCACCCGGCCGGCACAGATCGGGAGCCGCTGTGCCCGCAAGCAAGGCACGGGCATAGGCATCGCACCCGGGATAACCACAGGCCCCGCAATTGGAGCCGGCCAGCACTTCCAGCAAGGCCGTATGGCGGGGATCGGTTCGCACCGAAAAACGCCGGGAGGCGGTGGCCAGCAGCAAGGCGGCAAGGCAGCCAAGACCTCCGAGAACGACCGTCGCGGCAATCATATCCGCACCGCTTTCAAGCCTGCACCATCCCTGCAAATCCCATGAATGCCAGCGCCAGCAGGCCGGCCGTGATCAGCTCGATGGGCGTACCGCGAAACGCCGCCGGGACCGGGCACAAAACCAGACGTTCCCGAAGCCCGGCATACAGCGCCAGGGCAAGCGTAAAACCGGCGGCCGCGCCAAAGGCGAACACCAGGCTCTGCACGAAACTGTAATTTTCCTGAATGTTGAGAACCGCCAGGCCCAGAACCGCGCAATTGGTGGTAATCAGCGGTAAAAAGATACCGAGCGCCTGATACAGGACCGGCGACGACTTGCGCACGATCATTTCCACCATCTGCACCAGGGTGGCGATAACCAGGACAAAGGCGATGGTCTGCAGATAACCCAGGTCGCATGGCGCCAGCACCAGGTAGTGCAGCAACCAGGTGCACGCGCTCGCCGCCACCATCACGAAGGTAACAGCCATGCCCATGCCAAGCGCGGTTTCCAGCTTGCGGGACACGCCGAGAAAAGGACACAGTCCCAAAAAACGCGCCAGGACGAAATTGT
The DNA here is from genome assembly GCF_001888165.1 of Syntrophotalea acetylenica. Taxonomy (NCBI): domain Bacteria; kingdom Pseudomonadati; phylum Thermodesulfobacteriota; class Desulfuromonadia; order Desulfuromonadales; family Syntrophotaleaceae; genus Syntrophotalea; species Syntrophotalea acetylenica. The sequence goes on from NZ_CP015455.1 coordinate 3,162,935, forward strand.
TGACGAAAACCGCTCCGAAAAGTATCAGAAGAAGGTCTTTCATGAGGCTCCTCCAGCCGGCGGATGGTCCGCCCGGGCCAGGAAAGCTTACCGCAGCCCCGGATTCAAGGCAATTTCTAATTCCTGCTCGCAAGCCAGCTGCAAAAGATCCGTCCTTGACAGGCTTTTAAACGCGTGATAGTCAAAACGCGAAGATGCGTCTGTGGTTTATCGTTTTTTTCTACAGAAAAGGTTTGCCATGCCCTGCTCCCGATCCCTTGAACTCTTCCAACGGGCGAACCGGGTCATTCCCGGCGGTGTCAACAGCCCGGTTCGTGCTTTCAAAGCCGTCGGCCGCCATCCTTTGTTCATCGACAGGGCAGAAGGCAGCACCCTGATCGATGCCGACGGCAACAGGTATATCGACTATGTCGGCTCCTGGGGGCCGATGATAGCCGGACACAGCCACCCCAAAATCGTCGAGGCGATCCGCAAGGCGGCCGGACGCGGCACCTCCTACGGTGCCCCCACCGCCCTGGAGATCGATCTGGCCGAACAGGTCTGCGCCGCGTTCCCCAATATGGAACAGGTGCGCATGGTTTCATCCGGCACCGAAGCGGCCATGAGCGCCATCCGCCTGGCGCGCGGCTTTACCGCCCGCAACAAGATTCTGAAGTTCGAGGGATGTTATCACGGCCACGCCGACAGCCTGCTGGTGGAAGCCGGCAGCGGCGTGGCTACCTTCGGCATACCGGCCTCGCCGGGGGTGCCGGCGGATTTCGCCCGCCATACCCTGACCGCGCCTTTCAACGACCTCGACCGGGTCAAGGCCCTCGTGGAGGAGCACAAGGCCGACCTGGCGGCCATTATTCTGGAACCGATCGCCGGCAACATGGGCTGCGTTCCACCGCAGCCGGGCTTTTTGAGCGGGCTGCGCGATTTGTGCGACCGGCACGGCATGCTGCTGATTGTCGACGAAGTGATGACCGGGTTTCGGGTCGCCTACGGCGGCGCTCAGCAACTTTACGGGGTGAAGGGTGATCTGGTATGCCTGGGCAAGATCATCGGCGGAGGGATGCCGGTGGGAGCTTTCGGAGGACGCCGCGATATCATGCGGCAACTGGCACCGGAAGGCGGTGTTTACCAGGCTGGCACCCTGTCGGGAAACCCCCTGGCCATGAGCGCCGGCCTCGCCGCCCTGGCACTGCTGCGTGAAGAAGGTGTTTACGAGCAACTGGAAGAACGCAGCGCCTGCCTGGCCGAAGGACTGCGGCAGGCAGCGACAGCGGCCGGTGTACCGGCCTGCCTGCAGCGGGTCGGCAGCATGTTCTGCTGTTATTTCCAGGCCGGCCCGGTGCGCTCCTTTGCCGATGCCAGAGCCAGCGACACCAGGGTTTTTGCAACCTTTTTCGGAAACATGCTGGATAACGGCGTGAACCTGGCGCCATCCCAGTTCGAAGCAGGGTTCGTGAGCCTGGCGCATACCCCCGAAGACATCGATCGCACCATCGAAGCCGCACATCGATCGCTGCAAGGGGCCTGATTCCTCACGGGGGCGCATCCGGTTGGTAATCCCGTGCGCCCCCGGTTTTATGCACCAGCCTCGGCACTCAAACCTCACTCACTTTTCAACACTTCGAGGATCTCGACCTGCGCCGCCTGCCAGGCCGGATAGGCCCCCGCAACAAGCCCCAGCAGCGCCGAACCGGCCAATGCCAGCAACACCAGAGACGGCTCGAAGACATAAGGCAGTCCGCCGATCCGGCAGACCAGCAGCACCAGTCCCAATGCGAGCCCAACGCCTGAAAGACCGCCGGCCATCGCCATCATGGCCGCCTCCAGCAAAAACTGGCCCACGATATCACGCCGCCGGGCGCCCACCGCCCGTCTTACGCCGATTTCCAGTCGCCGGGCGCGAACCAGCAGCACCATGATGGATAGAATGCCGAGACCGCCAACGGTAAACGATACCGAGGAGCTGATAAGACCGAGGGTACCGACCAGGTTCAGGGCCTGCTGCTGGACCTCCATGGTGTCCTTTGCGGTCAGGACGGAAAAATCGTCCTCTTCTCCGGGGCCGATGCGATGGTTGCGCCGCAGAATTTCGGCGGCGGATTGTTTGGCCGCGGAAATATCGGCTTCGTCGCCAAGCTGCAGATACACCCCGCTGAGCCAGGTCTGGTTGCTCATGCGGCGCAGATAGGTGTCCATCGGCACAAATACCTGTTCGTCCTGATCGGCACCCGCGATATCGGCGCCTTTGGGTTGCATCACCCCCACCACCCGCAGCATCGCCCGATGAAAAAATACCGGTTGTCCGAGGGCGGCCCGCGACCTGCCGAACAGGCGCCTGGCAATACTGGCCCCCAGCACGCAAACCCTGGCACGGCGGTTTTCGTCGGCGGCGGAAAGAAAACGCCCGACTTCGGGCACGGCGTTGCGCACCCACCGATAGTCGGGCCAGGTGGCCACCAGCTGGCAGTTGATGCTCAGGTTGCCCGAGCGTATCGGCAGGGTGACGCTGACAAACGGTGCCGACTTGCGCACCGCGGGCAGCGCCCGGGCCAGATCCCGGGCATCCTGCAGCGTAAAGGTGGTCGCTTCATGGCGCACTCTGCCCGATCGGCCGGGCCGAAAGGCGAGCTGACCGGTGCGGGCCATGAACAGATTGCTGCCGAGCTTGGCGGTTTCCTGCTCGGCCTTGAGCAGCATGGCGCGGGAGATGTGCTGCACACCGGTCAGGGCCAGGGCGCCAAGCATCACGCCGAGCATGGCCAGAAGGGTCCGCAGACGATGGGCACGTAGTGATGCCAGTGCAATTTTAATGCTAAGCAGCATGCCCTTGCTCCACGCCGTCTATGCTCAGCCGTTGCCTTTGAGGGCATCGATGGGCGACAGGGATGCCGCGCGCCGCGCCGGCTTGAGACCGAACAGCAAACCGATGACCAGTGAGGCAGTCAGCGAAAAACCGAAAACTTTCCAGGAAAACAGGATTTGCAGGATTTCCAGCCGCGCCAGCAACTGCCCCATGGCCATGCCCAACCCCATGCCGAACAGCGCGCCAATCGATGTCAGGATCACCGCCTCCAGAAGAATCTGCGTCAATATCGCCCAGCGCGGTGCCCCAAGCGCCATTTTCAGTCCGATTTCCGAGCGGCGCTCATCGACACCGAGATAAAACAGATTGGCCAGCACAAAACCCCCGACCACCATGGCCACCAGGGCGGTCACACCGAGAAACAGCACCAGCCCCCCTTGAATGTCGACAGAAATTTCAGAATCTCGTCGGCGGTAAGGATGCTGAAATCGTCCATTTCTTCCGGCCGCAGGCCGTGCAGATGGCGCAACAGGCTGCGCATATTGGCGACATGCCGCGGCATGGATTCCGGGTGATGGAATTTAACGCGCAGGGCGCGAAAGTATTTGCGATCCAGGTTGAAACGCCGGGTCAGGGTGGTAATGGGGATGATGATACGGTCGTCGATGGCCCCGCCGCCACCCACCACGCCGCGATAACTCAACCGGCCGACAATCTGCAGAGGGAACCGATCCATCAGTACGGTACGACCGATCGGCGATTCGTCGCCGAACAGTTCACGGGCGATCGTATCGCCGATCAGGCCGACTCTGGCGCCCTGCCGCAGATCATCCCTGGTCAGGTCCCGCCCCTCCGTCAGCGGCCAGTCCCAGGCCCGGGCGTAACTTTCCGTGGTACCGACCACCACGGGAACCTGGGTGACGCGCCCGCCGTAACGGACCTGCACATTGCTTTTGGCGCGCATGGGGACCACCAGGTAGACCCCCGGCAAAGACCGTCTCAGCGCCGCCGCATCCTCGTAGGAAAGGGTCAGGGTGCGCTGACCCACGGCCCGACTTTCGATATTGCCGCCCAGCAACAGCGCAGCGTCGGGGCCGAACACCCGCACCATCTCGTTGGCCTTGCGCTCGGCACCATCGACAGCGGCCACAATGACAGTCAAAGAAGCGATACCGAGGGCCACCCCCGCTATCACGAACAGGCTGCGGACCCTGGCCGCGCGCAAGGCATGCCACGCCATGCCTGCGCATCGCCAGGCAACAGTCAATATTTCAGCCAGCCTGGACATGTCCATCACTCAGCACGATCTGCCGTCCGGCGTAGCCGGCCGTGGCGGCGTCGTGAGTGACAAGCACCACGGTGCGCCCCTGGGCGTGGATCGACTGCAGCAAGGCCATGATTTCCGTGCTGGTGGTGGAGTCGAGCTGGCCGGTCGGCTCGTCCGCCAGCACCACCTGGGGATCGTTGAGCAGCGCACGGGCCATGGCGACCCGCTGCTGCTGACCGCCGGAAAGTTGTCCCGGGCGGAAATGCATGCGTTCCTCAAGTCCGACCTGGCACAACAGCCGCTCCGCTTGCTGTCGCAGGCGCCGTGCCGGGGTGGTGCCGTAAAGTCCCGGCAGCATAACGTTGTCGAGGGCGGAAATGTAGGGGATCAGATAAAAGGTCTGAAAGATGAAGCCGAACAGTCTGTTGCGCAGCTCGCTGAGACGATCGTCGGGCAGCCCGGCGACGTCCTCGCCCTGCAGATAATATTGGCCGCCGGAAGGGCGATCCAGCAGCCCGAGGATATGCATCAGTGTCGATTTGCCCGAACCGGAAGCACCACGCAAAGCCACAAACTCGCCGGGGTCGATGGCAAGGCTGACGCCTTTGAGCACTTCGACACTCAGATCGCCCAGCATGAACGTCTTCTCGATGGCATGCAACCGGATGACAGGCTGCGGATCGCTCATGGCCCGCCTCCCCGTTTGCCGTCAGCGGCGCCAAGCACCACCTGGGTCGCCACCAGATCGCCTTCCTGCAGCCCCCCGAGAAGCTCACTCTCCTGCAGACCGGTGAGACCAAGCCTGGGCGAGACTTCCCGCACGCTACCGTCGGGCTGTACATGAAACACCACCTGGCGGGAATCGACCCATTTCAGGGCGGTGTTGGGCAACCGCAGAACCTGGTCTTTTTCCGCCACCACGATCTGTACCTGGGTCGTCATTTCCGGACGCAGCCAGGCGGCTTCCGTTTTGGAAACAGCCACCAGGGCTTTGTAATAAACGATGTTTTCGCGGATTTCCGGCTCGGGATAAACCGCCTGTATGGTCCCGCGAAACACTTTGTCGGGGTAGGCATCGACACGGAACTCGGCGGTCTGTCCAAGCTTGACATGACCGATATCCGTCTCGTCGACATAGATCCACATCTCGAGCCGGGAGGTATCGAGCACCGTAATCAGGTTGGCGACCTGCAGCCCGGCAACGATGGTTTCACCCTCCTGAGCGGTCACCTGGCTGACCACGCCATCGATGGGACTGTGGATATCCGTATAGGAAAGACGCACTTGAAGAGCTTCGAGATTGGCCCGGGTAACCCGCACCGCCAGTTCCGCCCGGCGCAGGTTCTCCTCGAATTCCCGCTGCAGCCGCTCCAGGGCCGTGCGGCGCGCGGACTCACGACCTGTTTCGACTTCGGCCAGCTGGCGGACCTTTTCCAGTTCGTCCCGGGAAACCACTCCCTCCGCCGCCAAAGCCTCGACACGCCGGTAGTTGCTGCGCAGATATTCAGCCTGGGCCCGGGAAAGCGCCAGCTCGGCGCGGGCTTCCTCGATATGCAACGGGTCGACACGCTGCACCCGCCGCAGCTCGGCCTCGTCGGCCTGCAAACGGGCGCGGGCCTCGGCGACCTGGGAACGGATCTCGCGACTGTCAATGCGGGCCACCAGCTGCCCTTTGATTACCGGATCCCCGACCTGCACCAGCATCTTTTCGATGGTGCCGGTGGCGCGCGCGCCGATTTTGACAATAGCACCGACCTGGGCCTTGACGATGCCGGTCTGCTCCAGCACCTGCCTGACTTTTCCGCGATCGACCGCCATCGTTTCCAGAACCTCGACCGGCGCTTTCGGCCGGCGCAGATGCCAGAGAGCGAAACCTGCCGCCAGCATCAGGATGACAAACAGCGGAATCAGGATTTTTTTCATCGGTACCCCTTTGTTGCCAATCATTGTCGGCCCGTTGCAGCAGGTTACGCTTTGATTTTCGAAGCGCCTGGAAACAAGCTTCCAGCCACCCGTGGCCAGGGCTTTTGTTTGCTTTTTTTAAAAAATTGTGCTAGCAAAACCCCATCCATAGCTCTGCGGAAAAGCAGAGTTCCGTCGGTCGTACCGCTCGACACCCCTGCAGCCGCCGTGTTGCCGTTGTTATTGCTTGCCTCGCCACCAGGGGCTAAAAGGAGGCTTTTTTCATGTCACGACGCTGGATCATGACCCTGGCCCTGTTGTTGCTGTGGGCCCTCCCCGCTGCCGCCGCGCCGAGTCCCGCTATCCCCCTCGACAGCTGGATTTACCCTGCCCTGGACAAACTGGCGGGGATGAGCCTGGTCGACACCGCCCTGCAGGGAGACCGCCCCTTCAGCAGAGCCGAAGCCGCCCGCCAGACCATCGAGGTCATCGAAGCCGGTCGGGACAGGATTCTGCCCCCCGTTGCCCGGGAACTGGTGGCCCGTCTTAAAACCGAATTTCGCCAGGAAATTCAGGAACAGCGCAATGGACCGGAAAAAGCCGGCAGCTATTTCAAACCGATCCGCGAAATGCAATTTGACTATGTGTTGCGGGATGGCGCCGATTCCTTGTATCCCGGCACCAACGCCCGGCAATTTTCGCTGATCACCAACCATGATGGTCTCGATTACAGTGAAAACCACAACCTTGAAGTCACCCTTGCCGGTGATGCGCGACTGGGACGCTGGCTGCTGGCCGAATGGCGTCCGCTGCTGCGAGCCCAGGAAGATGGCAACACCGGCATCCGTCTGCGTGGCGGCAGCCTGACCCTGGGTCTGGGCCCGGTCGACCTGTCCGTTGGCCGTCAATCCCTGTGGTGGGGGCAAGGCCGCAACGGCTCTCTGGTGCTCACCAACAACGCCGATCCGTTGGACATGATCCGGCTCACCAACCCCACGCCGGTGATCCTGCCCTGGGTTTTCAAATACCTGGGACCGTTCCGCTTCGACCTGTTTGTGGCGCGTCTCGATGACGACCGCGTCGTGGAGGAGCCGTATTTCGGGGGCATGCGCCTTGGACTCAAGCCGACCTCCTGGCTGGAACTGGGCCTGTGCCGCACCGTCATGTTCGGCGGCAAGGGGCGGCCGGGCATCGACTTTGACGACTTTCTGACCATTATCGGCGGCGAAAATCTCAGTGGCGACGAGGACACCAGCAATTCGGTAGCCGCCATCGATGCGCGGGTCAAGCTGCCGTTTTTATGGAATGCCGAACTGTACGGCGAACTCGGCGGCGAGGACCAGGCCGACTTTGCCGGGTTTATTCCGTTCTTCTCCAAAAAAGCCTATCTGGCCGGGCTCTATCTGCCCCAGATCGAACCCAGCGGACGTTTGAGCCTGCGCCTGGAGTATGCCGACACCAGCCTCGACAGCAATATCTGGTACCGCCACGGCCTCTACACCTCCGGCTACACCTACCAGCAAAAGATCATGGGGCATGCCATGGGCGGCACCGCCGAGGATTATTTCGCCGAACTGGAGGCTTATTTCCCCCTCGGTCTGAGGCTGGCGTTCAACTTTGATCACCAGAAACGTTCCGCCGGTATCGGCACGGCGGAAAAACATTTCAGGCCAGGGCTGGCCATGGAGTGGCACTGCTCGCCAAAACTTACCCTGCGCTTCGACTATGCATTCGACCGGGTGGAAAATTTCGGTTTCGAAAACGGCAGGAACCGCAACCTGCACATGGCCAATGCCGGCATCGACTGGAACTGGTGACGGCAGCCGTCAACCTCTCCGCGGCTCTGCAGGCGGTTTTTCAACCGCCTGCGGAGCTCAGGTCGGGAAAGTACGGGACAAAAGTGAAACGGCCCCATCAAAAGGGGTCATCCTCTCCGATACGCCGCTTCCGGTCACTGAACCAGCCCAGCAAAGCCTGCACCTTGCCCCAGAACCACTCCCGCAGCCTTTTGCGCCAGGAACGCATCACCCAGTCTTCCAGCCGGATTTCCACACTGCGACCGAAATCGGTTTCCAGTAATGCAGCTGCCTGCGTGCTCAGAGAGGCATCCACGGCCTCCTGGTTGGCCTCGAGGTTCCAGCGATAATTCCAGGCATCCGCATTGCAGGAGCCGAAGCTGACCCAATCATCACACATCAACATCTTGTAATGGGTAAACCGTGGCTGGTATTCAAAAATCCTGACGCCGGACTTCAGCAGGCGGTGATAGTAGCGCCGGCCCATGTACCAGACGGCCGGATGATCGTTCAGGGCACCGGGCAACAGCAGCCGCACATCCCTGCCCTCGCGGGCACTGCGGCGCAGGCACTGACGCAACTTCCAGGACGGCACGAAATAGGCCGTCGCCATCCAGACCCGGCTGCGCGCGCGGCGTATCTGACGCACATAGGACCGGATGATTTCAGAACGGCCCTTGATGCCCCTCTGCAGGGTAACCCGGCCCCGGCCGCCCTCATCCTGGGCCCAGGAACCGCCGGGCACCTCGGAAAGCGGGCTTTGCGCCCAGCGGTTCCAGGTGCGGGCAAAAAGCGCCTGCCAGTCGCCCAGGCAGGGGCCGCGAATTTCCAGCATCGCCTCGTGCCACCAGGATCCGGAAGCCACACCGGGATCGAAAGCATCCGTCAAGCCGGTGCCGCCGGTGAAACCGACCTCGCCATCGACAAGCAGCAGTTTGCGATGATCGCGAAACAGGTTGCTGCGCCAGCGGAAAAAACCCAACGGGTTGTAAAAAGCCAGTTCCACGCCGGCATCAGTGAGCCGTTTGCGGTCACTGCGGCGCAACCCCAGAGCGCCGTAAGCATCGAGCAGCACGCAGACCCGCACACCGCGCCGGGCGGCAGCCTGCAATCGCTCCACGAAACGGTCAACAACCTTGCCCGATTCGCAAAGGTACATTTCCAGCAGCACATACCGACGCGCGGCGGCGATGCTGTCCTGCATCACGGGGAAGAAACGGTCGCCGTCGACCAGCAGACGAAAGCGGTTGCCGACACGCCATGCAAACCGGTATTTGCCACGGGATATTTTCATCATTTGGCTGCTTCGCAACGGATGAACACCTTTTCCGGGTTGTGTTTTTGTTGCGTTTTGGCCCCCACCCGAAACGGGTCCGGCGCCGGTATCGGGGCGAAACCGATGTGCAAAAGCGCGTTTCCGGTGTAAAGCCACTCATCGCATAACCGGCAGTGGACTTTAAAAGCATACCCGAAATTGGTGGCCGATAGCGCTTTCCGGCAAAAACGCCGACGGCAAAAAGCCAGCCTCAATGGCTAGAAGGCACTGATAAACAGCAGGTTCATCGCACCGATGATGCCGCCCAACAGCGCGCCGAACAGGTTGATATATTTGAACTGCTCCTGCATGATGCCGAGCAGCAGGCCTTCCACCGCCAGAATATCGAGACTGTTGATCTTGTCTTCGACCATGCGGCGGACATTCAGGGAATCAACCAGTGGCGGCACTTCCCTGCAGAGCATTTCACCCAGTTGCGCGGTCAATCCGTCTTCGAGTTCCAGCCGCACTTCGCTCGACATGCGCGCCGAGAGGCGCCCCAGGGGACGCTGGAAAACCAGGGTCTCGACCAGGTTCGCCAACTCCCTGTCGACCGCCTGCCGCGCCGCCGGCGAACACAGCCCGTGCAGCAGCCGCTCGTGCAGGGCGCGCCGGGCCACAGGCAGGCCGCCCGGCGGGAGCATGTCGGCCAGCAATTGCCCCAGGGGGCGCTGCCGCAGGGGGTCGAGCAACCGATCGACGAGCGTCTCCACCGCCTTGCCGGCGGTATCGCTACGCAGAGCGACGACAACACGGGCCCGCACGAAACGCCGCAGACGGGCGATGCGACCGCAGGACATGCCGGCCAGTAATGTGGCCGGGGACTTTTCCAGAAGCAATTCCAGACGCTCCCGAACCACCTCGACAACCCGCCTGCGGTTCTGTTCCTCCGCCAGACAACATTCAATTTCCTGCGCCGCCCGGTCGAGCAGACCCGGCAGGTATCTGGCGATCTTGTCAGGGGTAAGAAAGGCCGATACCAGGCCACCCATCATGCCAAGGGAAGCGGTGAATTCTGCGAGGGCTTCGCTGGCCCGCTCGGCGATGCGTTGACGAACTTCCGTATCCTGCAGCAGGGTCAGCAGCCGCTCCACCAGGGCGGGCAGCTCTTCCTCGATCCATTGCCGCGCCCCCTCCAACAGTTCCCGTGGCACGAATTCACGCAACGGACGGTCCGATTCGAGCAGCTTTTGCAGTTGTTCGTCGACCAGCTGGCCGGCCTGCCGAGCGACCTTTTCCGATTGCAGCCAGCCCGCCGCCTTGCGGCGCAGATGGCGCTCAAGGGCGGCGCGCTGCAGGGCACCGAGCATATGGGCCGGCTCCTTGGCCAGCAGGTCTTCTTCCTTTTCTTGCAGCCAGGTTTCCAGGCGAACCCTGAAAGGCTGACTTTCCAGGTATTCAAACAGCGCCCTGAGCGCCTTCCAGCGCAGGGTCTGCGTCAATTCCCGAAAACGCTCCTTGAACTTGTCCGGCACCAGCTCCGCCAGCGGACCGAGGTCCCTGTCGAGCAAAGCGCCGAGCTTGCCGGCGACCGCCTGGCGCAGCTCGCCCTGGAAGCCTGGCTTTTGCAACGCCCCGGCCACCTCTTCGGCGGTCACCAGATGACTGCCGACCATGTCGCCGATGCGCTGCGCCAGTTCCTGCCGCCTGGAGGGGATGATGCCGGGGGTCAAAGGCACGCGCAGTCCGAAAATCCGCCAGGCCCGCAAGGGCCTGAAAAGCATCCGGATGGCGATATAATTGGTAACGTAACCGATCATGGCCCCCAGCAGGGGTGGCGCCAGATAGGGCAGACTTTGAATAATCATTTCAGACATGAACACCTCGCGCTGCATCAGGAACGATCCGGCAGTTATCATAACGGCAACACATTGCCCGCGCAAGCGGTTCAAATCGTTTGATTTGCTATAATATTCAGGGGCTGGCTCCCAAGACAAAAAACCCGGACAAAGACAGATGACCAGAATACGAATGGCGATGTTTCAATGACGAGGGAAAAACCTATGACGGCACCCGTTTCTCCAGCGGAAAGCAAACTCGAGATCCGCGAAATGACCATTGATGATCTATCCGAGGTGTTTCACATCGGCGAGGAAGTCTTTACCGCCGAGTTTTCGCCGACCTTGTATCGCACCTGGGACGAGTATGAAATCACCACCCTGTTCAACTCGGACAGTGAACTGTGCCTGGTCGCTGAACTCAACGAAACAATTGTCGGCTTCGCCCTCGGCACAACGGTGGAAAAACAGCGAGGGCCCTGGAAGTACGGCTACCTGGTGTGGCTTGGAGTGCGACCGAAGGTGCAGAAAGCCCATATCGGCCGCGAGCTGTTCCGGGAGTTGCGGCGCCGCATGCGGGAGCAGGGCGTGCGCATGATCATCGTCGACACCGCTGCCGACAATGAAGCAGCTCTCGGCTTTTTCCGCAAACAGGGCTTCGGCAACCCGCGCGAGCATGTCTACCTCAGTCTCAACCTGACACGCTCGCGCAGAAAATAGGAGCGTCATGCTGAACCGTTGGGAACCATTGCGCGGGCGCCTGTGCCGCGACCGGCTGCACCGTATGCTGTGGGAGATGGTGGAGATCTATTCTCCCTCGGGCAAGGAGGAGGATATTCAATGCTATCTCGAAGGGATATTGCAAAGCGCGGGGCTCGAGGTACACCGGGATTGTCTCGACGAAACCCGCTTCAACCTGCGCTGTGTCATGGGACAGGGTGAACCCGATTTCTACCTGGTCGGGCATGTCGACACGGTGGCCGATTTTGAATTGCAGGAACGGGGCCCCCGACAGCAGGGCGGTATTCTCTGCGGGCTCGGCAGCGCCGACATGAAAGCCGGGTGCGCGGCCATGATTGAATCCTTTCTGACCCTGGCGGAACACCTGCCGCCCGAGCAGCGTCCTTCGGTGGGACTGCTGCTGGCAGTGGGTGAAGAAGAGGACGGCGCCGGCAGCCTGGCGTTTCTCGCCAACCACCGGCCCGCCTGGGTGGTGATCGGAGAACCAACCGGCCTGCAGGCCTGCTTTTCACATTATGGCTACCTTGAAGTAGTGCTGACCACCAGCGGGCGCCGCAGTCACACTTCCCTGCCGGAACACGGGCACAACGCCATCGAGTCGATGCTGCAGGTGCTTTTGCACCTGGGCCGCGCACCTTTGCTGCGCAGACCTGACGGGGGGCTCGTCTATTCCATCCGTGAAATGAACTCGTCCCGGGCCGGCTTCGTGGTTCCCGACCGTTGCGAAGCCCTGATCGATCTGCACCTGCCCCCTCCCTCGATCTCGAAAAAACCGTAACCACGCTGCGCCGCCGCCTGGCCAGCGCCAGCCGACATATCCATGGGCTGGAACTGGAGGTGGATATCCCCTGGGCGAACCGCGGTTACGATCTCGGCACCGACCACTGGCCGGGTCACACACTGCCCGGCATATATTCCCGTCTGGAACGGCCGCTGGCATTCACGGCTTTCCGTTCCCATTCGGACGGCAATCTTTTCTTTGAAAAAGGCTGCCATCCCCTGCTGCTGGGACCTGGCGCCCTGGAAACCGCCCACACCTGGAGCGAACAGGTTTCCCTGGAAGAACTCGACCTGGCTGCCGCCATCTATCTTGGCTTGTGCCTGGCCGCGCCGCCACCCCGGCAAACCCGATGGCTCGCTACGGAAGATAGTGGCGATCCGGAGCGTTCGGAGATACGCCCCGTCATCGATTAGGCCGTGCCCTTTTCCGCCGTTTTGGAAAGCGGGCCGGCCAGGGCCTGTCAGCTGTCTATTTCGATCAGGGAATCGTCACCGATATTCATGCGGCGCGGCGAACCGGACAGCTTCACGGCATTGCCGAGAATGCTGAAACGCAGGTTGGCATCCCGGACATGGCAATCAGCATTGATGATCGAATCGCGGATGATGCTGGCCTCGACAACCGTACCGGTGGCCAGAGAGACGTAGGGGCCGATTATGCTGCCTTTCACCTTGACCCCCTCGGCAATGTAAACCGGTGGAATAACAACTGTATCCACCAGTTCCCCCGGCAGCTGTGACGTTGCTCCAGCAGATAACGGTTGGTCTCGAGCAGCGTCTCCGGCTTGCCGCAGTCCAGCCAGGCGTCGATTTCCGGGGCGCGGAAACGCAGTCCGTCCCTGATCATGCGCATGAATACCGCCGGCAGGTAAAATTCGCCTTTGACCGTGTCGCCGGCCTGGATGGCCTGATCGAGATAGCGCATGAAACCCGACGCATCCCTGAGATAATAAAGTCCGACCTGGGCCAGACGTGAAATCGGCGTGTCCGGTTTTTCCACCATGTCGACAATAATGCCGTCGCGGATCACGTTGACGCCGAAACGCTGATAATCCTCGACTTCCTTGGAGAAAATAAGGCCGTCGCAATCGGCGCACAAATCGAGGATGCGACCCAGATCGGTAACAAAAATAGTGTCATTGAACACCACCAGGACGTCATCGCCGGGGACAATACGTGGCGCCGCCAGGGAAACGGCATGCGCCGGACCGAGACGATCTTTCTGCACGATGTAGCTGCATTTCAGATCGGGGAAACAGCGCTTCATGAAGGCTTCGATCTGCTGGCCGTTTTCATCGGTGATGAAAATCAGCTCCTCGGCGGCCAGCACCTTGAGGCGTTCGATGATATGTTCGAGGACCGTTTTGCCCGCCACCTGCACCAGGGATTTGGCGCGGGTGTGGGTGTGGGGACGCAGCCGCGTGCCCTTGCCCGCCACCGGCAGGATGATTTTCATGCCAACCTCCGTAATATGAAGTCTTGTCAGAAGCGGACCCTTTCCGGTAGCATGAGCCCGCCGTCGTGCAAGACTATAACCGCAATGACCCGTCCGGGCAAGTTTCCGGTACCGCCGTATCGCTTACCACACGAGGAATTCGCATGAAGGATCATCTCATCCGCGTCGCCACCAAAGATGGTACCCTGCGCGCCACTGCCGCGGTGACCACTGGCCTGGTCGAAGCCATCTGCCGCCGGCAGGGCACCGACCCAACCGCCACCGTCGCTTTGGGAAGGCTGGTCACCGGCGCGGCGCTCATGGGCAGCCTGCTCAAAAACGACCAGCGCCTGGCACTGATGGTAGAGGGCAACGGCCCGCTGCAGAGGCTGCATGCCGAGACCGACGCTCTCGGACAGGTGCGCGGCTCGGTGAAGGTACCGGTATCCGGCATTGCCCCGACGGATAAAGGTTTCGACGTGCCGGCCGCTGTCGGGCGCGCCGGGTTCCTGCATGTTATCAAGGACCTCGGTCTCAAGGAACCCTATCGGGGCATGGTTCAGCTCTACAGCAGTGAAATCGCCGAAGACCTCGCCTATTATTTGACCTCCTCCGAACAGGTGCCATCCACCGTCGCCCTCGGAGTGTATCTGGAGAGCGCCGGCCGCGTCTCCGCAGCCGGCGGTTTGATAGTACAGGCCATGCCCGAAGGAGAAGAGGCCCTCATCGCCCTGCTTGAAAAACGACTGGTGGCGCTGCCGCCGATCACGGCCCTGCTGCGCGAAGGCAAGGGCCCCCGGCAGATCCTTGAAGAGCTGTTCGCCGATATTCCCCTCGGCCGCACCGAAGAAACGCCGCTGGTTTTTCGTTGCACCTGCAGCCGTGGCCAGGTGCTCGGCATGCTCAAGACTCTGGGGAGGAAAGAATTGCAGGAAATGGCCGCCAGGCAGGAAGAAACCGAAGTCGTATGCGAATTCTGCAAGGAGCGCTACCGTTTCAGCTCCGAAGAAATACAATCCCTGATGGCCTGACCGGCCCTACCGAGATCCCATGAGCCCAAGGCCTCTGAATCCTGACATCTTTCTGCAACAGGCAGCGCAATACCCGGTATTCGACGTTCGCTGCCCATCCGAGTACGCCAGGGGGCATATCCCCGGGGCGCACAATCTGCCGCTTTTTTCCGACGAGGAGCGCCATGAAATCGGTATCCTCTACAAACAGCAGGGGCGAACATGCGCCTTCATGCGCGGGCTGGAGATTGTCGGGCCCCTGCTGGCCGAATATATCGTCCGGGTCCGAAGCCACACCGATAGCCGGCATATCCTGATTCACTGCTGGCGCGGGGGCATGCGCAGCGAGTCCCTTTCCTGGCTACTGGACAAAGCCGGGTTCCGGGTAGGACTGCTCAAAGGCGGGTACAAGGCCTACCGGAAATACGTCATGACGGGATTCGAAACCCCGTTGAGCCTGCTGGTGCTCGGCGGCATGACCGGCAGCGGCAAGACAGAAATCCTGCACAACCTGCAACGCCGCCGCCAGCAGATCCTCGATCTCGAAGGACTGGCCCACCACAAGGGATCCGCTTTCGGCGCGGTGGACAACATTGCACAGCCCACCACCGAGCAATTCGAGAACGATCTTTTTGACGCCATGCGGGTCCTCGATCCCGGGCAAACCATCTGGATCGAAGACGAAAGCCGCAAAATCGGCCATGTCAGCGTCCCCGAGGGCCTTTTCCGGCAGATGCGCGAAGCCCTGGTGATGCGTATCCAGGTGTCCCGCCAAGCCCGCGTGACGCGCCTGTGCAGCGACTACGGCGCGGTGTCTCCCGAAAAACTGGGCAACGCAGTACGGGCCATCAGCAAACGCCTCGGCGGCGAGCGCACCCGCATCGCCCTGGAAGCGATCGCCGCCGGCGACTACGCCACAGCCACCCACGCACTGCTGGATTATTACGACAAGACCTACCAGTTCGGCCTGTCCAAACGCCATCCCGATTCCATCATCGATCTCGACCATGCCTCCGACTCTCCCTGTGCCATCGCCGGAGCGTTGGTTGAAAAAGCCGCAAAAATCAGCCGCAATCCTTAAACGGTCCGGATATCATATGCTGGTTGACGCCCACGCCCACATCGACTGGTACACCGACGCCTTGCCCGAGGCCCTCGAACAGATCGAACGGCATCGCATCCTGACCATGGCGGTTGCCATGGATGTGCCGGCATATCTGAAAACCAGGGAGATTGCAGAAGCCTGCCCCTATATCGTCCCGGCCTTCGGCATTCATCCCTGGGAGGCCAGTCGGTATGCCGATCGTCTGCATGATCTTGATCCTTACCTGAACGAGACCCCCATGATCGGTGAGGCGGGCCTCGATTTTCGTTACGTGAAGGACGAACGCCTCTCTCCGGACCAGCTCGAGGTTTTCGAATACCAATGCGCCTGGGCGCAGCGTCATGCCAAATCGATGAACCTGCACACGCGGGGCGCCGAAACCGAGGTGCTGGAGATGATCCGCCGTTACCGGATCGTTACGCCGGTCATCCACTGGTACGGCGGACCGGTCGAACTGATCGAGGAATACCTGGCGGCGGGCTGTTATTTTACAGTTGGCGTCGATATTCTCAACCCGCGTATCGCGCACAGTATCGCCGAACGGCTGCCGCTGAGCCGCATCCTTCTGGAGACGGACAATCCCGACGGCTACCGCTGGCAGGCCGGGCAGATCGGCATGCCCGATCTGCTCCTGGCCATCCTGGAGAAAGTGGCCGCGATCAGAGGAATGAGCGCCGCAAAACTCGAAGATATTCTCTGGCAGAACTGGCGGGATCTCGGCATCAAGGCAAAACCATGGCGACCTTGACCGATGTTGGTTCCCGGTGTTTTGCACGTCTCGATTTTGTGGTATAGTTTTACCAAGCTGAACGATAAAGGATTTCTTCAAGGCAAAAGGAGGAAGATGGTATGACGATCTCTGATCCGCCGGGCCAGATGGAGAGGTTTTTATCAATCTGATCGTTGAAATTTCACGGATTACGCAAAGCGGGTAATCCGAGACAGTTTCCCACGACGGGAAATCACAAAGAAGCAGAGCAATGCAAAGCGCCCCGAAGAAGGTTTTCGGGGCGCTTTCATTGGTGGCCTTGTTATCCAACGCCCGCCACGCTTGCCCGGAAACGCCGCCAAGCACCTGTCTGCAGGCAAGCTTCAGGGAAAAACCTTTTACCCTCCGGCAAAGATTGCTAAAATCCCCGACATCTTACCCTGCCGCATGGAGGCCCCATGGTCCGAAGGTCTTTGCTTGCCATCACATTTGTATCCTTGCTGTCCGTTTTTATCCTTGCCGGCATCGCCCGCGGCGATGATGCGACTCTGCAAAAAAGCATCCAGGCCCTGGAAGCGCGCATCGCGGCCTATGTGCCGGACAATTATTACCGGGATGATGCTTTCGGCCTGATCGTGGTCAAACAGGCCATCATCAGTTTGAAAGCAGGCTCGGGGGGCATAGGCGCCTGCCTGGTCGACGGCAGGACCGGAGAATTGGTCGAAACCGGGCGCAACCGGCAATACCGCCCCCACTTTCGAAGCGACATGCATGCCGAAATGGACCTGCTGAACCGTTACGAGGACCGGGTGCAAAAAAAGGGCGGCGCCAATTCCACCAATGATCCGCGCCAATGCGGCGACCTGATCCTGTTTACCTCCACGGAACCTTGCCCCATGTGCCTGACGCGAATCATCAATTCAGGCATTCAGCGCATGTACTACATCAATCCCGATCCGGATGGCGGCATGGCGCATCGCATGGAACAGCTGCCACGGTTCTGGCGGGAGTTTGCCGCCAATCGCGACTTTCGCCAGGCCGAATGTTCGCCAGAGCTGCAGCAGATCGCCCGGGACCTGTTCCGGCACTCGGTGCGCTCCTTTGCAAAATCCGGCAAACATTGACCAGTGCAACAAAGTACAGGGGTTGTCCTTTTCCCCGAGGAAAGAGACAACCCCTGTAGCGTAACAGAATCAGCGAGCAGAGCGAACCGCTACAACCCGAGAGCTCGCCGCGCCCTTTTTGATGATTCAGTACAGATAGCTGAACCGCAGCCAGGCACTGTGCATGGTGGTCTCATCGCCGAACTCGCCACCATAGGCCAGTTCGGAGGCCAGCTGATTTTTCCGCAAACGCAGCGAAGCGGAAACCGTGCCGGTCACTTCGTCCTGATCTGCCCTGACCGTCACCGGCCCGCTGCCCGCGATCGACTGGTGGGCGTCGATTTCATCGTCGGTAATCAAAAAACGCAGCCCGGCAGCCAGCGAGGGGGTGACCTCCACGTCCCCGGCCTGCAGGGTGGTCAGCCAGCGCAGCGACGCCAGGGCGCTGAGCTGATGCTCGTCGATGGCATCACTGCGCATATCCCAGGCGTCGTCATCGGCATCGGTAGTGAAGCTTTCACGGTGCAGCCACAGGTATTCCAGTCCGGCTTCCGGTAACAGCAGTTGGGCCCCGTGCCTGAAAACACGTCCGGCCAGCAGCGTGGTCCGCAAACCGCAGCTGTCGTAATCGGCGCTTTCACGCTGTTCCAGGCCGACCCCGGTCAGCCCGTCATAGTCGTGCCAGCCATAAAATCCGGTGAGTTGACCGCGCCAGGTCCAGTTGTTCCGGCTCCCCATCAGATGCAGGCCGGCACTCAGAACTTCCTGGTCTTCCTGGTTGCGGCTGTAACCGTTGCCGGTAAAATCGAGGCCGGCATGCCCGAACCCGACATGGAACCCGTACAGATTGCCGTTGGCGTGCCGCTCCAGTCCGGTGACAAACCCGACCAGATCGGCGTCGTAGCCGACCGGTGAGGCGTCCTTGTCGACATTGGCGTAATAGGGCGAAAAGAAAAAACCGCTGTTGACGCCAGTAGCATATATCCCTCCGGCATCGCCCGCTACCGTACCGGCGGCAGCGTACAGCCGCGGCACGCCCGCGTCCGCGCGGTGGCGCAGAAAAGTGGTGACGATGCGGTGACCGACCAGGTCGGAGGACAGGGTGAAGGCCTGCCGCAGCAAACCGACGGCTTCCAGTTGCGGCGAAGCGGCGGGACCATAGGCAAGCGAAACGGTATCGTCCACGCTCCCCTCGGTGGCCTGGTCATGATATAGCACCGCGATGGAGGGATTGACGGCGGAAATCGCGCCAAAAGCTCCGGCGACGGCGCCGCTGCCCTCCTCGGTTTCAAAAATTTGATATTCGGTGTTGAACAAGGTTTCACCGCTCAGTGCGGAAACACTCAAGGCAGCACCATTGATATCCAGGGTGGCGCCATCATTCACAAACAGGGAGCCAACGGTCGGGTCACCGTCCAGGGTCATGTGGTAGCTGTCGAGCAAGGTGACGGTACCGGACATGACTGCCACTTCGTAGGCCCTGTCGCCAAATGCCCGAATCATACCGTTCTGGGTCAGATTACCGTCGGCGGCAAACAGGATGCCCACGGCTGCCGTGTCCAGATCATCCGGTGCCATGGCCTGCACCGTTATATTGCCGCCATTGATGACATCGCCGCCGGTGGCAAGAATACCGGCGGCCCCGGCATGGGCCTCGCCAAACGCAGTTGAAAAAGGATCCAGCCCGGTACCTTCGCCGTAGGTTGCGGTTGCGGTGATATCGCCGGTGTTGTCAACCGATCCGCCCTGCAGACCTATAGCAAGAGCGTAGGGCTCGGAGGAATCAGCGGTCGCGGTGCCGCCGGTTGCGGTGACCGCAATCGTACCGCTGTTAACGATCTCGTCGGAAGCCCGGATGCCCCAGGCGTCGGCATAGGCATCGCCGTCTGCATCGGAAAGTGCGCCGCTGGCAGTTCCTCCCTGGGCCGAGGTGGTGATGGCACCGCTGTTGACAACAGACCCGGCTGTATCGATACCGTAAGCGAATGCTTCGGCGTAGCCGACATCGCTGCCGCTGGTCACGCTGCCGCCGGTGGCGGCGACGCTGATGGCACCACTGTTGGACACGTCATTGCCGGCGGATATCCCGTAGGCTTCCGCATCGACATAACCGTAGCCATCTTCTTCAAGCTGCCCGCCAGTGGCAGTTACCGAAAGGGAACCGCTGTTGTCAACGATCCCGCCCGCTTCGATACCAGAAGCCTCCGCATAGCCATAGGTGTCATAGCCGGTAGTGGAGATACCGCTGCCGGCGGCAGAGGTCACGCTGATGGCCCCGCTGTTGCGCACATCGCCTTCGGTTGATATGCCGTAAGCTTCGGCTTCGTGGTCGGCAAACGAGATATCCGAAGAGGCCGTGCCACCTTGGGCGGCAACGCTGATGGCGCCGCTGTTGTCAACGCCGGCCAGGGCGCGGATACCGCAGGCCCGCGCCTCGGCATAGGCATCCAAGTAGGCATCTGCCGTGCCACCGGTGGCGGTAGCGGCAATGTCGCCACTGTTGAGCACCGCGCCATCGGAGTAAATACCGTAAGCTTCCGTCCAGGAAAGACCGTACTCCGATTCCGAAGCCGTCTGCGTGGTGCCGCCGGTAGCGGCGGCGCTGATGGCGCCGCTATTGCTTACATCGCCAACCGAAGACAGGCCCCAAACTTGCGCGTAACTCTCCGCATAACCATTGTCGGAGGATGCCTCCCCGCCCTGGGCGGTGACACTGACCGTGCCACTGTTGTTCACCGAGGTCTGGGACACAAGCCCCCAGGCTTCGGCATAGCTGTCCGCCCGGTTGGTTCCGGCGGTGGCGCTGCCACCCTGGGCGGTCACGGAAACCGTGCCGCCATTGTTGGTCACGACACCGTCCGATGCAATACCGTAAGCTTCAACGTAGGCACTGGCTTCGTCGCTGGCCTCGGCCGTGCCACCGGTGGCACTCACGGTTATCGCCCCGCCGGCGCCATTGGTGACAGCATCTGCCGCGTCGATGCCGTAGGCAAAACCCCTCGCGTAGCCATCATCGCCATTGACGCTGCCTCCCGTCGCGCTGACGGTGACCGGCCCGTCGTTCGTTACGGTGGCGCCGGAGGCAATGCCATACGCTTCAGCATTGGCCAGGCCGTCGTTGTAGACAGACGTGACCGATCCACCCTCGGCAGTCACGGCAACAGCACCGCTGTTGTCCACCGGGCCGTCGGAGTCCAGCCCCAGCGCCCGTGCGACAACGGTGGAATAAGCGCGCCGGCTGACGGCGTTGCCGCCGCTGGCCGTTACCGTCACATCGCCGCTGTTGCTCAGCAGGCCCGTGGCGGATTCGGACAGGACGCCAGCGGCATAGGCCGTTGCCGATGCACTGTTGTACAGAAAATCTCCTGCAACGGTGGCATCGCCACCGCTGGCCGTTATCGTCACATCGCCACTGTTGGCAATGATCGCCTCGGAAGATTCAGAGCGCAGACCTTCGGCGACGGCATTGGCGATGACCGTGGCATAATCGCTGCCGCTGGCACTGGCGGTGCCGCCGCTGGCACTGGCGTCGATGTCACCGGAATTGCTGATCCCGGTGTTGGACTCGATGCCGTAGGCCCAACTGCCGGCATATGCGTAGGTGGTGGCCGCGGCGGTGCCACCGGTAGCAGTCACGGTAACGGCTCCCTCGTTGGTCACCGTACCCAGCGCTTCGATGCCGTAGGCATACAAAC
This sequence comes from Syntrophotalea acetylenica, assembly GCF_001888165.1. Taxonomy (NCBI): domain Bacteria; kingdom Pseudomonadati; phylum Thermodesulfobacteriota; class Desulfuromonadia; order Desulfuromonadales; family Syntrophotaleaceae; genus Syntrophotalea; species Syntrophotalea acetylenica. The sequence continues at coordinate 3,184,368 of NZ_CP015455.1, forward strand.
GGCTGTAGGCATGAGTGCCAGTGTTGTTGATGGTGGCGCCGCTGGCATCCACCGTCAGATCGCCACGGTTATCGACTGCCGCATCGGTGACAATCGCAAAGGCGCTCATTTCGCCATAGGCGGAAAAATCGTTAGCAGGCACGCCGCCAACCGCTGTGAGCTGGATCAGCCCGGAATTCTGCAAATCGACGGCGGCATCCGCGTAGAGACCAAAAACGGAATACCGCACATTCGTATAGCTGCCCGTAACGTCCCCGGCGGCCATGATCGAATAGTTGTCCCCATTGACAAAAGGCGAAGTCTCCGACGTCGCATCAAAACCATAAACCTGCTGGCCATCATGCAAACCCAGAAACTCCCGATCGATATCAGCCGCCCGCGCCGCGGGACCAGCCGTCGCCAGCAACCCCGCCAGAAATCCGCAGGCCGCCAAAACCGCCGCACCCTTTCTTGTCAGATTTTGCATGCTGATTCCTTTCTCCAAAGTAGGCAGTTCAATACACAAACCTCCTCCATACACGATCCAAAAAGTCTCTATTAAAGCCGTCTTTCGGCAACCTGTTCGAAATGGAACTTTCCTTGCGCGTTGCCGCCAAAAGATTCGCGCATATTCCATGGCTACATCTTAACAACTCAAAATGAGAAAACAATCTGCTTTTTGAGTTGCCGTGGGACTTTTTAGCGGAGAGTACACCATGAAGGTTGTGGGACGCAGGGCTCGAAAGGATTTCGGAGGAAGGGAGGCGGTACGCATACACGGAAACACTGAAGAAAAAAACAAACGGTTTGGCCCCGGGGGAGGCTGTGCAGCGGGGAAACGGGTTAAACAACCCGGGACATGCCAGGGTCAGGCAAACCGCGTTGCGGCCTGTTGCCCGACGCATGACAGCCAGCGGCACGTTAACGTATGTCCGAGGATCGATTCAAGCTTGCCTGCCCGATTTCGGGCATTATAGCGCAATCCGCCTGCTCCTGCTCGAAGCGCGAAACTTCCCGCGCGACACTGCTCCTGTTTAACAGGTTTCCATCCGGGGTTTCCGGATGGATGCTAACTGGTATCCATCCGGGGTATCCATCCGGAAACTCCGGATGGATACCAGCGTAGTTTTCATATGGGAAACGAGCAATTTTTCGTTGTGGCAAGGAAATCAAGGGGTTGCGCGGAGGCGTACATCGGTACGCCGCACAAGCAAGCCTGCGGATTGACGCCGCCACGGCGGAAAAGGGCCGTTTCCGGATGAAAACTAACTGGACTGGCGATAAAAACATTTCCGTTCAAGAGCATCCATCAGGCGCAGAACCTGAAAAACCGCCTTGCGCCCCCTTCTGCCTGCCCATTCCATGCGGTTAAGGACCCTGCTGCGGCGGATCAGGGCGCGGATCGCCCGCTGCGTTTCGGGGCGGACCCCTCGACGGCGGATCTCGTCATAGGCTCTGATAAAAACCGGATCGACCTGCATGACCCGGTCGAGACAAGCGTCAAGGTGCTTTTTATTGGCAAAATTCACGAAATCGTCCAGTTTTCCCTCCTGCTCCAGGACCAGCAGGGTGCGAACGCATTTCTGGCATTGCCCGCAATTGAGATACTGCCTGGACAATGCGAAGGAACCATAAAAGTTCTCCTGACAGATGCGCAGGTGGCGCTGCGCCAGAGGATGGGCCGCAATGGCGCCGATTTTATCGTTTTTGGTGGAACCCGCGCCAAAGTAGTTCACTGTCATATCGCTCGAAGACCAGAGCGGATCCGTCTGCCAATGACTTCCGTTGGGGAAACTTTCCGATTGCGGCATTCCCGACGACACCACCAGTTCGCCAACCTGGTCCAGTAAATGCCCAACCGCCGCGATGGCACCACCATAGGCATATCGGTACTTTTTACCGGCAATCGGATGTTTGCGATAATTGCTGCGGACCAGGGTGGCATTCAGGCGCATTTCGGCGGCAACCCGCTGCACATTGTCAAACGCAAGGCGTGCGCCGTCTTCATCTTCCAGATGGATATCGTAACCGTGAATGAACACCAGCGTATCGATGGGACGCGGATAGGTGAGCAGCGAAAAAAAAGAATCCACTCCGCCGGAAAAACACAGCGCCGTCAGCTTCCCCGGAGAGCCTGGCTGGCGAGCCTCGCGGGTATCCGCCTCGATGTTTATCGGCTTCCACCCCCACCAGCTGGAAAAATACCCCATCACCTCATGGACATTCGCCAGCCACACAGGACACACGGGATCCTCAAAAACCAGGTCGCGCCCGTGACACATTGCCGGCACCAGCAGGGCGCTGCCGTACCCCTCGGGCGCCAATCGCAGCGGCGCCTGTGACGACTCGAACCAGAGCGGCTCGCCGCCAACCGTCGCCATAACCCGGGCCCCCCGGGCTGGCAATCATCATACGCCAGCTTGCCAATCAGAATTCGTTTCATAGCTCTCCTCTGATCCCCGAATACCGCCGGTTGCGGCGGTTTCCACCTTGCCATGTTCCGTCATGCCGGTGTTTGTGCCGCAGGCAACCCGAGCAGTGCGCGCGCCTCGATCGGGCCGGCCACTTCACGGCCGAATTCGCAACACAGACGCCCAATCCGCCGCACCAATTGTTCATTGGTTGCCAGCTGCCGCCGGGAAGCATCGTAATGCAGGTTGTCTTCCAGGCCGACACGGACGTGTCCGCCCATCAGGATGGCGGCGGTGTTCATCTTGAGTTGAAAACGCCCGATTCCCGCCGCCGCCCAGTGAACCGAACGGGGCAAACTCCTGACCATGCAGCCGAGATCGAACAGGGTCGCGGGGGAAGTGTAGAGGGAACCGAGCAGTAGGTTCATATACAGCGGACCGTTCAGAATACCGCGCCGCCTCAGCACCTTCGCCGCATGGATCATGCCCGGCTCGAAGATCTCGATTTCCGGCACAATGCCTCGCTCCTTCATGACCAGCGCCAGCGCTTCGATCATTTCCGGGGAGTTTACGGAAGCCTGTCGCGGAAAATTCAGCGAGCCCATGGTCAGGCTGGCCATATCGGGCCTGGCCGCGCCGTCCAGCTCCAGCACCGCGGATCGGCAGGCGAAGCTATTGTGCCGGCGCCCACTGGTCGATACGCAAAGAATCGCTTCGGGGCAATGTGTGCGGATGCCGAGAATCAGCCGTTCGAAAACCTCTTTGCGGTAGGTCGGCGTCCCATCTTCATCCCGGGCGTGCAGATGAATGATGGAGGCGCCGGCCCGGATGCAGCGAACCGCATCTTCGATGATTTCTTCCGGTGACAGCGGCACATGGGGAGAATCCTTGCGCATGGGCAGCATGCCGGTAATCGCGGCATTGATGATCAGCTTCGGATAAGGCGTGACCGGATACGGCATTTCCAGATCGTCATGGTCGCTCATCCTGTTCATCCTTTCCGGACACTGACCACCGCTCCAGATCAACTCGCAGGGTCGTCCAGTAACCGATGTCTGGCGATCCGAATTCGTGCTCTTTCTTCAGGCGCCCGATCTCCTCGTAACCGAAATGTTTCTTATACCAGGCAATGCTTTCCGGCAGGTCACAATTGGTGATCAGTGTCTTGACGCCTTGCCGCGCCATCTCCCGCATCCGCAAAGCCTGCAGTTGCAGTCCGAGCCCCATGCCGCGACAAGCCCTGTCCACTGCCATCAGCTCGGTTTTGGCCTCGGTATCCGACAATATCCTGTAGCCGCAAAATCCGACGACCCGGCCGTTCATGCGTGCCACGAAATAGTTTTCCCAGCTGATCCGGGGCATTTCCGGGGACGGCACATGATGCATGTTGACCTGCCTCAGCAACGCCATGACCTGTGGCTTGTCCGTTTCCTGCAGTTTTTCAATCCGCACGCTCAACACAACCTCCCATCAACCGCCTGAAAAATTTCAAGATATCCAAAATTGCCCCGGCCGGCGCTGGATCTGTTTATGGAGACTCGCGCCACTTCGGAGCGGTCCATCGAACCGGCTATTGCGCCCATGCCGTCAGCAGCTTTTCCGCCGCGTCGCGCTGCCGGATCTTGAATGGCCCGACAAAGGCCGCGGCCAGCGCCTGGGGCAAGAACAGTTCGGCGGCAACATCGCGCACCTGCGCGGCGCTGAGCGCCTGTACCTGGCGACATTCCTCGGCCAGGGTCAGGGGATAGCCGACCAGTTCGCCCCAGCCAAAACGTCCGGCACGATTGTCAGCCTGGTCGAGGCTGAATTCCTGTTCGAAGATAAAAGAGCGTATTACCCGTTGCAGCTCATCGTCGCTGGCGGGATGGCTGCACAGGTTGTCGAGCATCTGCAGCAATTCCCGCAGAGCCTGGGTGAGGCTGGACGGAGCGACCGCCAGATCGATGGAAAAAACACCACAGTCGTCGTACAGGCCGAGATTGGCCTCGGCGTGATAGGTCAGCCCCAGCTGCTCGCGCAGGCGCACCATGAGGCGTGAGCTGCTGCCGGACAGAATACGACGCAGCAAACGCAGCGCCGGAGTACGCGGATCCTTGCGGCCAGGCGCGCAGAACGCCAGCTGCACATGGATCTGCGATGCAGCGTCCCGGGTCCAAATGGTGCGAGGGCCGTCGTTCCGCGGCGGCGGAGCGGCCAGCGCAACCGGGACGGGGTGGTCCTGCCAATCTCCAAAAGCGGCTTCGACGGCCGCCAGGGCCCGGGCCCGGCTGACCTGACCGGCCACGGCAATCACGGTATTGCCGGGCGTGTACCAGGTTTCGAGATGGCGTCGCAGGTCCTCCCGGTTCAGATTTGCAATCGATTCCCTGGTGCCGACAATCGGCAGGCTCAGAGGATGATCCGGCCAGATCAGGCGGCTGGTAAGGTTGTCCGGGTTGATTTCCTCGCCGGATTCGTTGAGATCCTCCAGCGCCTCTTCGATAATGATGCGGCGCTCGATGTCGATGTCGTTGAGCAGCGTGCGGCGCAGCAGGGATGCGAACAGCACCGCTCCCTCGGCAATGTGATCGGGGTGCAGGCGCGAATGGTAACAGGTGGTTTCGCCGTCGGTGGCGGCGTTGACGGTGCCGCCGAGAGATTCAAAAGCCGACTCCAGGGCCAGTCCCGTGGGATAGTCGCAGGTGCCGCGAAACAGCATATGTTCCAGGAAATGGGAAATGCCGGCCTGTGCCGGACGCTCGTGGCGACCGCCCACGCCGACATGACAGACCATTTCGACGCTGTGCAGATGGGGCATTTCCACCGTCACCAGGCGCAGGCCGTTGGCGAGGGTGTCCTTGTGATATTCAATCATGCAGTATATATCCGGACCATCATGGTGTCAGGTGTGGAAGGTAACATCGTCAGCCGCCCTGCCGGGGATAGATCAGGTCACGGCCGCCCTTGGCCCGCTGCCCGACATGACGCAGGTAAAACAGGTGAAGGACAAAGACCGCCATGAACAGCAACGACCAGAAGCCGGGCAGCCCGCCGACCGAAGCCTGTTCCAGGTACTGGTCCCAGGAACGCGCGATCAGCGGATGCAGCTTGATTTTCAGCAGCCAGCCACCCAGCAGCACAGCGAACAGATAAATATAATTGGCGTGAACCCGCTGCCCGATGGCCTGCAGTGCTCCCATCTTGTAACGGGGATGCAGCAGGTCCTCGGCCAGATCAATGCGCCATTGTGCTTCAGCGGAAAAATCGAGCCGGCCCTTGAGCAGCCTGGCAACAAATTCCTGGTGCAGCAGGCGTACGCGGTATTCGTAGGCATCGTAAAAGCGGAACCGGCGCGCTTCGACAAACAGCAGGATATACACCATCACCAGACCGAACACAAAGGCGGCATGAGTAATTTCCGGATGGCTGAACACAAAACCGAGAAATGCCGCGGTTGCGGCTACCGCCCAGTTGGTGGTGCGGTCGAGTCGCTCCCGCCAGGCCAGAGCGCGCGCCGATTCCGCACGGTAATAGTGAATGACGGCGGTGATGGTTTCAGCGCGGCTGAGAGATTGGTCGTCGCGGATCGTATCCGGCATGATCTTAAGGTTCCTGTCCGGAATGGTCCTGCCGGAGCAGGCCAGCCGCTTCCTTGGCGTGGTAGGTTATGATCAGATCGGCGCCGGCGCGCTTCATGGCCGTGAGCAGTTCCAGCATGACCCGATCGTGGTCAATCCAGCCCCTTTGCGCCGCGGCCTTGAGCATGGCAAACTCCCCGGAGACGTTGTAGGCAACCAGCGGCAGATCAAACGCCTCGCGCAGGTCACGTAGAATGTCGAGATAAGCCATGGCCGGCTTGACCATGAGAAAATCGGCATTTTCATGCACGTCGAGGCGGGCCTCGCGCAAAGCTTCGCGGCGATTGGCCGGATCCATCTGGTAGGAACGCCGGTCGCCGAATTGCGGCGCCGATTCCGCCGCCTCGCGAAACGGTCCGTAAAACGCACTGGCGTATTTGACAGCATAGCTCATGATCGGGATCTGGTCGAATCCCTCGGTATCCAGAGCGCGGCGGATGGCCGCCACCCGCCCGTCCATCATGTCACTGGGCGCGACGATATCGACCCCGGCGCGGGCATGGGCCACAGCCTGCCGGGACAACAGCTCCAGGGTGGGATCGTTGAGCACGTCCTGGCCGCGAACCACACCGCAGTGACCGTGATCGGTATATTCGCACATGCAGACATCTGTGACCACGATCAATTCCGGCAGCACCTGCTTAAGGGCACGCACGGCGCGGGGAATGATGCCGTCGTCACTGGTCCCCGCGCTACCCAGAGCATCCTTGCGATCCGGAATGCCGAACAGAATCACCGCCGGAATGCCGAGCTGCCAAACCTCGCGGGCCTCCGCGACCAACCGGTCGATGGACAGCTGGCATACACCGGGCATGGAACCGATGGGGTGACAGACATCCGCACCCTCGACGCAGAACAAAGGATAGATGAGATCGTCCACCGACAGACGGGTCTCGCGGACCATGTTTCGCAGAATCGGCGTGCGGCGCGTGCGGCGCGCCCGGTACTCGGGGAAATGCATGGATTGCTCCTGAAATTACGCCAGAGTAGAGTCGCACAGGCGTTATTGCACTTATGCGACACTTCGGCTCCATGGTTTTTAGCGGATTGACACCGTCACGGTGGAAAAGGGCCGTCGACTCCCTCGAAATGCTTTTCCAAACCCTCGATCAATGCTTCCGTGGTCGGCACGGCGGCTTCCACGGCCACCCGCAGGCCATGGCGCCGGATCGTGGCGCTGGTCAACGGACCGAGGCTGGCAATGACCGTTTTCGAAGCAGCTGTCGGCCGTCAGCCTCCAAAAGCTCAAGGCAATGCTCAACCGCCGAAGAGGAAGTGAAGGTCACGGCATCCACCCGTCGCCCAGAGCGCGGCTCAGATGCTCCTCTGCCGAGGCGGGTTTACGGGTATGGTAGGCCACCGGCGCCGAGACATCGGCACCGGTGGCGCGAAGTTCCGTGACCAGCAGGTCGCGGGCGAGCTGGCTGCGCGGATACAGGATCCGCCTGCCGGCCACCCCCCGCTTCAAAAGCGCGGCCAGCATCCCTTCGGCACACTGTCTATCGGCACCAGGTCGGCACGCAAACCGTATCCCGCCAGAGCGGCGGCGGTTTTCCCTCCCACGGCGGCAATGCAGGCAGAGTGCAGCGCACGGCTGTCCAGCCCGAGACCAAACAACCGTTCGAAAAAATAATGTACCGCATTGACGGAAGTCAGCACCAGGACATCCACCTGCGGCAATCGTTCCAGGGCGGTGTCCAGAGGCTGCCAGTCGGGCGGCGGCACAATTTCCAGGGTGGCGCAACAGATCGCCTCGGCGCCGGCGGCCCGCAACCCCTCGGACAGGCTGCCCGCCTGACCGGCCGCCCGTGTCACCAGGATGCGCCGGCCAAACAGCGGCCGGTTGTCAAACCAGCGCAGTTGCTGACGCAGTGTCACGATCTCCCCCACCACGATGATAGCCGGCGGCCCCAGCCGGGCCTTCCGCACCCGCTCGGAGACGTTTTCCAGGGTACCGACCAGGGTTTGCTGACGCGGC
>NZ_CP015456.1 GCF_001888165.1 Syntrophotalea acetylenica
AGAGGCTACGGTCGCAGCCACCAGAGGATTGACGAATGGCAATGTCCATGATTGTTGAGCGAATCTATCGAGGCGAAACCGCCGCGCAGATCGGTATTACGGCACAGCAGTACGACAGCCGCAAGGAGACACTGGATCGGTATCTGCGGCAAAGCAGCGGACGTTTCGAGCCGGGCGATTATCTGCGCTGGCTGGCCGCGGACGAGACCGGGGCCCGAGGAGACAGCGGGGGAGCCTGGCAGCACACCAGCCGCCCTGCGTCCGGGCGACATGCCCCCGTAAAATGCCGCGCTTGCGGAGGAGGGAAAATCCGATGACACGCATCGTCGCCATTTTCGGCGCCTACATCATCACCGCCGTGATCACCGGCAGCAGCCTGTTTGCCGCCACCCGGGCCTGGATCGTCCGGCGCACTCCGCGACTGCGGCCGGTGCCGGAGCATCCGCATTTTATCGAGTGCCGGCTGTGCCTCGGCTTTTGGGTCTCGCTGGGCATCACGCTGGTACTAAACCTGCCATGGACCGACCTGCTGCTGATCTACGGCGGCAGCTATTTTCTCGCCACCCAGGAGCGATAATATGGGCACCACCCTGGCCTTGCAAAGCGCCACCGTTGTCGGGTTTGCCAATCATCCGACCCTGCCGCGCATCATCGTGTTTAGCACCCAGGGGGTGGATGTCTACCGTGCCAGCGATATGCAGCGCGTCGCCTGGGCCGCCATCGGCAACGTCACCTGCGGCGCCGCCAACAACAACGGCATCTATGTCGGTACCTCGGATGCCGGTATCTACCGGCTGCCGCTGACTATCGCGGATGCAGCTAACGGTGATATGACCAACGTTTTTAGGAGCCTCATCGGCAACGACGACATTCGCGACATTGCCGGCCACGGGACGGCCTTGGCAGTCGCCCATGGCAGCGGAGTGACCTACCTGCCGTCCCCGTCCATCGGCCAGTCGCTGTCAATAGCGGGCGGCGCACGGTGTGTCGCTCTCGACGCGGCCCACATGGCCTGGTGTGATACAGCGGCCGTTTATATGCGGAGCATCCCCGCTGGTGGCGCCTTGACGGAGGTAGCGCCATGCCGATGGGGGGCTGCCAACCGTCTACGATTTTATGACGGCGACCTCTACATAGCATGTGCTGATGGGGTCACCGTCGCCGATGGTTCGACGGGCCAAGTCCACACCGATTTTGAGGAGTACGAGCCCGGCATCCCAGACAACTGGTCGGAGCATTGGAACACCACCGCCGGTTCGGTCACCATTGTCGACGATAACGGTGATAAAAAACTGCAACTCAACAAAACTGAAAATAATAGATGGTCGGTGGCGTTTGATGACTTTGGCGAGCCGTCTGACGCGCTGTTTTTCTACCGTATCACCATGGGTAGTAGTACTGGAGAGCGTGGGATATGCGCCAGGGGAGCAGGATCTGCTGGCGCGGAAACAGCGACCATCTTAACGTGGTACCCCTCCGGCAACCTGCTGAGAATCCGGCAATACAACGCCGGAGCGCTATATGGTGTAGCCGAGGTGACGATGACGTTTACTCCCGGAGCCGCCTATTGCATTGTCTTGGCGGTGACTGGGGATGCGGGAGCCGTGCAAGTCAAGGCCGCCATCTGGATCGACGGTGAGCCTCCGCCGATCGGTTGGACGATCGAGGGGACCAGCATTTACGGCATCGCGTCCGGATGGGCCGGGCTTACGGCATACTCCTCCAGCTCCAACGACGTCGTCGAGTCCGCTGCCGTGTGGCTATCCTCTCCAAGCGACGAGCCGGATTACGGGGCCACAGACCTTGGCGCGGTTGTAAATTGCATGGATTTATTGTTGATTGCCGGGTTGTTGGCATATGGCACCTCCGACGGGGAGGGCGGCGGCCGATTCGGGGTTCTGGATATTAGCGGTACACCGACAAACAAAACCACTGTCTCCGGCGACTGCAGCGCGGTTTGGGTTGACGACGCCCTGACCTCTGTGATCTACAACAACACCCACGAGCGCTACCGCATGGTGGCGCAGATCAGCCCCGGCGCCAATGCCATCGCGGTGCGACGCGATTGGACCTTCTACGCCGAAATCACCGACGCCCTGGGCGGCATCCAGGCCGGCACCGTCGCCCTCACGATCAACGGTCAGGCGGTCACCCCGACCACCAGCGCCATCACCAACGGCTACGCGGTCGCCTACACCCCCGGCAGCAGCAGCGGGTATGCGGAGCGCGTCGCCATCGAGCTGTCCGGCACGGACGCCGACGGCAACACCGTCAGCAGAATCTGGTCGTTCGTCGCCGCGACGGCCCCGGGCGCCACGGTCACCGACAGCACCCCGCCAAACGTCGTCTGCACCCGCGACATCGGTCTGTCAACCGCCGAAGCCGATGAGCAGGTCGGCGGGGTCAATGTGATCTGGCTGGAGGATATCGCCGGGCCGTTGGTTGTCACCGATGCACAAGCCGTGGCCGTCGGCACCCTCGCCATCGACGAAGTCACCTACCATCGCCACATCCGCACCATGACCGTCATGCCTGCCGACGCCAACGGCCTGCCGACCCGCGACCTGCGTACGGGCCAGGTGGTCACCATGACATGCCCCGCCATCGGTATGACCGCGCAAAAATGCGAAGTTCTCGCCATCCAGCGCAAAATCGATGATCAGGACGATATCACCTTCACGCTGCAAATCGCCTATTACGAGGCCGTCACATGAGTCTGAAAAAACTGCGCAAACGCCTGGCCATCGATCAACGCAATATCCTGATCGGCACCGTCCTCCGCGACGGCACCCACACCGTCCGGATCCGCACCAGCAAAGGCGAAATCCGCGACGCCCTCAAACCGGCCGCCACCACCTACAACACCGGCGCCCGCCTCGAATTGCGCACCGACGGACGAAGCCTGCAGGTCACCGGCGAAGCCCCCCTCGCCGACCTGGATGGTGAGGTGGTGTATCAGGTGTGACCATACGAGGCTTTGTGCTTGACACCAAAACGGTTATCGGGTACAAATCCCCGTACAAAATACAGAGGTTTTTGCCATGTTTTGGCCCGTTTTTGTAGACCAAAACAGAGAAAATCACTTGTAAAAACAAAATGTTAAATCAATTACTAATTGCCACCCTAGCTCAGCTGGTAGAGCAGGTGCATAGCTAAAAAATGACAAACGCTGCATCCCTTCGGGTTTGCAGCGTTTTTTTGTTTTTTTTGCTACAAATATAAATTTTGTTAATTTAAAAATTCGCGTAACTTGTTGTTATTATTGTTTTTTGACTTTGTAGACTTGGCGGGGTCCGGCGGGCTTTTGCCTCTCTGGCAGGTGGATTCTGGCGATATTGTCGCCGTTTTCGTTGCGGGGGAATCGATAAGTGATCAGGGCGTAGGTCGGGAAGATCCTGATCTGCGCAATGAGTGAGGCGATGACTTCGCGCTGTTCGGCCTGGTAAAGATGGTCGAAGGCCTGCCGGGTGATCTTGAGAGCGTCCCAGTCGGGGGCGATGGCTTGTGCGGAAAGGAGCCCGGCACGTTTTTGATTAAGGGTCCCGATGGTGTTGTCGATCTCATTTCTTTTTTGGCGGACGTCTGCGGGGCTGAGCAGGCCGTCGGCGACGGCTTCTACGAGGCGCTGTTTTTTGGTGTGACACTTTTCGATTTCGCGATCGATGTCGGCGAGTTTGCCGGGTGTGTCATCCGAATCTTGTCTGGCCTCCCATGCTCGCTGCAGTTCGGCGGCTTTTGACAGAAGGCCAAACAGGTTGGTCAATACTCTCTCCTCGAGGATGTGGGTCGGGATCATGCGGCTCTGGCATGCGTCGCTTTTGTCTTTGTGCCGGCAACCGTAGTAATCGAGGCGGGTTCCGTCGACGCGGGTGCGGCCGTTTTTCCATGCGCGGTAGGAGTGTCCGCAATATCCGCAGGTGAGGATATCGAGATTGCTGAGCATGGCGGCGTATTGTCTGCGCGGGGCTTTGCGGCGGCTGCCGCGGTTGCGGCGAATCCGCTCTGCTTGTAAGTGGTCGATAACGGCGGGCCATTGCCCGTCGATAGTGGCCCCGGAGTCGGGATCGCGGCGGGCGCCTTGATACATCAGGAGCCGATCGTCGCTGATCGCCCGGCGCACGGTAACGGATGGTATCCCTACCCTGTCGGCGACTTGGGATGCGGGGTAGAGTTCGGCCAGGCGCATCATCTTGCGAAAGGTCGGCATTTGATCGGGATCGACGATTAGCCCTCCGGCCCCGCGGTCGTATTTGTAGGGCATTGGTGGGTTTCCGGACAGCCATTTCCCGGCGCGGTAGGCTTCTGCCCTGCCCTCGGCCATCCTCGCCTGCAATACCTTCATTTCTACGCTGGAGAAACCGCCCTCCATGAGAAGTAGCATCCAGTCGCTATGTTGGGATGGGTCCAGCTGGCGTGATGGTGTGGCGAGTTTTACACCGTGTTGTGAGCACAGGTACAACCAGGAGACGTAATCTTGCAGACTATCATCGCGGCTCAGGCGCGATAGCTCGATGACCAGGATCAGGTTGATCTTTCCGGATCGCACGTCGCTCTCAAGGCGGGCGCGTTCGTGCAGTTCTTCGACCTTGCCGCGGGCCGCACTGGCGTGGCCGTCGTCGTAGATTTCAACCTGCCAGCCTTGGGCCAGGGCATATGCTGGCAACTGCTCGCGCTGGACGGTGAGCCGGTGGGAGGGTTTATTTTTATCTTCGCGGGATTTTCGGATATAGACTGCTGCGATCATGGGTTTTTGGTCTTACTCTTTGTCTTCACCTACATCAACAATCATGGCCTGAGTTACTTGTCCGTCAATTTCTTTCCCGTTTATTCTTAGAAAAATTGGCGATTTCCCCCACTCGGCATCTTTTAACTCTTTAAGGTGGGCGGCCTTGCGAAAAACCCATTTATCTTCGAGTGTGGCAGTAAAGATTCGCCCGTCTTTTTCCGACTTCACCCCGATGTAAAAGGCCTCAGGTTTGGAGGAATCGACCTTTTGAATACGATACATGCCGTTAAGTTGGGTCTTTATGCTGCGAGTTCGAGTCTGTCTCACAAGTTCTCGGACAACGTCTTGCGAAATACTGTGCCCGCCGATTTCCAGATGATCGGCCTCACTTGCTCCTTTTAACAGCTTATTAATTGTGTCTTCTGCTCGTTCATATGCTGGAACCAATACGGGATTTTTTTGCATAGCGTCAGCAAAGATTTGCATACGCTTTGTTTCTTGTTCGCTCAAAAGAGAGGTCATTTCGATTTGCTTTTTCTGGCGCACATGATCAAGGTAAGCTTTGGTTATGGTGACCCCACCCCAAATCAAGGCACCTCCTAGAACAACGGAGACAATCTCTGTGCCAGTCATTTTGGTAACCGCTCCATTGGCAAAAGTTTCAAGTGCAGATTGCAGGTCAACTTGAAAAAAGGATGAGCCTTTTTCAACTTTAACAACAATTTCCAGCTCATTGCGTTCGGCTTCGCTAAGTGCTCTAGCTGTTGATTTATTGTAACGCATTTGAGCATATGTTCGGTTAAGATTTTTTTGAAGATCGATAAAGCTCTCCATAACCTTAACGGTCAAGGATGAGTTAAATTTATCGCCCTGCAGCTTAAATTCCAAAACCGGCCAACCGTCAAATTCAATTTCAACCAGCCCTTTTGTCAAGCCATCAGTGACGGATTCTTTTAAAAATTCCCAAGCATCTTCTTCGTTTGAAATAGTGAGAGTTGTTGCCACTGGTTAATGCTCCTTTTAATAACATTCCACATTATCACTGTTCATTTTTCATTTGGTTAGGACAACAGTTTTTTCCCTAATCAGTTATCAACATAAATCCGTTCGACGGGGTATTTTGTAGAGGGAAACTCGACGGTCATGTGTACGGATTCGCCTTGTTTCATCCGGCCGCCGTCCACTTCGACGCAAACTTTTTTATTATTGCCCGTCACTCCGCAAACGGTTTGTAGCAGCGAGGATCGAGCGCCGGATCTGGCCAGGGTGATGGTGATGTTGGCGGAGCTGGCGCCGTAGCCGTTGCGGTACATCTGATTGACCTTGACGCGCCAGACGTCGTTGCGATGGGCTATGGCCGGGGTGGCTAACAGTATCAGGCTTGCGATAATGATCAGTTTTTTCATGGTCCTACCCTTCTTTCGCTAGAAATACTATTTGCATTCTGCCCCGCCGAGAACTTTCCAATTCTCTCCACGGACGACAGATCCGTAATCAATAATTTCAATGCGTATAGACTGACCGGACATTCCATGCTCTGCCAAAACAAGGCAAACATAATCTGCAAACCCGTCGCGCTGGGAGCCATTGTCAAAAACGCCAATTTTCAGGAGGAAATCGGTAGCCCACATGGCGTCTTTTACCTGCGGTTCCTGGCCGCTTTTTAAGTATCGAAGAACCTCTTGCCGCTGCTGTTTTTGATCAGCATGTACGGTAGATAATGACATGGCTATAAAGAGTGCCACGACGAAAAAAACCATGCGTTGCATGATGCCTGCCTTTCTCCAAGTGGATTTAACCTCTGCCCCTAAGCGCCTCCTGCGTCTCTCTTATCCTTTTAATCATCCTCAACGCCCTATCTCGTGCTGCAGACCGCAATATGCGAAGGCAAAAAATAACGTCAGCTTCCTCGTTTGTTACCTCTAGCTGCATGAATCCCTCCATGATGTTGACGCAATGCTAATTCAAAATCATGGGCGATTATTAAGGCAAAAGATAAAAAAATATAGACTTTTTAATCTGTTGGCGATCCGCTATTCTTGAGGGTTTTGCTTGCTCCGCTGCAGCAGCCACAGTTCGCGGAGGGTGTCCATGACATCGGCGCGATCCTGTGGATCGAGCTCGCGCATAAACTCCACCATCATGGCTTCCTGCTGGGTCAGTTTGAGAGGTTCGGTCGATGGATGCCCTGCCGACCACTCGATATCACAGGCCCGCACCAACTCGGACTCGTTGGTGTCGCTGGCGGCCCCCGATGGGCGCATTTCTCCGTCGCCGGTTTTTAACCAAGAGAAGCTTACACCTGTCAGCTCGGCTACCTTCGCAATGCTCCCATCTGGGATTTTTTTTCGCCTCTTCCACGCGCTCCCTGCGCTGTCTGAAAATCCCATAGATTCAAGCATTTGGGCCATATTCTTGGCCCCTGTCGCCTGAATCATTCGTTCAATTATCTGCAAAACACCGGACATATGTTCGCTTTTTTTGTTGACACCTGACAGATGTCAGGTTACTGTTCCAAGCACGAGGAGGAAACACCCAAAACCCTAAACACGGAGGCGGAGATGGCGACAGTCCAAAGCAGTGCATGGAGCAAGTTTTTTGGTGAATCTCTACGAACTCCCGGCGCCGCCTGTTTTTTACGCCGGTTTTTCTCCTATGCCGAAAAGCGATCCGGCGATGGTTGCGATGACTCCGGGCGGATCGTATCGGAACTCGGCCAGTAGTTTTTCAACCATGTCATCGGGGACCTGCTTGCTCATGCCGGTTTTTACTTTCGCCGACATGTTCTCTTTGGCCCATGCCAGCAGCTCAGCCTCTGGTTTGCCAAAAAATTCGGAGAACACTTTGGTGTACAGCTCAAGTCGGGTCATTTTTGGTCCTTTACAAAGGATGCCTAACAATTTTGCGACTGCTTAAGCGTATCAAAGCTCGTTTCGGTAACGAATTATATAGCGGTTTTGAATAGTTGGCGCTGCCATCAGGGAATCCGCAAAAAAACTAAGGGTAATGTTCTAGGAACATTAGCAATAATGAAGGATTTTGGCAAATGGAAAACAAGACGGTTTCTCACATTCCTGATTTTGACAAGCCGGCTACTGTGGCGAACATCCGCTCCTATTACGGGAGCGTGGCGGAGGCGTGTCGGCGTTTTGAAGTTGAGCGCCGGACGTTTGATGCGGCGCTCAACGGGGAGCGCGGCCGGCGCCGCGCGAACAGCATCGCGGCGCAGGTTATCCGACGCTTGGACGATCAGGGTCTGCTGGTAAAAAACCAGCATAGCAGTTTTTTATGGGACAGTTTTAGGATGTTTTAAAGGGGGCTAATTATGGCGGGGATCGCACACAATCCACCGGAAGAGACGTTGCGGGAAATGCTGTATCGCTGGGCGAAGGCCCGGCCTCTGACGCTGAAACGGCAGGCGGAGCACCTGGGCCTGGCCGAGAGCACGCTGGGGAACAGCATCAATCCTCACATCGAGGCGATGGAATACAAGCTGGCCTGGCTGATCCCGCACATGCTCCTGAACGATAGCCTGGCGCCGTTGGATTATCTGGAGGCGTGTGTGGGCCGTGTGGCGTTCGATCTGCCCCAGGCGCCCGAGTGCGTGGCGAATCTGCAGGCGGAGCTGGCGCGCACGATTAAAGAGTTTGGAGATGTGATCGCGGCCTCGGGCACGGCTCTGGAGGACGGAAGAGTTCAGCGGAACGAAGTGAAGCGCATCGAGCAGGAAATTAACGAGATGGTCCGTCAGGCGTTTGCTTTTTTGCAAGCGGTGAAGGACCGCATGGAGCGTTACTGATGGCTGCGGACCGTCGTAAAAGATCGGAGCAGTTGCGCCGGGAATGGTTCAGTGCTGAGCAGTGGGCGCATGCGGAGGGGGTTGTTTTCCCGCTGCTGCGCGAAATGGCGCGGCGGGCCCATGAGCGCATGGGCCGTTCGGAGGCGCAATGATTGGGTTTTTGCGGATGATTATGGAGCGGCGGCATGTGAGTAAGCGCCTGTCCCGCATGAACCTGCGGCCATCCTTAGCTCACTCGCCAAAGCTGGTACCAACGAATTGCCCTGTCTGCGGCCGCCCGATTGCGGGACCGGTGTTCCGTAAGGTGCAAACGACGGCCGCGGGCGATCGTGACATTTTGGTTTGTACGGCCTGTCATGTGCTGGGCCCGATGGACAGCATCCTGACCGCGGCGGCGGAACGTGCGGCCGCTGATCACCCCGACCTGCCTGCTCCTGGCTAGATCCGCCCCGGGCCGTCCCTCCCGGGCCCCAAAAAAAGGGAAGTTGTCAAGGCGCTCGAGGTTTTTGACCCTCCGGCCTCGAGCGCCGGGTTTATCCCTCGGGAGGGCAGCTGGAGGCATCATGATTGTGGCCGATTTTAGTGGACAAGTTCTTGTTTTGGATTCGCTGCAGGACGCCGAAGCGCTGCTCGGGATCATTTCCCGGGGCAAGCCTGTCCGGTGGGATCACCGCCTGCCGAACGATGCGTGCTATGTCGAGGGGGCTACCCGGCGGTGTTTGGAGCTCACGGTGTCGCCCAGTCGGGTTGTGACCGAGGAAGAGGCAGGCAGGTTGTTGTCGGTCAAGGAGGCCGGCAAATGAGCCGGTTTGTTTGTTGCTGGTGCGGTGCGCTGTTTGGCGCGGCGCGGACTCCAGAGCCAAGCCATGGTACGTGTCCGCGCTGTGCGGCCCTGGGCTTTGCAGCGCTCGATGCTATGGCGGGGCCCTGTGTCAGCGTCCCCTGTCCCCCGGGGTAAGGCGGTGGCTCATGGATGATCTGCTGGACCAATGGGTTGAGGCTCTGGCGATATTTGCCACCTGGATGGGTGTGTTGGTATTTGCCGGGCAAATCATCAGGGGGTTTTGTGGCGCGTAACGAGATGATTGCAGCGATGCACAAAGCAGAGGCCCGGATCAGGGCTTCGTTGTCGGGCCAGGTCAGAGTTTATACGCGGGAGGAGATCGATGTCATTGCAAAGACCCTCGAGCCGCCGCGGGTCGTCCGAAGCGACCCGTATTTTTACGGCGTCAGATATCGATGACTGGATGGCGGCGCACACGGTGAGATGTGAGCGGTTGGGATCGCGTATCGAGCCGGGCTTTTGCAAGAGCTACCGGCAGGACAGGATTGCTTGTCATGGTTGCCTGCAGGCCGCGGAGATGGATAGGCTGGCACAGGGTCATAAAGAGATTATCAAAGAGGAGGTGGATGTGGGTACAGGGGAAACAAAGGCATGTTTGGAGTGTAGAGCAACCGGCAAGAGGATCATCGGGCGAGGTCTTTGCGGGGCGTGTTACAGCCGCCTCCGCGCCTCCGGCGGTCTGGACGCAAAGTATCCCAAGGGCGGCAGGGCTACCGCCAGTAACCCTGAAACCGGTGTCACTCCCTCGCCCACGGTCGAGACTGACGAGGAGGTGGAACAGCCCACAGCGGGGCAGCCTGTGGCAACGATCGCCACGCGGTATGACGACTGTCCTGGAATTACCGCCGCCCGCGAGTGGGCCGAATCCCGGCTATGCCCTGAAGAAGGTGCTGATCCCTCACCTACAGTTGGTACTGAAGAGACCGTCGCTCCGCCCACAACGCCACGGCCGGTGAAGGTGGAGGGCCCATTATCTGACTCCCAGCAAGGGGTCAGTGCCTTTGACCAATTTGTCTCAAACGCGATAGCCAGCATACAGAATCGGTTAAGTGGGGTTACCCCGGAAGACGTACTGATCGATGGCCTTGATTTTGTCCACGTCCGTTTCCTGCCGGGTGACGCGGATCTGTTGGCGTTTCTGCAGGGCTGGGCACGCGAAGAGCGTCGCACCGTCGAGCAGCAGATACTCGCGATCCTCGACAACGCCAAGGCCGCGGCGGATAAGGAGACGATATGATCTACCGCGATTGTCTGACCTGTCGTCAGCAAGCCCTCTGCCCGGCCAAGCCCGAGCATTGCCGCGAGGCGTTGTTTGCCCATGGTCGCGGGTTACCCCACCAGTCTGTCGGGACTACCAGCCTCGCTACTCTCGTGGTGTTGATGGTGTCCTCGATGTCGCTCCCTCCCCGCGCCCCTCCCATCCCCGTGGCGTCACCAGTATTAATCATGGAGGTTCGGCATGTTGAGCATCAAGCTCGAGGGTATAGAGCAGGCCATGCGGATGTTTGACCCCAAGGTCGTCAGCCCCGCCGCCAGCCAGGCAATCAACGATGCGGCCCGAGCGGGGCGGGCGGAAGCGGCACGTGCTCTGCTGGGCAAATGGAATCTGAAAGCGGGCAAGGTCAACGCCGAACTCAAGAATATCAAGTTTGCCAGGATCGGGGATCTGACCGCCACTATCCAGGCGAAGGGCCGCCCGATCAGCCTGCAGTATTTTGGCTTCAAGGAAGTGCGCCGCACGGTCAAAGGCAAGGGCGGGAAGTATCGGCAGGTCAAGGGTGTCACCGGCTCGGTGCTCAAGGCCGGTGGTGGCAAGTCCTACCCTGGCGCCTTCACGGCAACCATGCTCAGCGGACACAATGGCGTGTTCATGACTGAGAAGCGATTCTTTGGCCTCAGCGATTACGGGTACAACAAGCCGACCCGGGCAGGTACGCCGGGCAGCGCGGCAGGACGCCTGTGGTCAGCATGTCGACCGTCACCATCGCCACCATGTTCAACCAGGTCCCCGTGCAGCAAGCCACGGTCAATGCTGTCGAGGCACGGTTCCAGTCACGGTTTGGGCACCACATTGACCGGCTCATGGACAAATGATCGCGGGTCCTCCCTGGCGATCCGGTGATTACGGGCGGCAAAGCCCCGGGCTTTGAGTCCATTTAAATTTTTTGTTGGTCGTGAAAAATTGAATGAGGGTTGCAAAAAAATGGCGCAATTTCGGGAGGTTGCAAATAGCGAAGGGCTGCAGGGGCCTGTCAGTTGGTTGCCCGATGATGTGTGGCTGAATTGTCGGCCCGGTTTTTTGACGCGGACACCTGCACGGACTGGTTCCTGGGCCGCTGTTATCCCGACGGGCCGGAGTGTCCTCGCTGCGGCGCGCCGATCACCGGCGAGCGGGCATTGGCGCGCTGGCGGGCGTTGCAGCGCCTGACCTGTCCGCATTGCGGCCGCAAAGTCAAGGCGACCACGGGGACCCTGCTCCAGGAAGCCCGCATCGATCCTCGCCAGCTATTTATCGCCCTGTCCATGCTCGGCCTCGGCGCCGATCCGGCGGCCATCGCCCGCATTGTTGGCGTCACCCCCGCGACGGTGTTGACCTGGCGTGACAAGGTCCGCGCCCTGGCGGAGGTCTGCCAGTGACCGACCCACAAAACAAAGTGGTCGATCTGGCCGCCCAGGTCGAAGAACGCCTCCGGCAGGAAGCCGCCGAACTCGCGGCGGCAGAGCCGAAAAAAGACGAGGCCCCGCCGGCAACTGGCGGACCCGACGACCCACGATTTATTATGCGGTGCCTGGCAAACAACGAGCGTGGCGACGGGATACTGTTCACCGCGCTGCAGCGGGACCAGTACGTCTACAACAAAACAAATGGCCTGTGGTACCAGTGGGAAGGTCACCACTGGAGCATCGATAAGCTCAACCGCGCACAACAGCCGTCGAGAGCGTTGCGGTCAAATATCTCGACGAGGCGGCAAAACTCCGGGCGGAGGTCGACGCATTGTCTTCCGACATGGCCGCCGCGGAAGAAAAAGCCGAAAATTGTCGCACGGCCAAGGACGAATCCGGGGCCCGAAAGGCCACGGCACTAGCTGGCCAACTCGCCGTACAGATCGATCGCGTCAACTCCAAGCTCAAAAACCTCAAAAAGCGGGTTGAGCGCCTGCGCAGTGTGCGCGGCGCCGCCAACTGCCTCACCTGGCCCACTGCGTCGAGCAACCACTCGCCATCGTCGGCGACGAAATTGACAAAAAACCGATGCTGCTGGCCTGCAAAAATGGCGTCATCGACCTTGAAACCGGCCGGCTATACCCAGGCAATCCCAGCGACTACCTGGTGCGCGCCATCCCCGTCGAGTATCACGGCATCGATTGCGTCAACCAGGACTGGGAAAAATTCCAGAGGGAGATCCACGGGGAGGAAAACACCCTGGTCGATTTCGTGCGGCGCTATTTTGGGTACAGCATCACCGGCCTGACCACGGAACAGTACCTGTCAACCTTCATCGGCGAGGGCGCTAACGGCAAGGGAACGATGTTCGAAACGCTCCACGAAGTTCTCGGGAGCTCGCCTGGTCCATTGACCCCGAGATGATCCTCGAGCAAAAAACGCTAAAAGCTCCGCCGGGCCCGCCAGATATCATATCGCTCTACGGGCGAAGGCTGGTCGTTGCCTCCGAGACAGAACAACATCGCCGCATCAGCGGAGCCAAAGTTAAACGCCTGACCGGCTCCGACACCCTCACCGGCCGGGCGCCCCACGACAAATACGAGGTCAACTTTACGCCGACGCACACCCTGGCCCTGGTGACCAACCACGCACCCAAAGGGCTGGCAGCCGACTTCGCGCTGTTTCGGCGGCTGCTCTACCTCGAATATCCGCTGCGCTACGTGGCCGATCCCGCGCTCGAAGCCCGCAGCGATCCCCAAAACGCGGCTATATATCGTCAGCGAGACCCCGATCTGCCGCGACGACTGCTCGCCAATCAACCCGGGATCCTCGCCTGGCTGGTGCGCGGCTGCCTCGAATGGCAGCGCGACGGTCTCAAGCCCCCCGACAAACTACGCGCCGCCGCCGAAGCGATCCGCCGCAACGAGGACCATCTCGCACGGTTCATCGAAGAATCCTGCCGCCGCATCGACAACGACAGTCGGCTACTGTTCAAGCTCTTTTACGGCAAATTTGAGGAGTGGTTCGCCGAAAATGTGGACGAGGAAAAACGCTACAAGCCAACCAAGAAATCCATCGCCGACCAGTTGCGCCGCAAGGGCTATCAAGTCGAAAACACCGGGGGCAGACCTACGTCTACGGTCTCGACGTCGAAGGCCTGCTGG